>CAXUIM010000466.1:0-2001 GCA_964250885.1 uncultured Acidobacteriaceae bacterium | reverse complement strand
CCGCGCCGGGAGCAAATCCATAGGCGGCGTTGAAGTTGTTGGTGATGACCCGGAATTCCTGGGTAGCATCCGCATTGGGAAAGGGAGCGGGCAGGCCGAGATAGGTGTCCATGTTAGGCACCCCGTCGAGCAGGAAGTACGTGCTTCCCTGGATGCCGCCGTTCGCCGACACAGACGGTTCCGAGCTGGAAGGAAAGGAGAAGCCGGACTGAGCGTAGTCGTTGCCGCCGGAGGTCATTCCAGGGGCCAGGTAGACCAGCGTGGCAGGAGACCTGCCGTTGAGCGGCAGCTGGGTAACCGCGGTGGAATCGATGGTCTGGCCGAGCGATCCGCTCGTCGTGTTCAGCAGCTCGGAGTTCGCGGTGACGCTCACCGTCTGCTGCACATTGCCGGGCTGCAGCGGAACATTCTGGGTGGCCGGCGTGTCGACCGTAATGGTGATTCCACGCTGCACATAGGTCTGGAAGCCTTCGGCCTGAACCGAGAGTTCGTACGAGCCCGGAGGCAGCGGCGCGATCCGGTATGCACCGTCGCCGGAGGAAGTCGCGGTCACCTTCAGCCCGGTGTCGACGTTGGTCGCTGTGAGCGCGGCGCCAGGAATGGCGGCGCCCGTTGCATCGCTCACCTGACCATTCAAGCTGGCCCCGACGGACTGTCCCAGCGTTCTCTGGGCGCCGCAACCAAGAATGACAGCAAACAACCCTATGCAGATTCTTCTAAACATATTGCCTCTCCCTAAAAAGACCACTTAGAGCATTTTTGCTTTTACTGTGAACTGGAATCAGGCGTGCAGTGTCGTTTTTTCGGGGAAAAACGACGTTGAGTTCGGCGGCTCCGGTCTACACCTAAAGCAAAAATGCTCTAGCCGGCCTTGTGAACGTCGAGAGCGATTGAGCTCCAACGAGCCTTTGCATGCCGAATTCCCTGCTGCCGGTCCGTGGAAGACTGTAGGCGTCCGAATCAACGATGCGAATCCGTCTAAAGTAGGAGTGTGGCAAAAAAGAAATATCCCTGGTTCGCGGGCGACTCTTTCTTCAGGACCGCCGCGGCCAGAAGACTACGCACCCAAGAGACCCGGGCGCCTCACCAACGATCCGCCCTGATTACGCCCGAGCCTTCCCGAATCCGTACCAGCTGATTGGCGCCCACGCTGGCTATCTTCTCGATAGCGCCTGAGGGCCAATGGATCTCGACGGAGGCTATTTTCTCCGCTCCCAATCCAAAATGCAGGCGTGGATCGTTCGCGGAGAGATAGCTGGTCTGGCTCATGACCGTTTGAACCTGTCGCCGGCCCCCGTACCGCACCAGGACCCGCGCTCCGATCGCGCTGCGATTGCTCTTCGTCCCTTCCAGGCGGAGCTTCAGCCAGTTGTTTCCCTTCGGAGCATCGTTGCGCAGCAGAGAAGGCGGCTCGTTCCGGTTCATAATCAGGATGTCCAGGTCACCGTCGTTGTCGAAGTCGCCGAAGGCGCAACCGCGGCTCATGTGATGCGCCGTGACACCCGGACCCGCCTCATCCCCAAGCTCGATGAATCGGCCGCCCCCAAGATTGCGAAACACAAGCCGTGGGCTGCGGCTTGGATACTTGCCTGGATAACGATGTTCCAACTCGGGGTAGACGGTACCCGTAACCTCGAAGAGATCGGGAAGTCCATCGTTATCCAGATCGAAGATCCCAGCGCCCCAGCTGATGAAGCGACGCTCGGAGCCAAGGCCCGCCTGCACCGTTACATCCTCGAACGTCCCATCTCCGAGATTGCGGTACAGCCCGGAGGCCTGGTTGAGGAAATGAGTCTTCAGGATATCCAGCCGTCCGTCGAGGTCGAAATCCCCAACGCCAATGCCCATGCCAGCCATCTCTTGACCATCCCCGTTGAGAGCGACGCCGCGCATCAAACCCTCCTCGCGAAAGGTGCCGTCGCGGTTGTTCATGAACAGCAGACTGGGTGTCGAATCGCAGGCGACAAAGATGTCCGGCCAGCCGTCCTCATCGACATCGAA
>CAXUIM010000465.1:0-2037 GCA_964250885.1 uncultured Acidobacteriaceae bacterium | reverse complement strand
ACGCTCCACTCGCAAAAAGCTACGCCGCCATGATCCGCAACGAAGGCGGCCTCATCGAGGCTCGGCCGTGAGCCGCAATCGATCGGCTATGGCAGTAGGACTCGTGGAGTTGGTTGGCGTTAGTTCTGTCAGCTCTCGCGGAGTTGCCAAGACCCGGCTCTGGGGGAATACACGTACGATCTTGAGAAACGGGTTTTCGGAAATTCCGCCCCGCTGCTCGGGAGAAATGGTGCGGACATCGTAAACTTCGCTTACCGTTCCGCGGGCCCGGCAAGCCAAAACCCAAGATCACAGGAAAGCCCATGTCCGACCTAGCCACGGATCCCAGCTTCGCCTCCGCTCCTGTACCTCCTCCTGAAATCGCCGGTACCGTGCCGGCGGCCGGCGCGGAACACGTCCGCTGGAGCGCGGGCACGCGGGTCGCCTTCCGCTTCGCCTTCTGCTACTTCCTGCTGTATGCGCTGTGCTGCGGCAACGCTACGATCTGGGAAGCTCTGGCGCCGTTCGGCGGCGGCGCCTTTGCGGGCTGGTTGCAGTGGCCGTTTCTGCACGGCTCGTTTTGGCTGGGTCAGCACCTGTTTCACCTCACCGGCGTGGGCGCCAAAATCCATGGAGGCGGCTCGGGCGACCGCGCCCTGGATTGGATCGCGATCGGGATCATGTTCGCTGCCGCCCTGGTGGCGACTGTCGTCTGGACGATGCTCGATCGCCGCCGCCTCGCATACCCCACCCTCTTCGGCTGGTTCCGCTTCGTCATTCGTCTGGCGCTGGGAGTCGCGATGTTCGGCTACGGGATGAGCAAGGTCTTCCCGCTGCAGATGGCGCCGCCGTCGCTGGCCGTGCTGAACGAACCGCTGGGGAACACCTCGCCGATGACGCTGCTGTGGACCCTGCTGGGCCTGAATCCCGGCTACGAGATGGTCTGCGGCGCCGCCGAGGTCGGTGCCGGCCTGCTGATCCTGTACCGCCGGACAGCGCTGCTGGGCGCGCTGTTCATGGCCTTCGTCCTCTGCAATGTGGTGTTGTACAACCTGTTCTTCGATGTCCCGGTGAAAATCTACGCGGCACACCTGCTGTTGATGGCGCTGGTGGTGATCGCACCCGATGTGCGCTCCCTGTTTCGCTACTTCTGGCTGCACCAGCCGACCGCACCCAGCGGCGCGTGGGTGCCCCCGTCGAAGCGGCGCTGGTTCCGGCGAACCACGGCCATCATCGAAGGCTGGGTTTTACTGGTCGTCGGCGTGGCGCTTCCCGTACTTCTGGGCATGGGCTATGCGCGCGAGCTCAAGAGCCTGAAGCACCCATCACCCTTCACCGGCGAGTGGCAGGTCGACTCGTCCCTGCTTGGCGGCCGGCCGGCGCCCTATCTGACCGGCGACGGGAAGCCCATGACTGCCATCTTCTTCGAGCCCAGCGGAGCTACCATGTTGCGCGCTTCCGACCAGGCGCTGTGGCGGGCCGGCTCCAAGTACGACGCGAAGAAAAACACGCTTTCGCTCAACTCCGAGGTAGGCGACCGCGTGGTCTATTCCATCCAGCGGCCCGATCCCGCGCATCTCGTGCTGACGCCTACGGGCAAGAGTACGAAGACCGCCTCCGTCCTGACCCTGACACGCGTTGCTCTGCCCACCCACTACCCCCTGCTCGACCGCGGCTTCCACTTCGTCAACGAGTGGGGACTGGAACGCTAAAGCATTTCCAACAAATGGCCGGCGATGACTCTACGTTCCTTCTCAACACTTCTACTGCTCTCACTTTCGGGATCTCTTCTCATGGGCTTGGCGGCACAGTCCGGGGCGGCGAAATCCGGGGCGGCGAAATCCTGGACGCTTGGCCCGTTTAGCCGCCCTGTGGCGCTGCCGGTCCTCACTCCCACTGCAAGTGCGGTATTCCGCGATCCCATAACCGGCAAGGACGTCCACTGGGAAGCGCTGCACACCTTCAATCCAGCCGCCATTGTCAAAGAGGGCCGAATCGTCGTTCTCTACCGCGCCGAGGACGACAGCGGATCCGCTATGATCGGCGGCCACACCTCCC
>CAXUIM010000464.1:0-2045 GCA_964250885.1 uncultured Acidobacteriaceae bacterium | reverse complement strand
CTGGTGAGCAGCGCGTACAGATTGGTGGGTCCGGCCACCATCACGCGGCAGTTCTGGTGCAGCTCCGATTGCAGACCGTCGCGGCGCAGGACCTCGGCGTAGAGGCCTTCGGTGGGCAGGAACATGATGGCGTAGGGAGTGGTGATGGGCTCGTTGATGTACTTGGAGCAGATTCGTTTGCCCTCGGTTCGTATGGCGCTGTCGAACGCCTTGCGGGCCGCTTCGATCGCGGGCGCATCGTTGGCTTCATAGGCTGATTCCAGCCGCTCCCAATCCTCGCGCGGGAATTTCGCGTCGATAGGCAGAAGCACGTCGGTCGCGGAGCCTGGAAAGCGCACGGCGTACTCGACCACTTCCTGCGTCCCGGGCCGAACATTCGCATTCTGCACAAATTGCTCCGGAGCCAGCACCTGATCGAGCAGCTTGCCCAACTGCACTTCGGCGAAGCCGCCACGGGACTTCACGTTCGAGAACAAGCGGTTCAGGTCGTTCACGCCGGTGGTGAGGGCATTCATCTCGCCCAGACCGGCGTGCACCTTGGTGAGCTGGTCGGTCACAGCGCCAAAACTCTCGGTGAGCCGCGAATGCAGCGTCTTCTGCAGCTTCTCGTCCACGGTGAGCCGCATCTGCTCCAGCTTGGCTTCGTTGGCGTGATTCAGGGCATCGAGCCGCGCCTCGACCGCACCGCGCAATTTCTCCATATGCTCACTCTGCGCGGCGCGCAGTTCGTTGAGCCGCAGATGCAGGGCCTCGCGACCGTGGGTGGCCTGGGCCGCGGTATCGGTGCGGAAGAGCTCCAGGCTGGAGCGCAACGTCTCTCCCAGTGTGCTGATGCCGGCCAGCACCTCTCGCCGGAGCTCGACCCCGGCGCTGGCACTGTCGCTGCGCAGCTGGGCGAGCTCTCCGCGAAGGTGGCGGTCGACGGCCTCGGAGCGGGCCTCCAGACGTGTGAACTGGGCGGGAAGATCGGCCGCAAAAAGCTGCACCAGCCGCGGATCGGGCTCCGGAGCTGGACCGGTCACGGCGGCTGCCCGGGAGCGGAGCAGCACAGCCAGCAGGCCTCCCAGGGTGAGAACTTCGAGAACAAGCAGAGCAAGCATCATTTCGGTTTTCCTTCGCTTTGTACCCTTCCTGCAGCATAGCATCGGAGACCTTGGAAAAACCTCCCCTCACTCCCGCAGCGGTACCCTGCGGCGGTACGTCGCAGCCCGCGATTCCGTACGTCTTTCGTCACTGAAGAACCTGGCGCGGGCCTCTCCTGCGTACCGTGACAGGACAATTGCTTTAGTGATTCAATAGTGGTAGAGCACACTTGCTCGCAGAGGGTCCGCTTTGCGCCTGTCTTCCTCCCTGTATCGCCCCACCGGTAGAGCATTCCGATCTTTTGTTGCGGCCCTGGCGTTCGCGGTCGCCGGTGGCGTGGCGTGTTCGCCGGCGGCAGCACAGACCTCTATTCCCCCCAACCAGGTGGATGGCTTTACGGACACTTCCATGTTGAAGCCGCCGCCCAATGCAAAAGTGGCCATCATCGAGTGGGAGGACCTGGAGTGCCCGGCCTGCGCCCGAGCCTTCCCGGTGGTGCATGCGGCCATCGCCAAGTACCACATTCCGCTGGTTCGCTATGACTTCCACATTCCGGGCCACATCTGGAGCTCGCAGGCAGCCCTCTATGCCCGCTATCTGCAGGACAAGGTGTCGCCGGACCTGGCCACCGACTATCGACGCCAGGTGTTTGCCTCGCAGTTCCGCATCGCCTCGCTGGACGATCTGAATCGATTCACGCAGGAGTTCTTTACCGCGCATGGCAAGCAGATGCCGTTCGTGGTCGACCCCACGGGCCAGCTGGCGAAGGAAGTCAACGCCGATGATCAGCTGGGCATAAAGCTGGGGCTACGGGAGACCCCGACAATCGTCGTGGTGACCCCGAAGGGATGGATCCAGGTCAAGGACGTGATGGATCTCTACCAGGCCATCGACCAGGCCGAGGCGGCCACCGCCGCGCCCGCGGTGCGCCACACGGCGGAACGGTAAGTCATTGCTCCTAA
>CAXUIM010000463.1:0-2051 GCA_964250885.1 uncultured Acidobacteriaceae bacterium | reverse complement strand
GAACCCATCCGTGCACTGCTGGCGTATTCGCGATGCGCCTGCTGGATCTGATCCAGCGGGAACACCGCCTTGATGGGCACTTGAAGTTTCCCGGCGGCGAGCCGCTGGAAGAGCAGCTCCAGGTCGGGGATGTAGTGCTTTGAGCTGCGATTCAAGCCGAAGAAGGTGGTTCGCTTACCCGACCAGAAGAGGAGGTTCCGCGCGAACAGCTTGAGAATCACAGGAAGCGAGGAGCGGGGCGGCTTCCGTGTAAGAGCCGGGAGGTTCATGCCGTACCCTACGAGAACTCCTCCCTTCTTCAGGATGGAGTACGACTGATCGAAACTTTCGTATCCGAGGGGATCAAAGACGGCGTCCACGCCTCCAGCCTCTTGCATAGTTCGAATCCATTGCTGATTCGAGTAGTCGAAGGGAACCGCCCCGAGTCCGCGAAGCTCTTCCTGCTTGCTGATGTTGGCTGTGCCGAAGACCTGAACTCCCGCCATGGTGCCCAGGCCGAGCAGAGCTCCTCCCACGGCACCGCTCAGACCATGAACAAAGATCTTCTGGCCGGCTTGAACGCGAGCGGCACGGTGCAGCAGTTCATACGCAGTTACCCAGTCCAGCACCAGAGCGACCGCTGCCTTCGGATCGACCCCTGCCGGCGCCGGAACAAGGAAGCGCTCCGGAAGGTTGATGAGCTCTGCCTGTCCCTCGTACTTGGAGAGACAGGCGACCTGGTCGCCAACCTTGTATTTCGAGCAGCCTTTCCCGTTGCGGCGCACGGTGCCGAGAACACTGTAACCCGGAGTGAGGGGCGCCTTCTTTTGCAACGGATATGTGCCGCGGCGCATGTTTACGTCCGAGCCGGAGACGATAGAGTACTGGACCGAGAGCTGCACTTCTCCCGCCGCGGGATCGGGGAGATCGGCGTCGACGATCGCCAGATTGCTTTCGTCTCCAAATTTCGTGATCACTACCTTCTTCATCTTGGTCACGACGGCATTTTAGCTCTCCGGTCTACGACTCCAACGGCTCGATGTCGACTTCCACCTTCAGCGTGTTGCCGCCGCCGCCCAGGATCAAGCCGCGCAGCGGGCTGACGTCGCCGTAGTCGCGGCCCCAGGCCAGGGTCACGTGGCCGTCGGTCGGGGCCACGTTGTTGGTGGGGTCCATGTCCAGCCAGCCCAGGTCGCGGCTGTAGGCCGAGACCCAGGCATGGGACGCGTCAGCGCCCACCAGGCGGGGCCGGCCGGCAGGCGGATAGGTGCGCAGGTATCCGCTCACATAGCGGGCCGCCACGTTGATGGAGCGCAGGCAGGCGATCTGCACATGCGCGAAATCCTGGCAGACGCCGCGGCGTTTCTTGAAGACCTCCTCGGGCGGCGTCCGCACCGTGGTGACCTTGGAATCGAATTTGAAGTCGCGATAGATGCGGGTCGTCAGCTCCCGCAGCGCCTCGCGCATGGGCCGGCCGGGGCTGAAGGATTCCAGCGCATAGGCGGCGAACTCCGGACGCAGCCGCACGCGCGGCGACTCGAACTGGAACTGGTAGGCGGCCAGAGCCTCCGGGCGATGATCGCGCGCCAGCCGCCGCGCCGATTCCTCCCAGGGCAGGGAGTCAGCTGTCGTCAGGCTTGCGTCACCGTCGATCCGCACCTGGCTCCTGGCTTCGACAATCAGCTCCTTGTGCGGCTCCTGCACGGTGAAGAAGCACAGCAGATTGCCGAAGTAGTCGATCCGCTCGGTTAGCGTCGCCGGCGCGGGATGAATGTGCAGGCTGCTGCCCAGCAACTGGTTGCAGGAAAAACTTCGCGGCTTCAGGCAGGCTACGTGCTCCCCGACCGAGACCGGATAGGTGTACCGATAGGTGGTGCGATGGCTGACGTTGTAAATCATCTCAATCGAAGCCCATGGTGATCGGCAGCGTGCGCGCGTGGCTGAAGTAGTGGCTGGAAAGGTTATTCGACCAGGAAGGAAGCAGGTTCTCGAGCTCCGCGAGGAACTGGTCCAGAAGTCGCAGGCCCTCCCTGCGGCGCGCGGTCTTCTCTGGCGCCCCCGTTCCATTCGCC
>CAXUIM010000462.1:0-2068 GCA_964250885.1 uncultured Acidobacteriaceae bacterium | reverse complement strand
CGATCCTTCCCGGGAAACGGCTGCGGTAGAAAACGGCCATGGAACCCGAAGTTCCCGCGGCACCTTCAGGAGAGATGCTAGATGCCGACCGGATACGGCTTCTCGTGCATCTCTCCGCCGCCGGGCAGGCGCCGTTCGAACAGGCCTTGAAAGATGCTGAGCAGGCCGGTGTACCAGTATCCCAGCAGGAACAACAGCAGAAAGGGTACGGTGAAGTAGTTTCCTGTAGTGACCGCATACCAGACCGTGGCCGCGAAGTAACAACCGATGAGCAGCTCGATCCAGGGAATGATGCCGAGGCGCTTGCGGTATTTCTGCTTGGCGAGCGAAGACTCCCCTCTTTTGAGCACGCGATACTTGGGGGTGCGGGCGAACGCGCTCTTGATGCCGAACAACGCTTCGAGCACCGCCTTGGTGTTGGTAATGGTGAGCCCGACGCCGAGCGCCATAAGAAACGGAACGTAGAGCAGAGTCTTGTACCAGGTGCGCGGAAAGAGTTCCTTCTGGCTGACGAGATAGAAGCTGGACACGGACATGGTCGAGGCCATGAAGAGTGGAAGATCGATCAGCAGCATCTGAATCGGGCCTTGCCAGGAGCGGATGATCATGGCCGGCATGAGCAGTGTCGAGAGCACAATCATCAGTGGATAGCTGATGTTGGCCGTGAGGTGATACCAGGCCTCCAGCTTGGTGTGAAAGGGCGCGCCGGACCGCAAGACGGAAGGCAGGATCTTCTTGCTGGTCTGGATGAGGCCCTTAGCCCAGCGCGCCTGTTGCGTCTTGAAGGCGGTCATCTCGATGGGCAGCTCGGCGGGGCACTCGACGTCCTGAAGGTATTTGAACTTCCATCCTTTGAGTTGGGCACGATAGCTGAGGTCGGTATCTTCGGTGAGCGTGTCGTGCTGCCAGCCACCGGCTTCGTCGATCGCACGGCGGCGCCACATGCCCGCTGTTCCATTGAAGTTGAAGTAGACGCCGGCGCGGGAGCGGCCGCCGTGCTCCAGGACGAAGTGTCCGTCGAGAAGGATGGCCTCGACCTGGGTCAGGAAGGAGTAGTTGCGGTTGAGATGGGTCCAGCGAGTCTGCACCATGCCCACACCAGGATCGGAGAAGTGATGCACGACCTGGCGCAACCACTGGGGCGGAGGAACGAAGTCGGCATCGAAGATCGCGATGAGTTCACCGCGGGCGGTGCGCAGCCCTTCCTCCAGCGCACCGGCTTTGAAGCCCTGGCGATTGGTGCGGTGCAGATAGTAAATGGGCTGCGGGCCCAGGCCGTACCCCGGATCGATGCCGGCCGCATAGCGAGCCACCATGGCCGAGGCGACGGCGCAGGTCTCGTCCGTGGAGTCGTCCAGCAGCTGGATCTCGAAACGGTCGCGAGGGTAGTCGAGGCGGCAGATGGAATCCAGCAGCCGGTCGATCACGAATTGCTCGTTGAAGATCGGCAGTTGAATGGTGATGAACGGAAGCTCGGATTCCGCGAAGTGCGCCGGCGGCTGGTTGGAGTGAGCCTGGTTGCGGCGATTGCGGTAGTACAGCCAGACGAGCTGATAGCGGTGAATGCCATAAAACGCCAGGATGATCATCACCACGAAATATGGGATCAGAAGGGAGACGTCGAAGGCGTTCCATCGATATTCACCGCGAAAGGTGCGATCGAGAAGGTGGGTCCCCAGATAATGCCGAAACGGGTGTTTGGAAGTGAGGAACAGCGCAAGCGCGTTGAGTCGAGTCACCAGCAGAAGAGCGCTCCAAGGGGTGCGGGATGCGGTGCAGCATGATACCTGTACCAGAGCTGCATTCCTGTTACTGCGCCAAGAGGAAAGCGGAACAGTGCCGGTTTCTCCCGCGGAAAAGAGGCCCTGAGCTCCGCCACGGCGACGGGGCTCCGCCTATACCTACAGGGATCATGATACAGAGCAGAATTGCTGTCGCTGCGCGCGCGATTCAACATCGCCGCCCGCCGTTGTCTTTGCAAGAACAAACGGCCTGCGTTCCAACCCTGGGTATGAGCATTTTTGCTTTAGGTGTAGACCGAAGCCGCCGACCTCAACGTCGTTTTTCC
>CAXUIM010000461.1:0-2085 GCA_964250885.1 uncultured Acidobacteriaceae bacterium | reverse complement strand
CCTCGTCGTCGCCATTGCCGCCGGGCGAGTAGCTGCCCGCCTCGGGTCCATCCAGATCCTCTTCGCGCAGACTCAATGCGAGAACGGTCCCGCTCTCAAACTCGACTGTGAGCGATTCGAACTCCTCAAGCGCGGCCTTCGCCACCGTCTCGCCGAGCTGCGCGCAGAGCGCATTCCGATACTCCGGCTCCCCGAAGGCAATGCTGAAGTCCGCCAGAAGCACATGCGGCCAGACGTACAGCGTCAGAAGCGGGCCATCGAAGCGCAGCCGCAGGTAGTCCGACACGAATTCAATCGCGCTGAGCTCCTGGCCTTCGAGCGCACTCATATCCATCGCTACTTCTCTCCGATCAGGGCCGCGGCCGCATCCATCTGCAGCTTCGTGGTCAACTCAGTCGCGCACCACAACGATGCGGTTTCGCCGAGCTCCGGATACCACTGGTCCAGGGGCAGCCCGCCCACAATCCGCTGGCCGAGTAACCCGGCATTGACCTGCTCGGCGCTGCGCGGCAAGGCCAACGCAAACTCATTGAAACAGGGCGCGCTGAATAGCCGCTTGGCGCCCGCCCCGCGCAGCACCGTGTTCAGATATCCCGCTTTGGCCAGGTTCTGCTCCGCGAGCTCGCGCAGGCCCTGCTTGCCATAGACGGTCAGGAAGATGGTCACCATCATCGCGACCAGCGCCTGATTCGTGCAGATGTTGGAGGTCGCTTTCTCGCGCCGGATATGCTGCTCGCGGGTGCTGAGCGTCAGCACGAAGCCGCGCTTGCCGTCTTTGTCCTTGGTCTCCCCAACCAGCCGCCCCGGCATCTGGCGCAGAAACGTCTCCTTGCACGCGATCACGCCGCAGTAGGGTCCGCCGAAGCCCACCGGAACCCCGAAACTCTGTGCCTCCAGCGAGACGATATCGGCCTCTGCCGGCGCCTTCACAATGCCCAGACTCACCGCTTCGGCTATGGACACGATCAGCAGCGCGCCCTGGGCGTGCGCGACCTCGGCGATCGCCGCGATGTCCTCGATGGCGCCGAAGAAGTTCGGGGACTGCACCAGCACGCAGGCCGTGTCGTCCGTGATGGCGGCCTCGAGTTGCTCCAGATCGACGCGGCCGGTCTCCATCACGTATTCCGTCTCGGTCACCGCGATGCTCTGGTGTTGCGTTACCGTCCGCAGCACCTGGCGGTATTCCGGGTGCACCGTACGCGCGACCACAGCGCCGCTGCGGCCCGTGACACGGCAGGCCATCAGCACTGACTCGGCGGCTCCGGTCGAGCCGTCATACATCGACGCATTGGCAATCTCCATGCCGGTGAGTTCGCAGATCATCGTCTGGAACTCGAACATGGCCTGCAGCGTGCCCTGCGCAATCTCCGGTTGGTACGGCGTGTAGCTGGTGAGAAACTCCCCGCGCTGCACCAGCGAATCGATGATCACCGGACGATAGTGGCGATAGGCGCCGGCGCCCAGAAAGCTGGCAAAGAGCCGGGCCGCGGAGTGCGAGGCGAGCTGGTTCGGATCGCCCGAAGCCAGGCCCTCGGCAAACGCCCGGAAACGGTCCAGAACCTCGGACTCCGAGTGCTGCCGCGGAATGTTGAGATCACGTGTGAGGCGATACTCCGCCGGGATCGACTCGAACAGGTCGTCGATGTTTGAGACGCCGATCTCCGCAAGCATAGCTTCACGGTCGGCAGGCGATTTCGGCAGGTAGCGCATGAATTTTTCTTGAACTTTCTATTCAGACCCAGCGCCGTTTACCGGCCAGCAGGTCCGCTGTATGCCTGGAACACCGCGCAAGCGGGCCCCTGGTTCGTGGAGCAGAGATCTTCTTCAGAGAAGCTCTTCTGCTTGAAGCGAGCGGGCGATCGAATATACGAAGCCCCGTCGGCGTGCCACGCATCGTGTGAAGATGCTGCACGGCCTGGAAGCTGACTTGACCTGGAAGGTGATGCAGCTGGCCGGGAAGATGCTGAACCTGGCCGGCAAAGTGCTGAACTGCTGCGAAATGCTGAAGCTGGCTTGCGGTCGCAGCAGTACCTTTCTAGGAGCTTGTTGAAAATCGGCTTTTGTGGCTTCGCTAGCTTCGCGAAA
>CAXUIM010000460.1:0-2094 GCA_964250885.1 uncultured Acidobacteriaceae bacterium | reverse complement strand
GAGTAGAACGTCGCGCCGCCGCCGATGTCGGTGAGCCGCTGGCTGGTCAGCGCATTCACATTGCTGCCCTGCGCGGAGAGCTTTTGCCAGTCCAGCCGCGCCGCGACGACCCCGGCGGCGATGGTCTCCCCCACCCGGGCGGTCAGCGTAATACGTCCACGCCCGTTCCAGATCGCAACCCGGTCGCCGGTCGCGATGCCGCGCGCGGCCGCGTCGGCCGAATGCATCTCCAGAATATCCGCCGTGCGCCGCTCCATCTGCTGGTGGGTGAGCAGATTCGCAAAGGTCGTGTTCATGTAGTTGTCCGCCTTGCGGGGCAGGAACTCCAGCGGATAGGAGAGGTCGCGGCCGGCCCCGGACCGCGATTCCTGGGGCGCGAACCAGGCCGGAACGGGCGTCAGCTCGGCGCGTCCACTCGCGGTCGCGAACCAGGCACGCGTGCTGAAGGGGAGCGCCTCGCCCTGCTCGTTCGCCGGCAGCGCCAGCGCCACATGGCCCTCACGCTGCAGCCGGGCAGCGGTGATATCGCGGAAGTACGGATGCCCGCTGTCGAGGGCAGCCGCGATCAGTTCGTCCTCGCTTTGCTCGAATGCCGGCTCGCCGGGGAACATCCGCCGGCCCAGCTCACCGAACAACTGAACATTGGACCGCGCCTCGCCCAGAGGCACAATGGCCGGCTGCGAGATCTGCGCGAACAGGTGCCCGTAGGCTCCCATCAGCTCTTTATGCTCCAGAAAGGTGGTCGCGGGCAGCACCACATCCGCGTAGTCGGTGGTATCGGTGAAGAACTGCTCGTGCACCACGGTGAACAGATCCGGGCGGCGCAACCCGGCCAGGACACGCGCGGAGTCCGGCGCCACGGCCGCGGCATTGCAGTTATAGACAAACAGCGCCTTCACGGGCGGCCCGTCTGGCGGTTGGCCGCTGGACGTTGTGCGGGCACTCGTTCCATGCGCGGCCGGGCGCTGACCCAGCTCGGTCAACGCCCATCCCAGCTCGGTCATGTTCACCACCCGCGCCTCGCGTCCCAGCGGGCTGGCCCGCATCAGATCGGGCCGCTGCAGCCGGGCTGCGTTGAAGGGGAATGCTCCGCTGGCCGAGAGCAGCATGCCCCCGCCGCGCTGTTTCCAGCTGCCCGTCACCAGTGGCAGCATTGCGACCGCGCGCGTGGCCGTGCCGCCGTTCTCGCTGCGCTGGATTCCGTAGTTCAGCCGGATCACCGCCGGCCTCCCGTTCCGCCCGGCGGTCCCGTACGCCTGTGCCAGCCGCTCGATCACCGCCGCATCGATCCCCGTGATCCCGGCCGCCCGCTCGGGAGAATGCGCCGGCAACAGCGCCTGCGCCCGGAGCTCCTCCCAGCCCGCCGTGCACTCCTGCAGGTACGCGCAATCTTCCAGGCGGTCGCGAAAGATCACGTGCAGGATGGCGAGCGCCAGCAGCCCGTCGGTTCCCGGCCGGATGGCCAGATGCTCATCGGCCAGGGCCGCGGTGCGGGTCCGGTAGGGGTCAATCACCACCAGCCGCGCTCCCTGCCGCCGCGCCTCCTCGATGAAGGGCCAAAGGTGAATGTTGTTGCCGTGTATGTTCGCGCCCCACGCAAGTACCAGCCCCGCCCGCGCGAAGTCCTGCGGCGTGGTTCCCAGCCGCACCCCGTAGACGCTGTTGTAGGCCGCGCCCCCGGCACTGGCGCAGATGGTTCGATCCAGCTGCGACGCCCCCAGGCGATGGAAGAAGCGCCGGTCCATGGAACCATAGCCCAGCTGCCCGATGGTGCCCGCGTAGCTGTACGGCAGGATGCTCTCCGGCCCGGACTCCGCGGCGATGGCCTTCAGCTTCTCCGTGATGCACTCCAGCGCCTGGTTCCACGAGATGCGCTCGAAGGCTTCCGCCTCGCGGCCCTGGGGAAGAGGTCCCTTGGGAACACCGGAGCGGCGGCGCATGGGATATAGCAGCCGCTCCGGCGAATAGACGCGATCCAGATAGCGGGCCACCTTGCCGCACAGAAATCCGCGCGTCACCGGGTGCGACGGATCGCCCTGCATCCGCGTCGCCCGCCCGGTCCGGGTATCCACCGTCACCAGCACACCGCAGGAA
>CAXUIM010000459.1:0-2109 GCA_964250885.1 uncultured Acidobacteriaceae bacterium | reverse complement strand
AGTGACCGCAGCCGAAGGAAACACAAAGAATCCGCCACTGCCCGGTACAGCCTAGTTCCGGAAGAAGTTCCGGGCGAGGAAGAGCACGTTGGCGGGGCGCTCGGCGAGACGGCGCATGAAGTAGGGATACCACTCCGTACCGAAGGGCACATACACTCGAACTCCAAAACCCTCGGCGGCAAGCTTGCGCTGGAGATCGCGGCGCACGCCGTACAGCATCTGGAACTCGAAGGTGGCCTTATCGATTCCCTTCTGTGCAACGAAGCGGCGAAGCCTGGAGATGATCGCCTCATCGTGGGTGGCGATACCGCAGAAGACCCGGCTCAAGACCAGCCGCTGCATCAGGGTGCAGTAGTTGCTGTCAACGTCCGCCTTGCTGGGGTAGGCAATTGCAGGCGGCTCCTGATACGCGCCCTTGCACAGACGGATGCGGATGCCCTGCGCCAGGAGCCGATCTACATCCTGTTCGGTCCGGAAGAGATACGCCTGCAGCACCGTTCCGACCGCGCCGGGGTAGCTGCTGTGGAGACGCTCGGTCATGGCGATCGTCGCCTCCGTGTACGGCGATCCTTCCATGTCGACGCGGACGAAACTTCCTATGCGGACGGCATGCTGCACCAGTCTGCCGACGATGTGCTCGGCGAGCGTGGAGCCGGGAGCCGCACCGCCGGAGTGCGCAACCGGGCTTGCCTCTGGGGCAGCCTCGGACTTCGCACCGATATCCATTCCCATCTGGGTGAGTTTCACGCTCACATTGGCGCGCAGGCGGCGGCTCTCAATGGCATCGAGCAGCTGGTGGTAGATGGCGGCGCTGCGTTCGGCCTGGGCCGGTTCCGTGACGCTCTCGCCCAGCGAGTCGAGCGAGACGTCGATACCCTCGCTGTTGAGCTGCACGGCCACCGCAATCGCCTCCCCGACAGTCATCCCGGCGACAAAGCGGCGGGAGACGCGGCGTCCCAGCGTAGAACGCTCTGAAAAGGCACGGAAGGCTTTATTCGTCGAAAGTCCGATAAAGAAAGAGCGGAGCAACAGGTATCCTCGTGCGCAAAGCCTGGCCCGTTGGGCAGACCGGCAGCCTGTGTATTTTCTCACGGGCCGGCATCGCGAGCCCTCGGTTGGACTGCGATGAGGGCTGGCTCTGAGAATGGCTCTGCTACCGCTGACTCGGGCGCCAAAGTGGCTTGCACGCCCGAATGCTGGAGCCGTATCGCTTTCATTGCGCCCGATTTTGCAAGTCCAGCGACGCTCTCTGTACCTGGGCTGCACCGGTTGGACCAGCACGGGTGGATCGGGTCCAAAATGGCCGGCGAGCCGCTCTTCTGAACCCGGTCAAAGCGTTGCGTGTGGAATAATTCTGGCTAAGCCAAATTCCCTGACGGTGTAATGGGAAGCTCCAGGCAGTTCGCTCCAGCTGCACACGATGCCCGCTTTTCTGCCGTTGTTCCGCACAGTTCTTCTCGCCGCCATGCTTCTCACCGCTCTGCCCGGCAGGAGCTACCCGAGCGCTGCCCCGATCGAGAGCTATCAGGTAGTGGCCAAGTACCCGCACTCCACCAGCAGCTACACAGAAGGTTTTTTCTTTCTCGACGGTTCGTTCTATGAGGGTACCGGCCTCAGTGGCCATTCCGCGGTCCTGGTCACCGACCCGGCAACCGGAAGGGTCCTGCAGCAGCGCGATCTGCCGCCGCAGTATTTCGGCGAAGGCATTATCGATTGGGGACCCTACCTGTACGAGTGGACCTGGAAATCGCACATCTGTTTCGTCTACGACCGGTTCAGTCTGCAGCCGGTGAAGCAGTTCACCTACAGCGGAGAGGGCTGGGGGATGACCCGCACCGCCAGGGAGATTATCACCAGCGACGGCACCGCGACGCTACGCTTCCGCAATCCCAATACCTTCCAGGAGACTCGCCGCCTCGTCGTGAAGGACGACGGGAAGGACGTGGATGAGCTCAATGAGCTGGAGTTCATCAAAGGCGAGATCTGGGCTAACGTCTGGCATACGGATCGGATCGCGCGCATCTCGCCCCGCGATGGACATGTGATCGCCTGGGTCGACCTCACAGGCTTGTTGCCGGACGATGAGCGGGTCAACTCCGAGGCCGTTCT
>CAXUIM010000458.1:0-2114 GCA_964250885.1 uncultured Acidobacteriaceae bacterium | reverse complement strand
GCTTCGCTAGCTTCGCGAAACCCGCTTTGATTGCGGGTTTCGTACTTGCCTCGCTGACATCCGAGGTGCTTCTTCAACAAGCTCCCAGGGCGCCGGTCGACGCGGCGGCCAGGATCTGGCGTCCGAAGACCCGGCCGAAGTTGGCCGCGGCGCGGTTGGCCGCGGCTGCGAGCGTTGGCGCCGGAGTCCGCGGCGATTCCAGCTCCAGCGAGGTAACGGTCCGGTCGGCGATGCCGCAGGGCACGATCCAGTCGAAGTCGCGCAGGTCGGTCGTGACATTGAGCGCAAAGCCATGCGATGTGACCGCCTGCGAAACGTGAATGCCGATGGCCGCCAGCTTCTTCTCCGCCACGCGGCCGCCGGCCAGGGTCCAGACGCCGGTGCGCTGGCTGACGCGCTGGGCCGGAACACCGAAGTCCTTGCAGGTCAGGATCAGCGCCTCTTCCAGCAGGCGAACGAAGTCTACCGGGCCCAGGTGGGGGCCGCGCTTGCCGGGCAGGTCGCCGCGCAGGTCGAAGATGGGATAGCCGACCAGCTGGCCGGGGCCGTGGTAGGTCACATCGCCGCCGCGGTTGATTTCGTGAACCTCGATGCCCTTGCGGTCCAGCAGCTCCTGGCTGGCGAGAATGTTGGACCGGCGGGCATTTCGCCCCAGGGTCAGCACCGGGGGGTGTTCCAGCAGGACCAGGGTGTCGCCGATCCGTTGCGCCTTGCGCGCCGCCACCAGCTCGGCCTGCAGGCGGAGGCCTTCGGTATAGCCCGTCCGGCCGAGTTGGAGGAGATTCAGATACACGGCGGCAGAGCCTGATCCGACCTAAGAGCTTGTTGAAATCGGCTTTTGTGGCTTCGCTAGCCTCGCGAAACCCGCTTTGATTGAAGGTTTCGTCCTTGCCGCGCGCACATCCGAGGTGCTTTATCAACAAGCTCCTAAACGTTGATCGCCATGCCTTCCACCGACGAGAAGCCGTCCAGCAGGCTTTCCGCCAGGGTGGGATGGGCGTGGATGGTGAACATCAGCTCTTCCACGGTGGCTTCGAGCTCCATGGCCACGACGCACTCGGCGATCAGTTCCGTGGCCTGCGGGCCGATGATGTGCACGCCCAGCACCTCGCCGTACTTGGCGTCGGAGACCACCTTCACGAACCCGTCGTGGGAGTCGACGATGGTGGCCTTGGAGTTGCCGGCGAACGGGAACTTGCCCACCTTCACCTGGTAGCCCTTTTCCTTGGCCTGGGCCTCGGTGAGGCCGACGCTGCCGATCTGGGGATCGCAGTAGGTGCAGCCCGGGACACGGTCTTTGCGCACCGGACGGGCATACTTGCCGGCCAGCTTCGAGGCCACCACGACGCCGCACATGGCGCCCACATGGGCCAGCTGCGGCAGCCCGGCGACGATGTCCCCGATGGCGTAGAGGCCGGGCTCGGCCGTTTCCATCCACTCGTTCACCGGAACGAAGCCGCGATCCAGGGAGATCTTCACGGTATCCAGGCCGGCATCGTAGGTGCGCGGCCCCCGGCCGACGGCGACCAGCACCTTTTCGGCGTCTTTGACCTGCGGCTTGCCGGCGGCGTCGGTGAAGCTGACCCTTACGCCAGCCTCGGTCTTCTCGATCTTCTCCACCTTGCAGGACGTGTTCACATCGATGCCGCGCTTCTTGTAGGCGCGGGCGAGCTCCTTGGACACCTCTTCATCTTCGACCGGCACGATGCGCGGCAGTGCTTCGATGATGCTGACTTCCGCGCCGAAGCTCTTGAAGACGGAGGCGAACTCCACGCCCACGGCCCCCGATCCAATGACCACCAGGGACTTGGGGAATTGGGGCAGGGCGAGTATTTCTATGTTGGTCAGGATGGTGTCATCGGCCTTGTAGCCGGGCAGCATGCGGGCGTCGGAGCCCATGGCGAGCACCACCTTCTTGCCCTGCACCTGGGTCTTGATCTGCTGCTCGGACCCCTGGTTCCTGTCCTTGTCCTCGGCGGTCACCTCAACGGTGAAGACGCCGTCCCGGGCGGCGCCGGTCAGCCGGCCATGGCCGCGCACCACGGTGATCTTGTTCTTCTTCATCAGGAAGTCCAGACCCTTGGTGTGCTTCACGATGATGTCGTTCTTGCGCT
>CAXUIM010000457.1:0-2131 GCA_964250885.1 uncultured Acidobacteriaceae bacterium | reverse complement strand
AAGTCGCACGCGGACTTCTTGTTCCTATAACGTTGCTTATGAGCGCCACTCCGAAAAAGGATCCCGGAATATTCAAGGAGCGGCGGCATAAAACCATACGTGAACTTCTGTCACGCAAGGCCGTCGCGAACCAGGACGATCTACGGAGAGAACTCGCCGCGGCCGGAATCCATGCGGCTCAAGCCACGCTATCACGAGATATTCACCAGCTGCGGCTCTCCAAGAACTCCTCCGGTTACAAACTTCCGAACTCGGCGGCGCCCGACACCGACGAGAGCCAACCCGCTCTTGGGGACACGCTGCGCAACTTTGGGATCGGGGTCCGCCAGGCCCAGAACCTGCTGGTCGTCCTCACTACGAACGGAGGGGCGCACCCGGTTGCCGCTGGGATCGATCGTGCCGGATGGGACGGCGTGGCCGGCACGATCGCCGGGGACGATACGGTCTTGGTGATCTGCACGGACAACCAGCAGGCCCGGCAAGTCAGCATGTGGATTGAGGCTTGGTTGCCATAAGACTCCACAGCTTCAGGGTATCTGCTTTAGAGGGCATTTGCTTTAGCGCAGCACCGGGTACCGTGCCTCGGGAGCCGCGCAGGTTGGCTCTTCCCGGAAAAAGCTCCTTGAAGTCCGCGGCCTGGGTACAGCAACCCTGATATTGCTCTAAACTCGGCGCATGCCCCCTTCTCGTTTTGCCTGTGCCGTTGGTTTGCTGTCGTGTGTCTGCGGCGCCTTCGGGCAAGCCGTGTCGGTCCGCTTTCCCGCGTCGCAATCGGCCCGGCCGCTGGATGGCCGCGTGCTCTTCCTGCTGTCGAATAATCCGGCGGCGGAGCCGCGCCTGCAGATCGATGACACGCCGCGCTCGCAGCAGGTCTTCGGGGTTACGGTGGATGGCCTGGCGCCGGGCCAGCCGGTCACCATCGACGACTCGGCCAGCGGTTACCCGGTACGCAAGCTGAGCGACATGCCGCCGGGCGAGTACACCGTGCAGGCCGTGTTGAACATCTACGAGACCTTTCACCGGGCGGATGGCACGACTGTGAAGCTGGCGCCGGACCGCGGTGAAGGCCAGCACTGGAACCTGGCCCCGGGCAATCTAACCTCCACCCCGCGGCTGGTCCGCGTGGGCCCCGGCGCGCCGCCGATCGAGGTCACGCTGGACCGGACCATTGGGCCGATTGCGCCGGAGCCGGATACCAAGTATGTGCGGCACCTTCGCATCCAGAGCGATCTGCTGACGAAGTTCTGGGGGCGGCCCATGTTCCTCTCCGCCATCGTGCTCGTGCCCGAGGGCTTCGATGAGCACCCCGGGGCGCACTATCCGGAGGCGATCTTTCACGGTCACTTCCCGGACGGAGTCGAGGACTTCCGCACGACGCCGCCGGATTCCAACCTGAAGCCGGATTACTCCGAGCGCTTCCATCTGGCCGGCTACAACCGCATCCAGCAGCAGGAGGCCTACGCGGAGTACAAGCGCTGGATCTCGCCCGGATTTCCGCGCCTGCTGGTCATCCAGATCCAGCATGCCAACCCGTTCTACGACGACTCCTATGCAGTCAACTCCGCCAACGTAGGTCCCTACGGCGATGCGATCGAGCAGGAGCTGCTGCCCGCGGTAGAGCGCAGGTTTCGCGGTATCGGGCAGGGTTGGGCGCGCTTCCTGTACGGAGGCTCCACGGGCGGATGGGAGTCCCTTGCGGTGCAGATCTTCTATCCGGAGCACTACAACGGAGCGTTCGTGGCCTGCCCGGACCCGGTGGACTTTCACGCGTACACCACGCGCGACCTGTACAAGGATGACAACATGTTCTACATCCAGGGCGCGGAGAAGCGAGTGGAGCAGCCGGCCATGCGCGACTACATGGGCCACACCCTGATCTCGCTGCGCGACAATGTGGCGTATGAGGCCGCGCTCGGCGATCACGGCCGCTCCGGCGAGCAGTTTGATATCTGGCAGGCCGTGTATTCACCGGTCGGGGCCGATGGCTACCCGCGGTCCATCTTCGACAAGCAGACCGGGGAGATCGACCACAGGACCGCGGACTATTGGCGAGCGCACTACGACCTGGACGCCATTCTGCAGCGCGACTGGACGACGCTGGGGCCGAAGCTGCAGGGCAAGCTGCACCTCT
>CAXUIM010000456.1:0-2145 GCA_964250885.1 uncultured Acidobacteriaceae bacterium | reverse complement strand
TCGAGCTGCCCAGCATGCTCTCGCCGATCGCCCGCGCGTGGTTACGCCGGAGCAGCGCTTCCGGAAGAAACGGAACCTGAAATGCGGCGGCATACCAGGAACGCACGATCTGCCCTGGACGTCTTAGGCTTCGTGCGAAGCAAACGGGATGCGGCACATTGAGGATGACCAATCGCTCCAAAGGACGCAGCCGGCGGGCGGCAAAGCACCAGGCCACGATGCCGCCCCAATCGTGGCCGAGGAGCACGACCCGCTGTGCTCCCGAGGCATCGATCAACCCGGCGACGTCTTCCAGCAATCGCTCGATGGCGTAGTCCTGCACATGGGGCGGGCGGCTGCTGAGCCCATAGCCCCGCTGGTTGGGAGCCCAGACACGATATCCCATCCCGGCCAGCGTCATCATCTGTTCCTGCCAGCTCAGCGCGACTTCGGGAAAGCCATGCAAGCACAGAGCCAGCACATCCCCTTCGCCGCAGGTGAGCACTTCGAAGTCAAGGCCGTTGGCGTGGATCTGTTCGGTCTTCAAGTGCGCCTTGCGTTCTGTATCGGAGCGGGTCATTTTTACGCCGATCATACCGGGCCCAGTTGGTCGAGAGATACCGGCGGAAGATAGGCGCCCAGCAACTCGCGAGTCCACCAGGCGCCGGTCTGCGCCCTGGTCCTTGGGTCCGTATAGCGATAACGATAGAACTGTGCGCGCAGAAACACCGGCGGTGTTGCGGGGAAGGGGTTCTTACCCATGAGACCGAGAATCGCCGGGTCGTTGGCCAGCAGCTTCTGAACGAACCGCATGAACCAGATCTCGTATCCCCGGACTCGAATTCCTCGGTCAGTCACCGCAACGGAAAAGGGCAGGAACCAGATCAGCCAGTCCAGACGAAGGTGATACGGCGCGACCTGCGGTGGCCTCCGCTTCGGATCGCCGGGCTTGGCCTTGAAGCCGTACTCCTGCCACCGGGTTGCAGGGGTGAGTACCCGTTCCGTCGTGCCTTCGAGCACAATCTCGTACCGTTCCCTGCCGACACTACCGAACGCACCGTACGTGTTGACCAGATGGAACCGGTTATAGCTGTAGTTCATGAGCTGGTTTCGGGAGAACAGATTGAGGACAGGTTGGATACTAAGCAGCACGGTGGCCGCGCTGACGACATAAAGCAGCACGTCGAATGGGAACGGCCGGGGCAGCAGGGCCGGCGCACTCACGGGGAGCACCACCCGCAGCATGCCATCACTGAAACCGGCCAGGCCGAGCAGCGCTGTAAGCCAGTTCAACCAGGAGTAGTTGCCGCTGATGATAAGCCATAGTTGTTGGATCATGGTGAGTCCTGCCGCCATGGAGGCAACCGGCTGCGGAGCAAACAAGCCGAACGGCACAATCACCTGCACGAAATGGCTGAACAGGACCCCGAATCGATGCCAGGCTCGCGGCAGCCGGTGAAAGTACCAGCTGAGCGGATTGGGGAGCGGCTGCGTCTCGTAGTGAAAGTAAAGACAGGTCAGGTCGCGCCAGCAGGAGTCGTGCCGCAGCTTGATCAGACCCGCGCCCAGCTCGGTGCGAAAGAGCATCCAGCGGAGGATCAAGACCGGCAGGATGGATGGTTCCATTTGCGACGGGCCTAGAAACGCGGTGAAGAAGCCCGCCTCCAACAGCATGGACTCCCAGCCAAAGCCGAAGAAAGTCTGCCCCACATTCACGATGGAGAGATACAGCACCCAGAGCACGAGCCAGGCTCCGGCCGAAACCCAGACGGGTCCAGCCTCGGTCCAACCGCACAGGGCGCACACCGCCACGGCCACGCCAGTCCAGGCGGCAAGGTCGAGCGCGCAATCGGAGTATCCCCAGCAGAAGATGCTGGGCGCTTCGCGGAAGCGGACGCGCTTCAGAAACTCCGGAACGGGCAGCAAACCCCGTTCACCCAGAAGAGGCTTGAACTGCAAGGCCACGGTCAGGAATGCCACCAGGTAGAGGGCCGCTACGCCTCGCTGCAGGAGCAGACGAACGATCCAGACGTGTCCGAAGTATGCATTCGGTGAGAGCATGCCGCACTCCACCTCCCCACTCCCCCTTCCTTGGATGGTTGCGGAGGCTGCGGCGAAGCCTCCGCGGTCGCAGGGTCTCGGACCTCGTGCAGGGATCCTTATCTG
>CAXUIM010000455.1:0-2150 GCA_964250885.1 uncultured Acidobacteriaceae bacterium | reverse complement strand
CACTACTCCGAAGACTGACATCGCAGCGCTACGTCGTTTTCTCGTAGCGATGTTCAGGTCTGTTCACGTGCAGGTATCGCTTCAATCGAGGATCTGAACTTATCGGCATCGGCCGGTGTCGCCGGGCTGTAGACCAGCATCGTGAGATCCGCCCGGCCATCGACCGCGAAGGTCGAGAGTTCAAAGCTGATGGGGCCGAGAACCGGATGACGTATGTGCTTGACGGCCTCGCCAAAGGTACTGACCTCGTTATCTCGCCACATGGCCTTAAACTCCGGGCTAAGCAGAGACAGTTCGCTCACCAATGCACTCACTTCAGCCATCGCGCCCGCACGCGCCGCATCCGCGCGGAAGGCGGCCACCACGGACCGCGCAACGCTTTCCCAGTCATATTGCGCGGCGCGGGAGAGGGGATTGAGAAACACATGGCGTAGCATGTTGCGCTGCTCCGGCGGAAGTGCTCCGTAATCGGGCAGGATGGCAGATGCCGCTCGGTTCCAGGCAACCACGTCCCATGTCGCAGACTTGATGAGAGCAGGCGTTCCGACCAGAGCATCAAGGACGCGTTTCAACCTGGGCGTGATGCCTTCTTTACGCTGATAACGGACCTCAGGCAATCGTCCGAGTCCGAGCAGGAAGAGGTGTTCGCGCTCAGTGTCGGTCAGCATGAGCGCCCGTGCAATTCGATCGAGAACATCCGCAGAGGGTGCGCCGCCGCGACCCTGCTCAAGCCAGGAGTACCAGGTTGGGCTGATGCCGGCACGTTGCGCCACCTCTTCGCGGCGCAGACCGGGGGTGCGGCGGCGTGCTGGCGGCAAGCCGAACGCGGCCGGATCAAGCTTGGTTCGACGGCCTTTCAGATAAGTTCCCAGCATAGATTCGGTCACGATGTGCTTAGCCATCCTGTTAGCGTTTATACCATGATACCTAAACTACTTTACAGGGATAGCTCAGAAGCCGATAGTTGAAGCTGAGCAACAGGAGCCCTTATGAACGAAAAGGACGAGGCGCCTACGGCTAGGCCCGAAACGCTAGCTGGAAGTGCCTCAACAGCATCGACCAATGGCTTACTGGCTTGTGGTATCGCCATCGCTCCTCTGTTCTTTGCCGTGGTGTTCATTCAAGCCTTCACTCGCACCGGCTTCGATCTTCGGCGTGCTCCCCTCAGCTTGCTGAGCCTCGGAGATCTGGGGTGGATTCAGATTGCGAACTTCATCGTCACAGGGCTGCTCGGACTTGCATGCGCCCTCGGTATGCGACAGGTTCTCAAGGGGCGCAAGGGTGGGACCTGGGGACCGTTGCTCATTGCAACGTTTGGCCTGGGCCTTATTCTGGCCGGCCTCTTTCATCCGGATCCGGGATACAGCTTCCCACCAGGCAGTGGCGCTCCAGCTGGCATGTTGCCAACGATGAGTCACCACGCGGCGATACACAGCGTAGGATTTTTGATCGTAGTCCTCTCACTCATTGCCGCCTGCTTTGTCTTTGCTAAGAGATTTCGCGCCCAGGGACAGAAGGGGTGGAGCAACTACAGCGTCGCCACGGGCCTTATCGCTCCCGTCCTGATCGCCTTCGGGATAGGGACGAATACCACCCCACTGCTTACTCTCATGGCGGTCCTCACCTACGGTTGGTTGTCTGCGGTCGCAGGGCGACTTCAAGCAGAGCGAAAAGAGATTCCTCGATGAAAACTCCTCACTCCGAACAGCGTTTTGTCGGAAAGACCGTCATCGTCACCGGCGCAAGCTCAGGCATAGGCGAGGGTTGCGCGCGCCGCTTCGTCGCCGAGGGCGCGAACGTCGTGCTCGCCGCCCGCCGTAAAGACAGGCTTGAGCGAATCGCCGCCGAACTTGGAGCTTCATGCACGCTTGTCACCGTTGCGGATGTTTCCAAGCGCGCAGAAGTCGAGAGCATGGTGGCGGCCGCCATCAACCGCTTTGGGCAGCTGGATGTGCTGGTGTCGAACGCTGGGACCGCCATTCTGAAAACTTTTGAAAGCACCACCTTGGCGGAGTGGCACTCCGTTATGGAGACCGACGTTGACAGCTGCTTCCACTGCGCCCAGGCAGCGCTGCCCCACCTGAAAGAGACAAAGGGCAGCATCATCCACACTGCCTCCGCTTCAGGCCTCGGCGGCGATTGGAATTTCA
>CAXUIM010000454.1:0-2203 GCA_964250885.1 uncultured Acidobacteriaceae bacterium | reverse complement strand
GCCAGGCGGCGATCACCAAGGAGATCATCGAGATCGTCAGCGGAGCGGCGGCGCTCTAGATCCTCTTTGAGGCCGGCGGCCGAGCGAGAGACGAGACGAAAGAAGACGAACCAGAAAAGAAGAACCGGCAAAACGTTCAAGCGGAGAAGAGGCGCAACGTAACAACGTTTGAACACACGAGCCGCGGGGGACGTACAGCAGTCTGGGGTTGAAAGAGCATATGGCAGAGACACAGAACATCGGTAAAGTAGTCAGCATCAGCGGCCCGGCCGTTGATATCCAATTCGAAGAGGCGCATATGCCTCCGATCTTTCAGGCGATCCGCATCATAAGCGAAGGCTTCGATGTGCCGCAGCCTCTGGACGTGATTGTGGAGCTGCAGCAGCATCTCGGCGAGGGCCGGGTGCGCTGCATCGCGATGGTCGCCACCGAGGGCATGGTGCGCGGCATGAAAGCGATCGATACCGGCGCGGGTATCACCGTTCCGGTGGGGCGTGCGACGCTGGGGCGCGTGCTCAATGTCCTGGGCGAGCCGGTGGATGAGCTCGGCCCGGTGAACGCCGAGGTGCATATGCCCATTCACCGGCAGGCGCCGGCCTTCGACGAGCAGTCGACCTCGGAGGAGATGTTCGAAACGGGTGTGAAGGTCATCGACTTGATTCAGCCGTTCCTCAAGGGTGGCAAGATCGGGCTCTTCGGCGGCGCCGGTGTCGGCAAGACCGTCATCATCCAGGAGCTGATCAACAACGTCGCCACCAATCACGGCGGGTACTCGGTCTTCGCCGGTGTGGGTGAGCGTACCCGCGAGGGCAACGACCTGTGGCATGAGTTTCAGGAGTCGGGCGTCATCGACCTGAAGGACCTGCCCAAGTCCAAGGCCGCGCTGATCTACGGACAGATGACCGAGCCGCCCGGGGCGCGCCTGCGCGTGGCGCTGACCGGGCTGACCGTGGCGGAGTACTTCCGCGACGAAGAGGGCGCGGACACGCTGCTGTTCATCGACAACATCTTCCGGTTTACACAGGCGGGTTCCGAGGTGTCGACGCTGCTGGGCCGCATGCCCTCGGCCGTGGGCTATCAACCCAACCTGGCCACCGAGATGGGGGAGCTGCAGGAGCGGATCACCTCGACCAAAAAAGGGTCCGTGACCTCGGTGCAGGCGGTATACGTGCCGGCCGATGACTTGACCGACCCGGCCCCGGCCACCACCTTCGCGCACCTGGACGCCACCACCGTGTTGTCGCGTCCTCTGTCGGAGCTGGGCATCTATCCGGCCGTCGATCCTCTAGCCTCTACCTCGCGCATTCTTTCCCCGCGCGTAGTCGGGCAGGAGCACTATGACGTGGCGCAGGGCGTCAAGCGCATTCTGCAGCGTTACAAGGATCTGCAGGACATCATCGCGATCCTGGGAATCGATGAACTCTCCGAAGAGGATAAGCTGACCGTGACGCGCGCGCGCAAGGTACAGCGCTTCCTGTCGCAACCCTTCCACGTAGCCGAGATCTTTACCGGTATTCCGGGCGCGTACGTGAAGGTTGAGGACACGGTGCGCAGCTTCAAGGAGATCATCGAAGGCAAGCACGACGATATCCCCGAGCAGGCTTTCTATCTGAAGGGCGGCATCGAGGAAGTGCTGGCCGCCGCGGAGAAGATGAAGGCAACCGCTCAATAACAAGCACCTGGTTTACAAGAACGTGCCCGGCAGGGAAGGAAGTGTGAGCGTGATCTAAACGCTTCTTCCTGCGGCCCGGGCGACGATGGGACTCGAATGGCTGAGGGTGGAGACAACTCGGGGCTGCTGAAGGTACGGCTGGTCACGCCGGACCGGGTGCTGCTCGACGCAACGGCGGCGGCGGTTGAGCTGCCGGCCATGACCGGCTACCTGGAAGCGCTCTACGGCGCCGCGCCGCTGCTGGCGGAGTTGGGAGCCGGCGAAGTGCGCCTGCATGGCGGCGGTTCGGGCGAGCAGATCTTCTTCGTGGCCTGGGGCTTCGTGGAGGTGCTGCCGGAGCGCGTCACCATCCTGGCGGAGACGGCGCTGCATCCCAACGAGATCAACGTCGGGCAAGCGCAGCAGGAGCTGCAGCACTCGCAGGAGCTTTGGAATCAGGCCGGCGACGATCAGGTCAAATACGACGAGGCCAACGCCGTGGCGCGCGTCGCCGAAGAGAAGATTGCCAGCGGCGAAGGCAAGCACTAGGAG
>CAXUIM010000453.1:0-2214 GCA_964250885.1 uncultured Acidobacteriaceae bacterium | reverse complement strand
ACCAGGGGTGCGGTGACCAGGGGTGCGGTGACCCCGGGCGCGCACGCCTCGCCACCGGCGGTGACCGAGCTCTCGCGCTTGGCCGCCGCCAGGAACTCGAGGCTGCGCTCATACCGGCCGCCGGACTTGGCCACGCGGTACAGCCGGGGCACCGTCTCGATGTTGTGGTTGAGGATCTCGGGGCGTGCGGCGACCACCCGGCGGCGCGCTTCGGGAACTCCCTGGAAGTCCGGGGTGAGCACCTCGACCTGGCAGCCGGGAGCCTGGCGGCGGATCTCCGCGATCACGTTCACGAAGGCCTGCGCCGCGCCCAGGTTGTCGTCGTCGCGGTTCACGCTGGTAATCACCGCGTGCTTGAGACCCAGCTGCGCCACCGCGTAGGCCACCCGCTCCGGCTCCTGGTGGTCGATCGGCGCGGGCTTGCCCTTGGGCACGGCGCAGAAGCCGCAGCGGCGCGTGCATAAATTTCCCAGCATCATGAACGTCGCGGTCTTGTGATTCCAGCACTCGCCGATATTGGGGCAGTGGGCGCTCTCACACACGGTGTGCAGGTTGAGGTCGCGCGCCAGCTTCTTCAGGTCATGGAAGGTCTCGCCCATGGGCGCGCGCGCCTTCAGCCATTCGGGCTTGGGTGCGGGCTTGCGCGGCGTCAGGTCAATCTGGACGAGCAGACCGGATTGCGTATCAGTCAGCGCGCCGGTTTGGATGAGCGGAGCCATCGGGTTCCTTCATTGTAGCCTTTGCCGCCGGCGTTCACGCCCGGATCCCCGCGGCGCCGGGCCTTAGCGCAGGCGGTCGCGCACCTCAGTGCGTATCAGATAGAGAAAAAAGACCAGCGCGAAGAGGCCATTGATAATGTACGGCGGAATGTGCGTGCGGTGGAAGCCGTAGAAGTAGCCGGCGGCCATCACCAGGCAGCCGGCCGTCACGATAGCCCAGCCCCAGCGCGCCAGGCGCAGCAGGCCGAAGACCCCAATCACCAGCAGCGTGCAGACGCCCAGGATGCTGTACCTTGCCCCGCCATATCCGAAGGAGCCGCGCATCGCCGCGAAGGCGTTGAGCAGGGCAAGCACCAGCAGATAGATCGCGATCAAGGCCATTCCCGGCAGCATTCCGGTGGCCTCGGCGGGCCGTGGCGGCGTGACGCCGCGCCCCAGCCGGGAACGGACGGAGCGGCCCGCCGCCGCGGGCGGAGTCGCGATAGGGGCATCTTCGGGAATCTCTTGTGGCGTGTCGTCTGGGGTCATGGAGTGCGTTCCGGTTCAGAGCGTGTGCAGATAGGCGAGCAGATCGTTCAGGTCCTGAGGGTCCATATCGGGGTGCGCGGGCATCAGGGCGCGGCCATGCAGGATGGTCGCGCTCACCCGGTCGTCGTTCGCCGGAGCGCCGCTGGGCAGGTACGGCTTTTTGAACACGCCCAGCACAGACGGTCCATGCAGCGGACCGGAGGTGCGATCGTAGTGGCAGGCCGCGCATTGGGACTGAAAGACGGCGTGGCCGCGGCTCTGTTGCGCATTCAGCTGGTCCAGCGGCACGGGTGGCGGCGTGGAATGGCAGCCGCAGAGCATGGTGCAGAGCGTCGCCGCGAGGCCACCCGCCACGCAGCCGAGGAGCCGGCGCGGATTGACGGCCGTTGTCACAGGCCTGGTCTCCAGCTCCGGGGCCGGCTGCTCTTCGCTGGGTTGCGCGCTGGGCGCGGTGGCTGTCTGCGGCGCCTCATATCACTGCGCCGCGTCTTTGAAGATCTCATTGGCCAGGAAGTTCTGCACCTTGGCCTGGTCGCGCAGGACTTCGAAGTAGGCGGTCTTGAGCAGTTGTGAACGGCTATCGTGAAGCTGCTGGCGGATCGCCTGCTGCACCCGTGGATCGTTCACATCCCGCTGCCCGGCGCCCTCCACGCTGATCAACTTATAGATGGCATAGCCGGCCGGCTTGCGCGTGGTGTTGTCGAGCAGAGGGATGATGTCGGTGGTCTGGCCCGGCTTCAGTTTGGCGATGGCGGCGTAGGTGGTTGGATCCGCTCGCTTCAACTGCGACTCCGGCATGAAGCCCATATCTCCGCCGTTGGGCGCGGTGTCCTGATTTTCAGAGAAGTTCATCGCGATGGTCCCGAAGTCGTCTCCGGAATCGATGCGATTCTTGAGAGCCTGGATCTTCTTGCGGGCGTCCTCGTCGCTGGAGGCCTTGTTGTTCTGCAGGTTGCCGGATTGAGCC
>CAXUIM010000452.1:0-2215 GCA_964250885.1 uncultured Acidobacteriaceae bacterium | reverse complement strand
GGGGCTTGGGTGGCTTGGGTGGCGGCGCAATGGGCAAGGGGGCACGAGGCGGAGCGGCAATCGATTCGGCGCGTGCAGGCGTTTGAAGACCATCGCCGGAAAACAGGTCAACCAGCGTCTCGGTATCGAGCACGACCTTGGCCGCCTGGCCTGCCTCGCCCAGATAACCGTCCTGATCGGCAGCCAGGAGGGCCGCCCACAGGTGCTTGCAGTTCTCTCCCTCGTCCAGGAAGTAAGGGCAACTGCACAACGCCGCCAACTTCCCGCTCCGCCACTCCAGCAGGACCGCGTAAGACTCCGATCCGAGCACGACCGCGTCGAGCTCAGTCGCTGAACCCGATTGGATGCTCACGCGCCGCCGTTGGAAGTACTCATAGCCGCGCCTGCGGATGGAAGCACGGAAGTTACCTGCCAACTTGAAAGTAAGTTGCAATCGGGAATCCCGCCCCTTCTACGAGCGATTCTACAAGAGCCTGTCCCGACGCAAGACGGCCATCGAGTCTCGCGGCGTGGGCGCCACGGAGAGTGAGGGATTCGAACCCCCGATTCGGCTTGCCAGCTGGCCGATCCCCGTACCGGGCTCACTTTCCCCTGACCTACATCAACAACGTGAAGACGCCGATGATGTTCATCCTGGGAGACGCCGACTACCGCGCTCCACCCAGCGCCGGCGGCGAGGTCTTCTTCCGCGCGCTCCCGTACAAGTGCATTCCCACGGTGATGGTGCGTTTCCCCGCGAGAGTCACGAGTTGAGCCGCTCCGGCGAGCCCTGGCGCCGCGTGGAGCGCCTGGAAAATATTGTGGACTGGTTCGACCTCTACCTGATAGGCAAACCCGAGCCGCGGTACAACACCACGAAGGTCGAGGCCCGCCAGAGATAGCAGTAACCAGTGCGCCGCGAGGGACGGCGCAAATCCTCCCAACATCTGCCGAGTGCTGGCGCCGGGTTTGTGTGATAACGTTTCACTGCAACGTGTGCTTGTGCTGCTGGGTGCGATTGAACCTGGCGCTATCCCGGGCGGCTGCGTGTCCGGTTTCAAGACTTGTTCCCTCCCGGTACTCGCGCTTTCCGGGATTGAACTTGAAGGATATGGCTCCGGTCAAGACACGAGCCTCTCTTACTGTCGTTCTGCTCTTCTCCGGACACTTTTTCTCCGAACTCTTCAGCTCCGGGAGCGAACTCTTTAAGACACATGGGCCGCGGACAGGATTGGACATTCACGGTCGCCATCACGGGCATCAGCCGCCTGCTGATTCTGCGTGATCGCGCCATGCGGCACCTTCCTGCCAATTCAGAAGAGCCGGATCCGGCTCTTGCTGTGAGCGCGCATACTCTCCACAGCGGAGCGAACGTCGTCGATGCGCGGCTGGTGACGCCGGCCGCGACTCACGCTCAGGCTGCCGTGCTCATCTGCCACGGCATCGGTGAGACGGTAGAGCATTGGGACGCTGTGCAAAGGCTCCTCGCCCAGAATGCCGTGGCCTCCTTGGTGTTCAATTACTCCGGCTATGGAAAAAGCACCGGATGGACCACGCCACAACAGTGCGAGGCGGATGCCATTGCGGCCTTCGCTCTGCTCCAGCAGCTGTTGCCCGGCGTCCCGGTCTCAATCCTGGGGTATTCGCTCGGAAGCGGGATCCCGACTGCAGTCGCTCGGCGGGTCGACGCACACAAGCTGATCCTCTGTGCCGCCTACACCTCGCTGCGCGAAGGCGCCGTCAGTATCGGCCTGCCTGTTGCTTTCAGTCATCTGCTGCCGGCTATCTGGACCAATGCGGAGGCACTCAGGAGGTGCAGCATTCCGGTCCTGATCCTGCACGGCGAACAGGACAGTCTGTTTCCTCCGAAGATGGCAAGAGAACTGGCCGCGGCGTGTAGCTCCTCGTGCGAGTTGATCGTCTTTCCAGGCCTGACCCACAACGGGCCCATATACGCGCCCGAGCTCTCCTTCTGGTCGAGTCTCGTCTCGCGGGTCTAGAAGCTTGTTGAAAAAGCACCTTGGAGGTTTGCGAGGCAAGTACGAGACCCGCAATCAAGGCAAATTTCGCGAAGTTTAGCGAAGCCACAAAAGCCGATTTTTAACAAGCTCCTAGTACTATCCAGAAGTGTTTTCGCAGCGTGACCGGCTTCGGCCGTCAGTGGACGTCTACGCTGCGGGCGCCCTGGTAGTGCTGGATGTGGTAGTAAGCCTCCCAGGCGCTCCACTCGATCGGT
>CAXUIM010000451.1:0-2216 GCA_964250885.1 uncultured Acidobacteriaceae bacterium | reverse complement strand
AAAATGCTCTAGAGAAACAGCGGGGCCAGGACCAGCGTGATGGTTGCCAGCAGCTTGATCAGAACGTGCAGCGACGGACCGGCGGTGTCTTTGAACGGATCACCCACGGTGTCGCCCACCACGGCAGCCTTGTGCGCATCGGACCGTTTGCCGCCGTACTGGCCGGTCTCGATCCACTTCTTGGCATTATCCCAGGCGCCGCCGCCGTTGTTCATGAGCATGGCCAGAAGCACGCCGGAGATGGTGCCCACCATCAGCAGGCCAGCGACCGCGGTGGCTCCGCCCAGGTTGATCGGAACGCCGTTGATCGAAGGCACATCCAGGATCCGGCCGCGGACCAGAGCCACCGCACTGGTGCCATAGGTTGCGCTGAAGTTGCGGAAGATGAGGCCGACGGCGACCGGGAGACCCACCGCCAGGCAGCCGGGCAGCACCATCTCCTTGAGCGCCGCTCCGGTCACGATGGAGACGCACCGGGCATAGTCCGGCTTCGAGGTTCCGGCCATGATGCCGGGGTTCTCGCGGAACTGGTCGCGGACATCCTTGACGATCATCTGGGCGGTGCGGCCCACCGCCTTGATGGCAAGCGACGAAAACAGATACGTGAGCATGGCGCCCAGCAAAGCACCGACGAAGACCGGGATCTCCGCCAGGTTGATGTTGGTGAACGACCAGCCCGCGGGCATGTAGCCGGCCGGTCCGGCGGCCGTAACCTTTTCGGTGACAATGGTGCGGATCTCTTCCAGGTACGCGGAAAAGAGGAGAAAGGCCGCCAGCGAAGCCGAACCGATGGCGTAGCCCTTGGTCAGGGCCTTGGTGGTGTTCCCGGCGGAGTCGAGCTTATCGGTCTTGTCGCGAACGGCGTCAGGCTGATTGGACATCTCGATGATGCCGCCCGCGTTGTCGGTGATCGGACCGAAGGTGTCCATGGCGAGGATGTAGGCGGCGCAGGAGAGCATGCCCATGGTCGCGATCGCGGTGCCATAGATTCCCTTGGCATAATCGGAGATGCCCGGGAATCCAGCCAGGCCCTTGACGCCGCAGTAGTAGCTGAGCAGCAGCGCCGCGGAGATGACCAGCACCGGCATGGCCGGGGTCTCCATGCCCACCGCGAGACCGCTGATGATGTTGGTGGCTGGACCGGTGAGTGAAGCCTCGGCGATGGACCGGACCGGCCGGTACCGGCTCTCCGTGTAGTACTGCGTAATCCAGACGAACAGGAAGGCGGTAACCAGGCCGATCACGCCGCACAGGAACAGATATACCGGCTGAACTCCCCGTCCGTTGAGCATCGTCCAGACGATGCCGGCGAAGCCCGCCAACGCGAGGATGCTGGTTACGTAGAAGCCGCGGTTGAGCGCCGACATCGGGTCTTCCGTGTCGTTGGTGCGCACGACGGCGACGCCGACTATGGAGGCGATCAGGTTGATCGCGTGGACCATCAGCGGGAAAAGGATGCCCTTGATGCCGAAGACCGGGTACAGGGCCGCGCCCAGGATCATGGCGCCTACGTTTTCAGCGGCGGTGGATTCGAAGATGTCCGCTCCGCGGCCGGCGCAGTCGCCCACGTTGTCGCCAACCAGATCGGCGATCACGGCTGGGTTGCGGGGATCGTCTTCAGGAATGCCGGCTTCCACTTTGCCGACCAGGTCGGCTCCCACGTCGGCCGCCTTGGTGTAGATGCCGCCGCCAAGCTGCGCGAAGAGCGCCACCAGGGAAGCTCCGAAACCAAAGCCGACAAGCTGGTAGACGACGCGGGTGGGGTCGTGCAATCCGCCGAAGAAGAGGAAAAGGCAGCCGACGCCGATGAGCGAGAGCGCCACCACGACCAGGCCGGTGACGGCGCCGCCGCGGAGCGCTGCCTGCAACGCACCGTTGAGAGAGACGCGAGCCGCGGCCGCGGTGCGGATGTTGGCTCGGATCGAGACGTACATGCCCGTGAACCCGGCCAGCCCGGAGCAGATGGCGCCGACCAGGAAGGCGATGACCGTCTTCAGAGCGTAGGGAGCCGTGCGTGCCGAGGCGTGATAGCCCAGGAAGACGATGACCGCGAGCACAACGGCGAGGATCCCGATGGTACGGTATTGCCGGGAGAGAAAGGCCTCCGCGCCCTCGCGTATGGCGTTAGAGATCGCCTGCATCTCTACCGTGCCGGTGTCGGCGGAGAGCACAGCGCGAGCCAGCAGAAGAGCCGCGACCAAGGCCAGAACGCCCAC
>CAXUIM010000450.1:0-2216 GCA_964250885.1 uncultured Acidobacteriaceae bacterium | reverse complement strand
GATATGGACGAAGTGATCGCCGACGCCCTGGGCGAGCATCTTCTTCGCTACAACCGGGACTTCAGCGCCAACTTGACCGCGGCGGACCTGCGAGGCCGCTGGCTGTGGGACCTGGTGCCCCCGGATCATCAGTCCGCGCTTGAGGAGTACATCCTGTCCGAGGATTTCTTCTCCTCCCTCGCGGTCTTGCCGGATGCGCAGCGAGTCCTGGCCCGGCTGCAGTCCCGCTACGAGGTCTACATCGCCACGGCCGCTATGGAGATCCCATCCAGCTTCAACGCCAAGTTTCGCTGGCTCGCCGAGCACTTCCCGTTCATCCCCAGCTCCCACATCGTCTTTTGCGGCGACAAGGGCATTCTGCGGGGAGACTTCTTGATCGACGACAATCCCCGTCAGCTGCACCGGTTCCGCGGCGAAGGCATACTGTTCACATCGCCCGCGAATGCGTTCGTCACCGGGTTCCGCCGGGTCGACACCTGGCAGGATGTGGAGACGCTGTTTTTACCTTGAGCACCGGTCCCGACATCGGGTCCTGAAGCACCGTCTTCTCTCGCCGATCAGAACGATCGGGCGATGTCCCGCAGCGTTCGGGCCAGCCCTGCCGGCCCGGGCGCTAGCGCTTCCGGCTCACCGGGATTCGCGATCCCGAGTGGCTTCCCCGCAGCGGCTCCGGGAGGGTCAGAATCATCGCCGTGCATGACTCCTCGCCTTGACGCTCGTAGCTGTGCACCGCTGATGCGTCGAAGTACACCGCGTCGCCCTGCGCCAGGACCTCTTTGGCGCCATCGTGCGCCAGTTGCAGGCAGCCCGACAGCATGTAAAGGAACTCCCGGCCCTCGTGGCGATGGGCCCGGACCGGACGGCGCTCATTGCCGGGCAGGAACTCCGCCACATACGGGGCGATCGGCTGGTCCGCGGGAACATGTCCGAGGCTCTCGAAGAAGTAGCCTGGCTCTTCTGCCCCGGTCTGCGGCAGGCGCTGGCGGTCGGCGGCCCGCAGAATACGAAACAGCTCCGGCCGCTCCGGTTCAAAGAAGTAGCTCAGATCCTTGGAGAAAACCATGGCAATCCGCGCCAGGTTGCGCAGTGTGGGAACGACCCGGCCGGTCTCCAGTTGGGAGAGAAAACTGGCTGAAAGCCCGGTGTGCCGCCCCAGCTCGACCAGGCCCATCTGCTTGCGCTGGCGCAGATACTTGATGCGTTCCCCGATCCGCTTGCTTTCGATGAAGCTCTCTGCCGCCTCGGCGGAGACGCTCTCGCTGCCGCCGGCGGCCGGGAGATCCCGCGCGTGATCGCTCAGGCCGGAGGGCAAAGCCTGTTCCTCTTCACCCGGAAGCCCTTCAAGCTGTGTCGACGAGTCGACCTGTGTGGCGGCGTCGCCGCCGGCGCCATCATGAATGGCGACAGAACCGCGCTGCCGCGGCCGGGCTGTCGTAGTCAGTGTTCCGCCAGAGGCTCCCACAGTCACATTCCTCGCTTACAAATTTTGTTGTCCTATAAAAAGACGTTGAAGCAGGACGAAACGTTGCTACGGCAATGGGCCTCATATCACGACTTGTTCAGAATTGTCGAGAAATCGCGGGAACGGTTCAGGAGCCTTCAAAGGCAGGAGTCGCCAAAGCACTCTCCTGAGGGCGTGGAGCGGGAGCTCCAGGTCAGAGAGTGCGATTTCTGGAGCGAAACGAGCGTGCGGGCACGTGCTCTGGCTGTACCCCCGCGGAACAGTTGCGCTGTACACCCGGAGAAGACCTGGCTGTACACCCGAAGGAGAATTGCTCTAGGCTCAAAGGCATGGAACTGTTTCGGCGCGGGCAGAGGGACTCCAACCGGCTGCCTGCGGTTGGGCGCGTCCGGCGCCGGGTTCCGCTGCTCCTGCTGACCGCGGTTCTGAGCGCGGCCGGGTGCGCGAGCCCCGGACCGCCACGCTCCCCATCGCTGGGCCTGCCGCAACCAGTTCGCGATCTCACAGCCCGGCGCGTGGGCGATGTTGTTGAGCTGAGCTTCACCGCTCCCTCGCGTTCCACCGACAAGCTCCCTCTGCGCACGGCCACACTCAACGGCGTGCTCTGCCGCGCGGTGGAGCACCAAGCGTGCGTCGCGGTGGCTGGCTTCGCCGCCGGCGCCGCCATCGCCACGGCCGGACCGAACGGCAGCCCGAACCGGGTCACCTGGCGGGATCCGCTGCCGCCCGCGCTCCGCTCCGGAAGCAGGCGGCT
>CAXUIM010000449.1:0-2229 GCA_964250885.1 uncultured Acidobacteriaceae bacterium | reverse complement strand
TGCTGCAGGGAGAACGCCAGAAGTTTCTGACCGAAGAGTGGCCCCGGGTGCACGCCACCATTCAGCGGCTGGGGCTGCGGACCGCGGACCTGCTGAAGCCGGCCGCGAGCCCCGTGGCGGCGCACATCGTGGAGAAGGGAGCAAAGTCATGAACCTGATCGAAGCACGCGATCTGCGCAAAACTTTCGGCAAAACGGTCGCGCTGGACGGTATCAATCTCGAGGTCCAGGAGGGCCGCATCCTCGGCCTCATCGGACCCAACGGAGCCGGCAAGACGACCGCTCTCAACGCGATTCTTGGCCTCACCTCGTTTCAAGGCCAGCTCAAGGTGCTCGGGCTCGATCCCTGGACCCAGCGCGATCAGCTCATGGCCGATGTGTGCTTCATCTCCGACGTGGCTGTGCTGCCGCGCTGGATCAAAGTTTCACAGGCTCTGGAGTTTGTCGCCGGCGTGCATCCACGCTTCGATCGCGCCAAGGCGGACAGTCTTCTGGCGAAGACGAACATCCGCCGCGCCAGCCGGGTGCGGGAGCTGTCCAAGGGCATGGTCACGCAACTGCACCTTGCCCTGGTAATGGCCATAGACGCGAAGCTGCTGGTGCTGGATGAGCCGACGCTGGGGCTTGACATCCTCTATCGCAAGCAGTTTTACGATTCCCTGATCAACGACTACTTCGACCGCAGCCGCACGATCCTCCTCACAACGCACCAGGTGGAAGAGATCCAGCACGTGCTCACCGATGTGATGTTCATCGACCGCGGCCGCATCGTTTTCCAGCACAGCATTGACGAGCTGGAGTCGCGCTTCGTTGAGGTCGCGGTGCTGCCGGCGCAGCTCGCGGCGGCGCGGGCGCTCAAACCCATCTATGAGCGCCAGGCCTTCGGACGAAGCATCCTGCTTTTCGATAATGTGGGCCGCGATCAACTCGCCACGCTGGGCGATGTGCGCACGCCTGGAATCGCCGACCTGTTCGTTGCCGTTATGGGCCACCAAGATCCGCACCTGCAAGGAGCCGCTCGATGAACACGCCCTCCGATACCCTGTCCCAGACTGCCCTGCACACCACCCAGGACGCCGCCACAACCATCCCCGCCAGCCGCAGGTTCTACTGGTCGGTGCGGCGTGAGCTTTGGGAGAACCGCTCCGTGTACATCGCCCTGCTTGCGGTGGCCGCGCTGATCCTGGCCGGATTTTTGATCGGACTGCTTCGTGTGGGCAGCGTTTCGCTGCAATATTCGTCCTCGATGCACTCTCGTCCCTCGAACAATCCGGCGGTCCAGCCCTACACCTTCGCCGTGCTTCTGCTCATGGGAACCAGCTTTCTGGTAACCATCTTCTACTGTCTCGGCGCCCTGTATAACGAACGCAGTGATCGCAGCATCCTGTTCTGGAAATCGTTACCGGTTTCGGATCTGACCGCGGTGAGTGCCAAGGCGAGCATCGCCATCGTATTCCTGCCGGTTTTCACCTTCCTCCTCACCCTCGCTACGGGATTCCTGATGCTTCTGATCAACAGCGCGGTGCTCCTGGGGCAGGGTCAAAGCATGGCCGTGCTCTGGACCCGGTTCTCCCTGGTGCAGATGCCGGTCATGGTGCTCTACCATCTGCTGAGCGTGCATGCCCTGTGGTATGCGCCCATCTATGCGTACCTGCTGCTGGTCTCCGCGTGGTCGCGCCGCGTGCCGTTTCTATGGGCCGTGTTACCGCTGCTCGCGATCGGCGCGGTGGAGAAGATTGCCTTCAACACATCCCACTTCCTGGCCATGCTGGGAAACCGCATCGGCGGCGGGGACTCCCTGGCGCCCTTCCCGGCGCCCATGTCGATGGACCCTCTGATGGAGCTCCACGTGGGTCAGTTCCTGATCAGCCCGGGGCTCTGGATCGGACTCGCTGTGGCCGCGGCCTTCCTCGCCGCTGCAGTTCAGCTGCGCCGCTATCGCGGTCCCCTCTAGGAGCTTGTTGAAAGAGCACCCGGATGTCCGCGAGGCAAGTACGAGACCCGCAATCAAAGCGGGTTTCGCGAAGCTGGCGAAGTCACAAAAAGCCAATTTTCAATAAGCTCCTAGAGGGGATCACCGAACAAAGCGTCCCGCGCAACGCACTGCACGCTGTTCCTGTCCGCCTTACATTGGTGGTATCGCAAGAGAGCGGAACGATGGAATGTTCTCCAATCGCTTGCGCCTTGGCTCCGGCCGACTTCAAGGCTCGGCTCGCGGATCTTGAGTCTC
>CAXUIM010000448.1:0-2232 GCA_964250885.1 uncultured Acidobacteriaceae bacterium | reverse complement strand
TCTGGATGAATACAAGGGCGATGCTAAACGCCTGGCGCGAGCGCTGAACCTGAACGATGAGCAGGCCCACAGCCTGGCGCGCGACGCCAAGGTCATCGTGCATATCGACGGCGGCCTGCACTCTTCTGAAGTGGCCGGTGGACAGCACTCCATTGCGCTGGCGTACAAGCTGGTCTCCGCACAGAACGATCCCGAGATCGATGCCATTCTGCACAACGTCATCCTGGTGCTGTGGCCTACCTTGAACCCCGATGGGCAGGACATGGTCGTCTCCTGGTATCGCCAGAACCTGGGCACGCAGTATGAAGTGTCGCCCATGCCGCGGTTGTATCAGGAGTACGTCGGGCATGACAACAATCGCGACGGCTTCATGCTGAACATGAAGGAGGAGCAGGTCGTGACGCACACGGAGCTCGACTGGAGCCCAGCGATCTTCTACTGCCAGCACCAGACGGCGCCCTTTCCGGCGCGCATCTGGATCCCTCCGTTCGCCGATCCGATCTCCGGAAACATCAGCCCGTACGTGCGCAGTTGGCTGAACGTGATTGGCACCAATATGGCAGCGTATCTGGATCAGCACAACATGCCGGGCGCGATCTCCGAAACACAGTTCGACAACTGGTATGCCGGCTTTATGGACTGGGCAGGCGTCTTCCGCAACGAGATTTCGTTCTTCACCGAAACCGCGCTGTATCGCTACGCGACCCCACGCTTCTACACGGTCGATGAGTTTCCCAAGGAATATGCCGACCTGCGCGCCTTGAGCATGTATTCGACACCCTGGCAGGGCGGCTGGTGGCATCTGCGCGATGCCGTAAATTACATGGTGGCGGGATCCATGTCCGTACTGGACCTCGCTGCAAAGAACCGTGAGACCCTGCTGTACAACCAGTACCAGGCCGCGCGAGACAACAGTCATCGCACAGAACCGCCGTTTGCCTATGTCATTCCGGACCAGCAGGCGGACGTCCCCGAAGCGGGTCTGCTGGCGCAAAAGATGATCGAGAACGGGCTGGACGTGTATCAATCGCAGGACGGGTTTCAGGCCAACGGCATCGCGTTTCCGGCCGGATCCTGGGTTATTCCCATGGATCAACCCTTCTCTCCCATGGCCAAGGAGCTGATGGAGCGGCAGGTGTATCCAATGGCCGCCACTGGCGAAACCACGGCCGGCAATCATCTGCCCTATGACATCACGGGCTGGACGCTCCCGTTGCAGATGGGAGTCGATGTCGATGCCGTCTCCGACCCGGTAACTCCCGAGCAGATGGCAAAGCTGACCCGCGTGGACAAGGTTACTCTGCCGCCGGCCAAGGTTGCCGGGGACGGTGGTGTGCTTGTGGTCAGCCACAAGCCCAATGCATCCTTTGAGCTTATCAATGCCGTCCTGGCCAAGGGAGCCAGCGTAGCATTGACGGCGGATGCGGTGAAGACGCCGGAAGGCGACGAACGCGGCGCTTTTGTGATCAGCGGCCTGGGCCGTTCCGACGCGGCCAGCCTTACGGCGCAGTTCTCGGTGGGCGCTGAAAGCCTGCGCATCGCGCCTACCCATACGATCCCCTTGAAGGCGGCGCGCATCGGGCTGTATCGCCCCTGGCAGCCTTCCATCGACGAAGGCTGGACGCGTTGGATCCTCGAGAACTACAAGTTCGGCTTCAAGAATATCTACAATGCTGACATCCGCTCCAGCGGGCTGCGCAGCCGCTACGACACCATCATCCTTCCGGATATGTCCAGCCGACAGCTTATGGAGGGCTTCCATGTGGGTATGGTTCCCGGCCAGTACGCCGGCGGCATTGAGGAGGCCGGGCTCGACAACCTGCGCGACTTTGTCAACCAGGGCGGCACCCTGGTCGCGTTCAATGAGGCGGCGTCGGCCCTGATCCCGCTGCTGTCGCTGCCGGTGCGCGACGTGCTCCATGACCTGCCTCGGGACAAGTTTTACTGTGCCGGCGCCTTGCTGCGGGTGGAGAGGCAGAATCCGGAGCTTCCAGCGAACTTCGGTGTTCCGCAGTCGACTATCGTGATGTTCGAGCGGGGGCCGGCTTTTGCCACGCTGCCCGGCTTCAAGGGCGCCGTGCTGGCGAAATATCCTGCCCAGGACGATCCGCTGGAGAGCGGCATGATCATCCACTCGGATGTGCTGCACAATCAGATCGCGGCGCTCGAGGTGAGCTATGGCAAGGGACGCATCTTCCTGTACGGGTTCAAGCCGCAACAACGCGCGCAGGC
>CAXUIM010000447.1:0-2249 GCA_964250885.1 uncultured Acidobacteriaceae bacterium | reverse complement strand
TCGTCGCGCTCCGGGAAGAAGACCTGGAACGAGGTCACGCCCGACTGCACGATCTTGTGCAGCTTGTCGGCCGTAAGCTCGGCGTTGGCCTCATAGAGCAGCTCGCCGGTCGACATGTCGATCACATCCGCCGCGGTCATCGCACCGTCAAACTCGCTGGTCTCGACCAGCACTCCGGCGATCTGGGCCGCACGCAGATTCTTGAGTACGGAGGGCGAAATCTTGCGGCCCGCCGAGACGATCTCCTCGTTCTTCGCATTGTGCACGGCCACGCTCGAACGCGTTCCCAGCAGGTGCGTCGGCGCCGGCTCGGTACCCAGCACCCACTCCATCCTGGAGTCCTTCACGTTGATGGTGTCCACCGTGTAGAAGGTCTTGAGAATCTCCTCATCGGTGCGCAGCCCCAGCGCGCGCAGAAAGATGGTGCCGAGGAACTTGCGCTTGCGATCGATACGCACATACAACGTGTTCTTCTGGTCGTACTCGAACTCTACCCAGCTGCCGCGGTAGGGAATGATCTTACCCAGGAAGTAGGTACGGTTGTTGGCCGTCTCGAAGAAGACCCCAGGCGAGCGATGCAGCTGCGATACGATGACGCGCTCGGTGCCGTTGACAATGAAGGTGCCGTTGGCCGACATCAAGGGAATATCGCCGAAGAAGACTTCCTGCTCCTTCATATCGCGCAGACTCTTCACCCCGGTCTCCGGATCCTTGTCATAGATCTTCAGGCGGATGGTGACCTTCAGCGGCGCGGAGTAGGTCATGCCCCGCTCTTCGCACTCCGCCTGGTCGTACTTCAACTGCAGACCCACGGGATCGCCGCACTTGGTGCAGAAGTCCGGGGTGTTCTTGTTATAGGTGCCGCAGAATTTGCACAGCACATCGCCCGGATGAAAGGGATCGGTGATGACCATGTGACCGCAGTTGGAGCAGGTGGTGCGCAGGTGATTCAGACCCTTCAGATAGCCGCACTTGCACTCCCAGTTTCCGATCGAGTAGTCGACAAACTCCAGCTCCGAAACATTGCGGAAGTCGGTGATCGGGAACACCGAGGTGAAGACGGACTGCAGGCCGTTGTCTTCACGCTCCTGCGGGAGCTTGTCCATCTGCAGAAAACGCTCGTAGCTGCGCCGCTGCACCTCGATCAGGTTAGGAATCTGAATGCTGGTGGGAATCTTTGAAAAGTCCAGCCGGCTGCGGATGGCGCGCATTGCGATATTGGTGTCGCGATTGTTCGAATTTGGCATGCTCTCTCCTGTTGCTTGGCTCGAGGCCCCCCGGCGAGTTCACCGCCGCGCGCTGAGGCGCCGGCAGTCGAGCTTCTGGAAGGGAGAAAGAGCCGCCTGAAAGCGGCCCGTCCTCATTGGACTCCGTGTGCGCCTGTTCCGGTATTGCCGCTCCTCGCAGCAGCGATACCCGAAGCGCCTGGTGCAAACCCCAGCGATGCATTCTGCGGGGCAAAAATGGGAATTGCCGCGTCCACTCCTGGCCAGGTCCGTGGAAACCGCGATAGCGGCTATAAAAAAGCTGCTATAAAGGCTATGCAGAGTTTCAGAGACAGCCCGGCACAGCGAAGCCTGTCAGGAAGCAGTCATAGAAGCAGTCGCGCCAAAACAGGCGTGGACGCCGAACGCGCCCTGCGGGACAGCCTGCCCGGAGAGCGCACTTTCTAGGATCGAAGATGTTTTGCTGCTGAAACGCTGGATAGTCGCCGCCCTTTGAAGCCCGGCCAAGGCTTCAAGAGTTTGCCGCTTGTCGCACGCTTCACCTTGAGGACCCGCCGCTCGAACCACAAGGTGGCCGGCTCCATAACCTGCTTCGCATTGCCAGGATGAACCGGATACTGCTGGTATACTTCAAAAATTTGAGAACCGCTAAAGGATAGCTGCCTGGGTGCAGCCACGGTCTTCCCTGATCAAACAATACACGAGAGCGACTTGGAATGCAACCCAGGTCGTTTACGCGCAAACAGACCGTCCACGCGAACCATAGGCCAGCCCCCAATCACCGAGACCCGATCACTGAGATCCGCGTTTCATGGAGGCTCCCAGCTGGACCCGAAGAACCGGACCCGGCCATCGTGGAGCGCGCCCGAAACCACCCCGAACCGGTTAAGCCAGAGGCGGAGAAGCCCAGGGCCTTGTCAAACCCCTGAGCTCCCCCGGGCCCGCTTACTTGATCTCGACCGCGGCGATGCCGTCGAACTTCTTCGCGATCGCGGCCGCATCGTCCTTGGAGATGTTCTCCTT
>CAXUIM010000446.1:0-2306 GCA_964250885.1 uncultured Acidobacteriaceae bacterium | reverse complement strand
CCTGGGGCTCTGGGTATGTCTTACAGCAATATTGCTCTACAGCGGACACGCCGCCAGCGCCATATCCACAACCCGGCTCAGGCTCTCCCGGCTGTATCCACTGGCGCCCTGCACCGCCATGCCGTGCATCAGGCTGACCACGAATTGTGTGAGGGCCGCGGGATCGGTCGTGGCCGGCAGATCTCCTTCGCGGCGGGCGCGTTCGAAGCGCTCGCGCACCTGAGCAATCCCACCGTCTCGCAATTGGATCATGTGCCGGCGGACGGGCTCGCACTCGGTGCTGGCGACCAGCGCCCCTTGCACCCACAGGCAGCCGCCGGGATGCGCGGCGTCGGTGGCGAGCGCGACGGATCCGCGCAGCAGGGTCTCGACCACCGCACGGGCGTTAGGCTTGCCCAGCGCTCGCCGCACATAGCGCCCCGGGCCGGCGCCATAGCGCGCCACAGCCTCCCGGAAAAGAGCGGCCTTATCTCCGAAAGCAGCGTAGAGGCTGGGGCGGTTAATGCCCATCGCGGCGGTCAGGAGCGTCAGGGAAGCGCCCTCGTACCCATGCTTCCAGAAAACATGCATGGCGGCGTCCAGTGCCCGCTCGCGGTGAAAGGTCCGAGGCCGGCCAGGGTGCGGCCTGCAGCCCGCCACGGCATCAGGTGGGGCTGCCGGGGTGAGGGGAACGGTCGCGGTCGCGCTCATGCTGCTTATTAAATAGCCTCGGAAGGGTGGTCGTGCCGTGAATCTACCGATCGGTACCGAGTTTCGCACCTGCGATGATTCCCGTCCGGAACGGCGCTGCGGACGCGAAGGATTCCGGAGTTGGACAACTCGCCACTTCAGGGACGGTGAAAACCTACTGAATCTGGATCAGACCGGATTCGGTGGACGTCCCGCTGGCGCTGCCCGGGCTGATGGTGCTGTGCTGCGGGGCGCGCCAGTGGTCGATATAGCTGACCTGGTGCACGCAGCTGATCGTGCAGTTCGGCGCGCAGGACTTTTCGGTAAGGAACTCGCGCTTAACGTCGGCAAGGGTGTAGCCGGCCAGCGGCACGCCGGGATAGCCGCGCTGCTGAGAGCAGTAGTGCACCAGGCCGTTCTCGCAGATATAGAGGTAGCGCGAGCCGGCGCGGCAACGCCAGTCGTTGGGCAGGCCATTGGCGATGGCTTCCTGGAATTGATTGAAGCGGGAGTAGCTGCGGCGAGTGAGGCGGCGTACCTCATCCCAGACGGTACGCTCGCGTTCGCCCAGGGGCTTTAGCTGACCGCTGCCGTCATGGATGATGCCGATCGTCGAACTGAAGCCGAGCGCGAGCGCGCGCCTGGAGACGGTGAGCGCATCTTCAGGATGAGCGACGCCGCCCCCGACTACAGAGTTGATGTTCACGTGGAAGTCGGCATGCTCGGCCAGCATCCGCAGCTTGGCGTCCAGAACCTTGAGTGACTTCTTGGAAACCTCGTCGGGCATAACGTTATCGATCGAGATCTGCATGTGGTCGAGTCCGGCGCGATTGAGCCGCTCGATACGCTCCGGCATCAGCAGATATCCGTTGGTGATCATGCCGGCAATGGCGCCAGTCCTGCGGATCTGGCGGATCACATCGTCGAGCTCCGGATGCAGGAGCGGTTCGCCGCCGGAGATGGTGATGACCGATGTGCCGAGGCGGCCCAGATCGTCGATGCGGCGGCGCATCTCAGCGATGTCGACCGGCTTCGAGACGTCATCGTACTCGTTGCAGTAGGTGCAGGCCAGATTGCAGCGGCGCATCGGGACGATGTGCGCCATGTAGGGATGCGATGTGTCCACCAGCGCGGAGCCGATGGAGCCGAGCTCCCGGAGTTTGCGGCTGGCGGCGATCAGGCGGCGGCGGGCAGACCGCCGGCGCGGCGCGGGCGGGGTGTCGGGCGCGGATGTTGCGGATTGACTTGCAGAAGACATGCGCACCTTTCATTTTAGAGGGTTTTCAATTTCACTGCCCACCGGAAGCGGCCTGTGAGCCGGTCTGAACTCCGACGTACACTGATGTTCGGGGGTTGCTATGCCGCGGGAGATTGATTGGACCGATACCGAAGAGATCGGAATCCAGCTGCAGGAGATGTTTCCGGACACAGATCCGTACTCGGTGCGGTTTACCGACCTGCATAACTGGGTGACGCAGCTGCCGGGCTTCGTGGGCGACCCGCGGAAGGCCAATGAGGGCCTGCTTGAGGCCATCCAGACGGCCTGGCACGAGGAGTACGTGGACGCCAAGGACGCTTGACACCGCTTTGAGAGTGGATCCATGTTGCCGTGAGCCAGATCTTGCCGTGAGCCAGAT
>CAXUIM010000445.1:0-2353 GCA_964250885.1 uncultured Acidobacteriaceae bacterium | reverse complement strand
CCCGCGTTCTGCGCCGCGGCCGGTGGGGGTTCCTCATTCGTTACGTCCTGGGCGTGCAGAATTGGGTGACCGGAGAAGCCCAGGGTGATAGTTATGAACAGAAGGGCCAAGCGTATCGTGCATTCAGGCCGCCGAAGCAGAGATCGGAAGCGGTGGCGGATTGACCGGCCGGCGGGGGCTTGGATGAGACCGTTCACTGATTTGAGATTAGACGATTGGTCAGCGCGGAAGGCTTCGCTTCCGAGATTCAGGAACCAAAGGCAGGGACATACGAGATGAATGGCAGTGCCGCGCAACGAGAAGACAGCGCTGAGCCTGAGAGTTACCTGGCCCCCGGGACCGAGAGCACCGCCGCAATCGAGAGCGCCGTGGCGTTGAAGCGGCTGGCCGCCGAGCGCCTGGCGGCGCACCGCCGCCGCCGCGCCGAGGTGGTCGCTTCGGAAGCCGAGCGGGAGGCCCGCGTTCAGGCCCGTATGGAGGCTCTGCGCCGGGAGAGCAGCCACGGAGCCTCACGGGTGCGGGACGCCGTCGCGGCCCGCTACCAGCAGAGCGTCAGCTATCGCGAATATCTCGCGGTGGAGGCCGGGCGCGCGCTGGAGCAGGCGCAGGCCGAGGCCGAAGTGGCCGCGCGCAACGCCCGCGCCGTTGCCGAAGCGCAGATGCAGCTGCTGGAGGAGCTGGAGCAGTGGGAGGAACCGGTGCCCAGCCCGCGCGAGCGGGCCATCGCCGAACAGCGGGCCTCGACGCGGGGCGAGTTGGCCCATGCGCTGGCCGATATTGCGCTGGGAGCCCGCGAGCTGATCTCGGAACCACCCTCCCTCAACATCATGGAGCTCCCTGCGGTGGGCACGCCGGGCGGCTTGCAGGTACGGCTGCATGAGCAGCTCGGCTCGCCGGCAGCGGCGAAGGAGCCGTACCCAGCGTACGACGCGTACCAGGCCTATGAAACTTCCCTTAGCGTGGCCTATGCGGCCGCCGGCGAGAGAGTGGCGCCCGACGAGCAGGAGCATCTCGACGACCTGCATCAGATTGCCCACCTGAACCAGGAGATCGAGTTCCGGCTCGCGCCTGAATTTCAGGAGCATACCCTGAAAGCTCTGCCCATTCAGGCCAACATCATCGAATTTCCGCGCCAGCTGGTGGCGCCGCGCCGGGCGCGTCCGCGGCTGGCGGAAGGGCCTCTGCGCGAGGACGCCCCGGCCGAGCCGCAGCTTCGCATCTTTGAGGTGGAAGCCGAGCAGATCTCGGTGGACCCGGAGGCGGGCGAGGGTAGTGGGGCGCCGGAGTGGCAAAGCCTGCTGCTCGACGCCGTCGAACCGGAGCCGATCTACCTGTATGCCAGCGAGGTCGATGCGAGACTGCGCCCGCAAACCGCGCCCCTGGCGCTGCGCCTGATGGCGGTCGCCGTGGATGGCTGCTGCATCGGCGTCAGCTTCGCGGCCTTCGCCGCCATCATCGCGGAGATCGCCGGGACCCGGCTGCGAGAGCTGGAGCTGCCGATGCTGGGCGCCGCCGCCGCGGGAACCCTGCTGACCCTGGCGGTCCTGTACCAGATACTCTTCTTCACCCTGGCGGAAGCTACTCCCGGCATGCGCTATGCGCGCCTCGGCCTGTGCACCTTCAACGACGAGTACCCCACCCGCTCGGCCATGCGCAAGAGGGTGTTCGCGCAGCTTCTGGCCGCCTGTCCGCTGGGGCTGGGCCTGGTCTGGATGTTCCTGGACGACGATCGCTTAGGGTGGCACGACCGCATCTCGCGGATGTACCCCCGGGCGTACTGAGCGGGCGGCCGGACCGGCGCAGGGCGAACCCGAACCCGGCTCGCTACTATCGAACCGGCCCCGTCGCGATTAGGCTGAAAAAGCTCGGCGGCTTCGCGGCCTCCAAAAATTTCGTAATGACATCCATGCAGCCTGGGCTCGTCCCTGCCAAGGGCGCCGGTGTGATCTGTCTGTCTCGCGCTGTGACCGCGGCGGTGCTATTGCTGCTGGCGGTGAGCGCGGCGTCTGCACGGACGCGCATACCGCGTCTGCGCCGGTATACCGCGGCGCAGGAGCTCCAGTTCACGCGCACCGGCCAAAGCCGGGCGCGGGCCTCCCATGCAGTCAATCCTCATTCGAGCCGGGTCTCGCGGCGGCTGCCCGGCGGCCGGCATGCGGTTGCGGAGGCGCGCAATGCCCCGGTCCGCAACGACCGGGCTCGCAAAGACGGAGAAGCAAGAGTAGAGGCCGCAAGAGCGGGCATGGCAACCGGCGGCAGAAGGTCCTCGCTGTCCGATCGCGGCAACAGAGCCCACAGCCGCGACTTGCAACCGATCGCGGCTCGGCAACCATCTCTGCCCAAGGATTGGGCC
>CAXUIM010000444.1:0-2363 GCA_964250885.1 uncultured Acidobacteriaceae bacterium | reverse complement strand
AAGGACGTACAGCCCACGCTGGTTCTCTCCATTGGCACCGCGGGCGGCGCCCAGACCGGCGATGCGATCGGCACGGTCCGCGCCAGCAGCGCCGCTACGCTCTACGAAACTGGCGAGCCGGCCGGCGCCTGGCCCGTGTACACGAACTCCTGGACGGCCAGCAAGACCGTGCTGCAGCAGGACGGCTTCAGCAGTCTGCTGTTCGCGGTTCCCACCACCGCCGCAGATCTGCAGTCTCTCTGCACCCAGTTCAACCAGCAGTACAGCACCAGCTATACCCTGGCGGAGCTGGACCCCAACCATCTCAACATGGGCGCCCCGGTTCCCAGCATCGACGACCAGACCGGCGGCGCGATCTCGCTGCTCACCACGCCGACCTTTGTCGTCGGAACCACCTCGGGCGAGTATGAGGCGTACAGCTGCATCGAGATGGACGACGCGCTGCTGGCCGAAGCCTGCGACTCCGCCGGAGTCAATTTTGGCTCGGTTCGCAACATCTCCGACCCGGTACAGAATGCGGTCCTGCCGGCCCAAATCCAGGGGAGTTGGGGCAGCGCGATTTACGAGGCGTATGGCCTGTACACCAGCTACAACGGAGCCCTCGCCGCCTGGGCTCTGCTGGCTGCGCAATCCTGAAATCTTTCTGAGCGAGGGTTCTAAGATCTAGGAGTTTCAGGCCGGCCGCACTACGAGGAAGGCGACCTGACGCCGCTCCGGTGTCACCACGAGACCCAGGCTGGAGCGCATCAGGTCGAACAGCCCCTGCCTGTTTCCATACCCCGTCAATTGAGCGTCGTAGTGGAACGTCAGGTGAGACTCATCGATCACCGGCCGGTCCAGGCCGCGCTCCAGCATCCGGCAGAGATCGGTGACGGTCCCAGCGGTGATCGAGATGTCACTCAAGGAAACGCCGGTCGATGCCTTCTTTTGCTGCATCAGTTTCGCCATCTCCTCTTCGCTGGGAGTTCCCTCCCCGGTGATCCTGGTCTCGGCCGTGGCCTGACTGGTCATGGATCCCTCCGGCGCGCTATCCGGCTTCAGACCTGTGCCCGGCCCCCGCGGTGCTCGCACCACGTACACATCGATCGATCGGCTCTCGATGTGCGCCGCCAGGTGCAGCTTCTGCTGGAGTGCCTGCTCAATGCGGCGGTCCATCGCCGCCTCGCTCTCCTCCCGCGGCACAACCAGGGTTATGTCATATCGCCGGAACGCCGCGCTCGCATCGGAGAATTCGATGCGGCTCTCATCGACGTCATAGAGCTCTGCGAGGATGGTCTTGAGATCGTATCCCCGCTCCATCCAGGTTGTGTCCGTGTGATCGGAGTCCGTGCTGTTGGGAGGCAGCGTCGTCGGTGCGATGTGAACCTCCGCCGCTGTCGCCGGGTTCGGTCCTGTACGGCCGGAACCAGTCGCCTGGGTTTGCGCAGGGGCCTGCCCGCTCAAGGCGCAGATTAACGTGAGAGCCCCCAGAACAAGCTTTCGGGTGATACCGGGAGAACCACGGGTACCAACGCCGTTCTCCTCCAGGAGCAACGGCACTCTCATGCCGCGCCCGCTCGACGGCAACGGGAAAGTTGCTCCAGCACGCAAACCTTGGACAAGCTCTTCATTCCCGTCCTCCCCGCCCAGCTTACAGATTGTCCTCGTAGCCTGACCAGCGCCTGGAATCAGCGGCGGCATCTCTCCTGCGGGTGTACAGCGAAACTCCCGAGTTTCGTCGCCGTACTCTGGTGGACTTGCTCCAGCGCCGGGTTAAGGCCGGAGACAACACTGCCAGGTTACGTCGACTTAACTGGAAAGGTATCGACTGCGAAGCTATCGCGCGATCCGGGTCGGCTTTGCTATGCTCGCTGCGCTGTTCAGTCTATCGCCGGAGGACCGCTTCCTTGCGTATCGAATCACTCCTTCTCGCCACGACCGCTGCACTCCTTCCACTCCTGGGTGCGCCTGCAGTCCACGCTCAAATCACCTATCCCGCCGGCATCGCTCCGGTCAGCATCCCGTACACGTGCGCCAAGACGGGAGACGCGGCCACCGGCGTCAACGTGGCTTGTACCACAACCTATACCGTCCCGTCCGGCCAGTACCTGGTCGTGCAAAACGTGTCGGGCGCCATGACCCAGAACGCGGGCTTCACCAGTAACCAGATTGACATCGCGATTACAACGAATCTGGGGAGCGGCGACGTCACCAGCTACATCGGACCCACATACGACATCGCGAACACCACGATGTGGTACTTCAACGCGCCCACTACGCTTTACAGCCAGGCAGTACCGGTGGTCGCAAGTCCCGTCACCGGCAAAGTGGTGCTGCAAGGATTTGTGGTCGACAAGTAAATCCGCGTTGCCTCTCTCCTGGCG
>CAXUIM010000443.1:0-2372 GCA_964250885.1 uncultured Acidobacteriaceae bacterium | reverse complement strand
GATGGACGTTTTGTATGGCCTGCACCCGGTCGAAGAGGCCATCCGGGCGGGAGTTCGGCCGCTGGACCACGTCAGCGTCGCCCGGGAGCGCGAGAGCCGTCGCGATCCCCGGCTGGAGGCCATGCTCGAGCTCTGCCGCGAGAAGGGAATCCGGGTCAGCGCCGAGCCGCGCGAGCAACTCACCCGGCACGCCAGGACCGACGCCCACCAGGGCATCGTCGCCTTTGTTCGCGAGCGCCGCTTGCTGGCTCTCGAAGACCTGCTCAATGCGCCAGCCGGTTCCTCCGGCCACCGCTTCTTCCTGGCTCTGGATGGCGTCGAAGATCCGCACAATCTGGGCGCTCTGCTGCGCTCCGCCGACGGCGCGGGAATCGATGGCGTGGTGCTGCCGGAGCGCCGCTCGGCGCCACTCTCCGCCACCGTCGCCAAGAGCTCGGCCGGGGCCAGCGAGCACGTCCGCATTGCCCGCGTGACCAATATTACCCGCGCCCTGGAGTCGATGAAGCAGCGCCATGTCTGGATCGTGGGTCTGGACGAGCGCGGAGCCCCCGACTATGCCGATTTCGACTTCCGCCAGGACTGCTGCCTGGTTCTGGGCAGCGAGGGCGCCGGTCTGCACGAGTTGGTCAAGCGGAGCTGCGATCATCTGCTGCGCATCCCGATGGCCGGCAGTGTCTCCTCACTCAACGTTTCCGTGGCCGGAGCGATTGTGATGTACGAGGCGATGCGGCAGCGCCGTCCCGCTGCCGTTGCCACACCCGCGGAGTCTAAACCGCGGAAGCCCCGCAAAGGTTTGGGAATTTGACCGCATTTTACCGATTCACGCTCAGGGGCCTCGCTCTGCTGGCCCTGGGCCTTCCCGGCGTCGGCTCCGCCCGGCCCGGCGCTCTGTCCTTGACTCCCTCACTGGCCTCCCCGGCGTGGATCGGGTCGCGGCTTCTGCTGGCGCGGCAAGCCGCTCCGCCGCAGTCGTCTTCACAGCCGCAAGCAGCGCCCCAGAGCGGGGCCGAGCCGCCGTCCCCGCCGTCCCCGCGTGGGCAGGTGCTCTTCCAGAGCCATGGGGAACCGCCCGTCGCCGGGCAGAACGGCGCGGCCCCCGCGCCGGTTCAGAACGCCGCGCCTGAAGGCGCCACCCCGAAAAATGGCACGCCTGGAAAGGATCAAAGCGCACCGGCTACCGGCCCCGCGCTCAGCGATGCCGAGCGCGCCGCGCTGCTGTTCACCGCGTACAACCTGGATGCGCGCCTGATACCCGCCAGCGCCGGCCTCAGCCTGCGCGCGCGGCTTACCGTTCGGAATACGGGTAGTGAGCCACTCGCCCGGATTGCGTTGCAGATCTCCTCGAGCCTTCACTGGGAGAGCGCCAGCCTGCTGCCGGCGGATCCCGCTCACGCGGTTCCGGTGAAGCTGCCCCTGGCCCAGCATCTGCTCGACAGCGATGCGGACCACACCGGGAAGGTCAACGAAGCCATTCTGACTCTGCCCGTGCCGCTGGCGCCGCGAGCCTCCCTCAGCCTGGACACGTTCTACGCCGGCGCCATTGCCCCGAGCGCCGGCCGGCTGGAGCGTATCGGCGCCAGCCCGGGACAGGCCGCGGCCTCGGACTGGGATTCCATCGCGCCCGGAAATCCCTCCCTGGGCGACGCGGCGACAGCCTTGCGCGGCTTCGGCGATGTCATCTGGTATCCGGTGGCCGAGCCTCAGCTCTTCCTGGGCGACGGCGCGGAGCTCTTTCAAGCCATCGACCGCGCCCGGCTGCGCGAGCAGGACGCCACCATCCACCTGCGCGTCGCCATCGAATACCAGGGCGATCCGCCCGTGGCAATCTACTTTTGCGGAAGACGCGAGCCGCTGGTGGCGCTTCCTGACAATGCGGATTCTCCCGTCGCAACCGGCCGGGGCATCGCCCATGCTGAGTTCTCCACTGAGCCGATCGGGTTCCGCCTGCCCAGCCTGTTTGTTCTGGATCAGCCTGAGTCCCTGGTCGCCCCGCTGCCCGGCGCCGCCCCGCTGCCTGGCGCCGCCCCCCTGCCCGCGGGCTCCACTGCACGGTCCAACTCCCCAGCCGCGGGTGCGGGGCCGGCTTCAAGCTCTGCTTCGCCGGACCCTTCACAGCCTGCCCCCGTCCTGCTCTCCCGGCCAGCGGCTTCCCTCCCGAGCGCGGCGTCCAACCGCGGTGGGAGCGCGATGCTTGCCGTTGAGACGGGTGATGAGGGCGCACTGCCGCGCCTCGCGGAGTCGGCCGAGAGCGTGGCGCCCCTGCTGCAGCAATGGTTCGGGGCCCGGCCCCTGAGTGCTCTCACCATCCTCGACCATCCGGGGCAGCCCTTCGAAGATGGTCCGCTGCTGGTGGCGCCGATCGCTTCGCTGGC
>CAXUIM010000442.1:0-2376 GCA_964250885.1 uncultured Acidobacteriaceae bacterium | reverse complement strand
GTCTCCGTCCTGGACAAGAGCGTACAAAAGGGCGTTCTGCACAAGAACACGGCCAGCCGCTACAAGGGCCGCCTGAATGCCCGCGTGAAGGCGATTGTCACCAAGGCCGCCTGAGCCGAAACCTCGATCAATTTGCCCCGGACGGCCCCGCGGGGCCGCTGATCTCCAGGCGACCCGCTATGAGTCCCAAAGCTGTCTTCTAGAAGGTCAGCCTCGCGCTGGCCTTTGTCGGCGCGTGCAGCTGGCTGCTGTTGGAAAGCCATTCTCTCTTTTAGAGACACTAACTGCATCGCGCGGCCTGGTTACGGAGACTCGTACGGAACCGCATACGGAAACTGACTGTCAGTCTTGTTGATCCGGTTGGTCGGGTTGCTCTGGTTTGTCCGAGGGCTGCGCGTTGCCGCTCCCGAACTCCGGCTTCTCCCCGGGATTGAGCAGCGTGGGAGCCCGTCGCGTCGCCGGGGCGGCCAACGGAGCCGCATTCGCAGCGTCTCCCTGCGACCGGATCGCTGCGGGTGCGGCGGAGGCGCTTGCGGGGACTGTGGGACCGGCTGCCGCAGGAGCGGCGCCTGCGGCTCCCGGAGCCGCGCCTGCGGTCGCCCGAGCCGCCGCCACGCTGACTCTCTCCTCATCCGCAGCCTTCTCTCGCTCCACCCGTCGGGCCAGCGCCTCGAGAGAGACCGCCCCGGAACCAGACGGCGGGGTGAACTTGGCCACTTCCGCCATGTCCTCCATATCTTCCTTCCGGGGCGGCGGAAGCTTGTACACGGCAATCGCCCCGTTGCGGACCACGGCCGCCAGCAGTCCATCGGAGGAGAGGTCGAAGTTCTCCGCGGACTTGTACACCGGCGAGCAATCCACCCGCAGCAGAAGATCGCCGCTGGCGTTCTGGTACACGCGCACCTCTTGCCGGCCCGGCGGCTGCTCCGCACCCGGTGAGCCGGCCTGCGGCGCATCCGTCGTGCGGCTGAAGGCGAACCGAGCCGCCGCAGGAGCGAAGGCGAAGACCGGGCGGCTCAGGTCGCTCATCCCCTCCTCCCAGGTCTCACGGCCATCCAGCCCGTAAGAGACAATTGTCGTACCCGGGTCGCTTCCGCGGCAGGGGAAGGCCACGAACTCGCCGCGGCTTACCATTTGCAGCCGCGGAACACACGTACTCTGCAGTTTGCCTAGTCCAATCGTCTTGCCTCCGAACTCGTCGAAGCTCATGGACCACAAGTTGCGTCCCGCCTCCTCAACTCCCAGGTATCCATCTGAATCCAGAGGCAGAAGCACGGGCTCCCGGGCCGTAACCTGCCCGGCTGGAACCACATCGAGAGCGGTCTCACGGCTGCCGGCGGCACTGCCGCGGGTCGGCTGTTTGACCCGGAAGAATTGGATGATGGTCCGATCCACAGGTTTGTCGGCATTCACGTCCCCGAGCAGGGCGGCGGCGCGCCCGTCCGGGTTCTTATAGGAAACTTCGGTCTCGGTCGTGATCAACTCTCCATCCGGCGAGACGAACACTGCATGGGGAGGGTACTCCTGGTCCGGTATCGCGGTGCGCCGGAAGGGATCGGAGGATTCGAGGTTGGCCAGCGGCACCATGGTCGAGAGGCGCTCTCCGATGCGCACCAGGAACCGGCCTTCGCCGAGACTCCAGAGATAGCGTCCGTGGTCGTGCAGGTGCCAGACGGTGCGCGCCGCGATCTTGCCGGAGGGCAGATTCACGACCTCCGCAGCGACCAGGCGGTCTTCGTCGCTGGCCGGATCGCCGGCCACCCGCGGCACCAGATCGCGCAGACTGAAGGTCACCAGCAGATGATTGTCGTCCAGGAAGTGCACCGTCAGCATCGAGCTGCCGATCCGCAAAAACGTCTCCGAGATCCCGGGGAAGCCCAGCGAATCCAGAGGCAGTTCGATCCACTGGCGGGCAGATCGGTCTGCTTTGGCGGGTGGCCGCCGGGACGCCGCCACGGCGCGGGGCGCCCCGCAGCTGAGCAGCGCTACCAGAATGATGGCCAACCAGCCGCCAGCTGGCCCCCGTTGCGCTGGCCCCCGTTGCGCTGGGCCTCTTCGCTCTGGGCTGTCGATGTTCTCCGATCGGACCTGTGGAACCGGCATTTCGGACCCCGCGTACTTTACTCTTGCACAGACGGCCTTTGCCTTGCCAGCCGGTTACATGGAAACCGGCGCCATGGCCGCGGGATCGTCCGCGAGATCGCACCCCTACTGGAGAAATTTTCATGGATTGTTCTGTCCCGCTATGTTCCAGGTCCGCAGGCACTGCGCCCTGCATTGAAGCGTTGCCGGCGATGTTGCCGGGGGTGTTGCCGGCGATGTTCCTTGCGATTCTGCTGACGCTGGCCGCTCCCGTGCGGATGTGCGCCCAGATCT
>CAXUIM010000441.1:0-2392 GCA_964250885.1 uncultured Acidobacteriaceae bacterium | reverse complement strand
TGAAGCGGCGGTAAAACACACCGCGAAGAGGGAGCGCCCCAACGCAGGATTCTGCAACCGGCGGTGAAGTTGCGGCCGGAAACTTTGAGTGCAGGAGAATCTAGTGCTCGTGCGCCACCGCGAGTGAGAGATAGATAGCGGCCAGCAGCATGAACACATACGCCTGGATCACAGCCACACCAAGGTGCAGCGCGTAAAACGCCAGCGGAATTCCGATGGGTACCATCGAGAAGAACACCAACGTGAGCAGATCGCCGGCCAGCATGTTCGCATACAGTCGAACCGTCAGCGAGAGAATGCGTGCGAAGTGCGAGATCAATTCGACCGGCAGCAACAGCCAGCTCAACCACCACACCGGCCCGAGGAACTGCTTGATGTACGCCGGGCCATTCTCCTTGATGCCGAAGTAGTGGTAGGTGACAAAGGTTACCAGGGCAAAGCCCAGCGGAACGCTTACGTTGGCCGTGGGCGAGGCTAGCCCCGGGATCAGTCCCATCAAATTGCTCAGCAGGATGAACAGGCCCAGCGCCGTCAGGTAGCCGGTAAAGCGCTCGTAGCCGTGCCCGATGATCTGCTCCCCCTGGCTGGAGACAAACTCATACGTAATCTCCGCCAGGTGCTGGACGCCGTTGGGGCGCTCTACATTCAGCGTCAGCCGCACGACGACGAAATACGCAACCAGGATCAGGAAAACCAGAGATTCCATCGCAACTGCGTTGGTGATCGGGGCCTGAGCGTAGGCGGGGACCACGTGAAACACGGCCAGCAGCTTATTCACCGGCCCGGCGAGAAGATGATTCAGGAAACTTGTAAACAACAACTGTGTCGGCATAAAAAGATCGGCGGAAAACTCTCAAGCGCGCCTGGAATTCGCGGAGCTTCAGGGCCCGGGACCGCAACACCCTGGAGTCTTCCACTCGAACCGGCAGGTTTTTAGAAAGTTCTGGTCAAGCGGTCCATGTTTTCACCAGCCGGAGTGCCTCGTAGGTGAGCGAAACGATGCCCAAAACGAGGCCCGCGGCGAGCGCAAAAACTGACCCATCCAGAAATTTTAGACTAACATAGAGAATCACGATCGCGAGGGCCAGCCGGCCGAAGAAGCCGACCAGAACCGCCCCCACCGGGCGTGGCTTGACGCCCCCATCCATGCGGGAGGCCACCGCGCTCATCACCCGCAGCCACTCCCACAAGCCGGAACCCGAGATGGCGGCGCCCACGATGAGCAGCAGAGCGCTCCGCCAGCCCAGTTTCCACAGCACGACGGCTGCCGCCAGCACTGTCAGCACCGTCAGCACCCGGAGCGCCCGGATAATGGCCTGGCGCAGGTCGGCGTCGCTGAACTCGCCCGTTCCTGCCAACTAGCTTCCGCTCCGTCTCATGAATCGGGACGCGGTCCGTACGATCTGCACAAATCCCGCCACGGCGCCCAGCAGGACACCCGCAATCTCCATCCAGCTGGTGTGAAAGTGCTTGTCCAAGGCGATGCCGATCAGCCAGCCGATGAAACAGGCCGCCGGCAGCATGATGGCGAGCTGGATCATCGACTCCGCTTTCACCAGGTCGCCCAGCGTGCCGCCGCCGCCGCCACGGCTGCCGGTCGATCCGCGCTTCGGATTTTCGTCCGGAGTGGCCATCGCCCAAACCTTACCACTCCCCGGTCCGCAGCCACAACCGCGGCCATCCCTGCTGGGGGATCCCGGCGACAATTCATGGGATTGACCAGCAGTGCAACGTCTGGTGTTCGACACCGTCCTAGGGAAGCAGTCTCTGCTGTCCGAGCGCGGGCTCTGGTCCGGCTGGCTATACTGAAGCTTCACATCATTGAGCAAAGCGAGCCGCGCGTGCCCCAGTACGAGAGCCAATTTGAACAAGATCTGTATCAGCTTCGCCGCGACAAGCTCGTACAGATCGCCGCCCTGGTGCGCTCCGGCCACCCTGAGATCAGCGACTCCGAAGCCAAATACCCCAACCGCTTTGCCTTAACCCATACCCTGCCCCAGCTGCGCGAGCTGGGTGATCCGCAGACCACCGAACTGCTGGAAGCCGCCCACATCGAAGCTGCTATCGCCGGCCGCATCATGGCCATCCGCATCCAGGGCAAGGCCGGCTTCGCCACCCTGCAGCAGGATGGGCAGCGGCTGCAGATTTACGTGCGTAAGGACGACGTCGGCGAAGACCTCTTCAATCTGTACAAGCTGCTGGATCTGGGCGATCACATTGGCGTGCGCGGCTACCTCATGCGCACCCGGACTGGCGAGTTGACCCTGCACGCCGCTCCATTGCAGCGGTCCGGACACGAAGCGGGACAGGAAAGCCAGCCCGCGCTGGTTCTGCTCACCAAGGCCATGCTGGCGTTGCCGGACAAGTACCACGGCCTGGAAGACGTGGAGCT
>CAXUIM010000440.1:0-2417 GCA_964250885.1 uncultured Acidobacteriaceae bacterium | reverse complement strand
TAGAGCAGTATTACTGTCCTTGCGCCCGATTCGAAGTGTACGAGTGCCGTTTTTCTGGGGGAAAACGGCATCGACACCTGGAGCCTGGGGTACACCTACGGTAATACTGCTCTAGGAGCTTATTGAAAATCGGCTTATGTGGCTTCGCTAGCTTCGCGAAACCCGCTTTGATTGCGGGTTTCGTACTTGCCTCTCGGACAGCCGAGGTGCTTTTTCCAACAAGCTCCTAGCCGTTCAGCGCGCCGATGTGGCGTTTGACGATCAGATCCGCCTGATGGGCGAAGTTGCGATATGCCTCGGAGCCATCCTGAGCTTCTTTGGCAAACAGCTTCTGGTCGTTATCGTGAATCTGAATCTGGTCCGCGATGTAGGCCCGATCGAAGTCGGCGGCCGGCACGTTTCGCAGCTTCTCGAGGCGCTGCTGAAACTCCGGCTTGAGCTGCGACTGGATGGTGACGCCGGTCTGCGATGCAATCTGTTTCAGGCGAGCGTTCACACCCTGATGATCGTGCACTTCGGTGATGGCAAGATCCTTCACATCAGGAGCCGTGGCACGCTGCTCGGCGAGCATACCCGCTTCCACCTCGTACGCGCCTCCCTGAGACACCTGAGCGACAAAAGCCTGATCGGCAGGCGAGGCCGTTGCGGCGAACAGGGCAGGGACAACGACCAGTGCGGCGAAAGCAAGAGATGTGCGGCGAAGTGCGACGATTGACTTCAAGATGATCCTCCGGAACGCGCGCGGCGTCAGTAGCAACCTTCGTAGGATGCGTCGCGGAATCAGAAGTTTGCAGCCGAAGGCGCAGGCCGACAGTTTGCAGGCCGCAGGGAGAGTTTTGTGAGGCAGGTTGGCAGATGAAACCGCGGTCACGAGAGCGGTCTGCAGCAATTCAACAAGCCCGCTCTGCCTCAGTTTGTTACGGTCGCCGCCGCGCGGGAGTTCATCTGTCGGGACCGTGCCTACTCGTACTTGAGGGTGGCTACGGGATCCAGGCGGGCGGCGCGGGTGGCCGGCAGGGTGCCGAAGATGACGCCGACCAGCACCGAGGTGGCGAGTGCAACCAGGGCGCTCCAGGCGGAGACGGGAATCTTGAAGTCGGTGAAGATGCGCACACTTATCGGAAGGGCGAGGCCGAGGATCGCGCCGACGAGACCGCCGCTAAGGGAGAGAAAGACGGATTCGACCAGGAACTGCAGGCGAATCTCCCGGCTGGTGGCGCCAAGCGCCTTGCGAATGCCAATCTCCTTAAGGCGCGACTGGACGTTAGCCAGCATGGAGTTCATGATACCGACCCCGGAGACGATCAGGGTGATGGCGGAGGCGAGCGTGAGAACGATCGTCAGCATGGTCGCAATCTGCCCCATGACGCTGAGCACCTCGGTCAGGGTGAATGGGTTGTAAATGCTCGATGGACGATGACGGGAGTGGATGACCTCCAGGATGCGGCGTGCTCCCTGCTCGACTTCCATGGGATTGGCCATCGTAAAGAAGATCTGCTTCACTGTGTCGGTCCCGGTAAAGTAACGGGCCACGGGATACGGGATCAGAATGGTCTGGTCGGAGACCTCGGACATGCCGAAGGTCTGAATACTCTCTCTGAACACGCCGATGACGGTAAGGGGAATGCCGCGCACCGAGATGTTTTGGCCGATGGCGTCCGCGTAGCTGCCGTAGAGCGAAAGAGCCAGCGGAGCGACGATGACCGCAACCTGGGCATGGGTGATGGCGTCCTGGTCATCGAAGAAGCGGCCGGCCAGAACCTTGAGATTGCGGACCTGTTTGTATTGGGGGCTTACACCGAGCAGGATGGCCTGCTTGGTGACACCGTTGCCCATGGAGATGCTGTCGTCGATCTCGAGCATGGGCGAGCTGGCAATAATGCCGGGAACCTGCTCGAGAACCGCCTGCATGTCTTCCTGGGTCATGTCGTCCGGCGTGGCGACGTTGTTGGGGTTGGCGACGCTACCCCCGACGTACTGCATTTCGACCATGTTCGGCCCGATACTGGCAATCAGGTTCAGGGCGTACTCGCGGCCGGTCAGGCCCAGAGTATAGACCAGGATGATCGAGGCGGACCCGATCACCATGCCGAGCATGGTGAGCAGCGAGCGGCCTTTGCTGGAGCAGAAGCTATCGATCGCCAAATTCACCGTCTCGCGGAAGGCGACGGTGGACCGGGCGCTGCGAAGGGTTCTGTTGAAGCTCTCGGTGGTGGTGAGAAGCGTCGCCATCGTGTCGAGGAGTGCTGGTGCCAGTATCGCAGGCAGGCTGAAATTGCTGCTAACCTTTAGTAGTAATAGATGCAGCACCCGTGGCCGCGGACGCGGAGGGATGTGTGAGTGGTTGAAACAGGCGGTCTTGAAAACCGCTTTGCCCTAACGGGCAACGGGGGTTCGAATCCCTCTCCCTCCGCCAC
>CAXUIM010000439.1:0-2434 GCA_964250885.1 uncultured Acidobacteriaceae bacterium | reverse complement strand
TACTCGCTGCGAAGGGCTTCGGTGGGGTTGACGGAGGCGGCTCGCCGCGCCGGAATGTGCGCGGCGCTCAACACCACGGCAAATAGCAGGAGAGGAAGCAGAACCAGCGTGAGCGGATCGAAACCTCCGATCCGGTACAAGTTCGTCTGGAGCAGATGCAAAGCGAGAGCAGAAAGCAGGAGTCCGGCGGTGCATCCCACCGCGGCAATAGCGCTGCCTCGCTTGAGCACCAACAATGAAATCTGGGTGCGGTTCGCGCCGAGAGCAAGGCGAACGCCGAACTCTCTCCTGCGCTGCGCGACCAGATAGGACATCACACCGAAGACGCCAATCATCGCCAGGACCACGGACATGACTGCGAAGCTGCCAACCAGGGCGATCAGGAAGCGTCGCTGCGCCAACGACTCGGAGACCAGAGCCCGCATGGTTGTGGCGCCATAGAGGGGCAGAGCTTTATCGAGCGCACTCAGGTGTTGCTGTACGGCGTTGAAGAGCGCCCGATCCGCTTGCCCGCCGCGGATCACGAAAGCGGTTCTGTCGCTGGCCCCGCTCTGGACCTGGAACATATCGTTGTAGATCATCGGGGGCGGGTCCGCATCGAGGGCGCCGATATGCACGTCGGAGGCAACGCCGATAATCGTGAACAGCGCTCGATCGCCCCATTGGAAGCGTCGGCCGAGCGGATCCTGGTTGGGGTAGTACACGCGGGCCAGAGTGTTACTGATGATGGCGACCGGCACCGAATCGGGGCGGTCCTGCCCGTTGAAATCTCTCCCTCGCAGCAGCGTGATCCCCATGGCGCGGAAGTAACCCGGGCTGATCAAGGAATTTTCGGCCCAATGATAGTCATCTGGCCGTGCCTGCTGAAGGCGGAATCCGATCTGCCGCGTGTCGCTCAAGGGAAGATGACTGGCCTCCGCCACAGCCGTCACGCCCGGTATACGCGAGAGATCCTCCAGCATCTGCTCTTGCACAGAACTTCGCTTGAGCGAGCCGGCGTATTTATTGCGATCGAAGAGCGTTCGTATCACGAAGGTGTTGTCCGGATTGAACCCGGAAGGGGAGTTGATCAGGTTCAAGAAGCTGCGCAGCAGGAGGCCACCCGTGACCAGCAGCAGCAGAGCGAGAGCGATCTCCGCGGCCGCCGCCGAGTTCTGCAAGCCTTGACTGCCCCGATCCGTTCCGGCCCCCGTGGAAAGCTTCAGCGCGGATTGCGGCGACACGTGCGAAAGCCTCCATGCGGGCGCGAAGCCGAAGAAGACGCTGGTGAGGACCGATAAGCCCAGTGCAAAGAGCAGCGACACCGGATGCAGGGCGGCATCCTGCAAACGAGGAACGTCTGCGGGACCGAAATGCTTGAACCCTGCGACCAGGCCCTCGGCTAAAAAGATTCCAGAGAAAGCTCCGGCCAGTGCGAGGACAAGGCTTTCCACCAGGCATTGCCGCAAAAGGGCGACCCGGGTGGCTCCGACGGCGGTGCGAACCCCCATCTCCCGCATGCGGGCACTGGCTCTGGCCAGCAACAGATTGGCGACGTTGATACACGCGATGAGCAGAACACAACCCACGGCGCCAGCCAGCAGGAGAAGCAGCGGACGTGCTTTTGCGACCGCATAGGCGGCAAACAGGCGGACATGGGGCGCCACCCGCACCGTGCCGCTGTAGCCGTACTGCCGCATAAAGTTGGTGGCGATTCGTTCAACGTCTCTGCTGGCTTGTTCCTGGGTCGCTCCCGGTTTCAACCTGCCGATCAGGCCAACGCCGAACTCCATGGTGCGATTGCCGGGGTCGAGCAGATTCGGGGCAAACGTCAGCGGGACCCAAAGGCTCGCTCTTTCCGACAGAGGCGCGCCGTCGAAAGGAAAACGGAACGAACCCGGCATGACGCCGACCACTGTGTACGGTTGCTCGTCCAGGTGGATGATCTTGCCAACGACCGCGGGATCTCGGCCGAACTGGTCTTTCCAAAGCTGGTCCGATAGCAGCACCACGTGTCCGGCGCCATAGCTGTCTTCCGCCGGGGTGAAGGTGCGCCCCAGCTCCGGATGGACGCCCAGCAGCGGAAACGTGGAGGCGGAAACGCGGGCGGCATCGATTCGAATCGTGTGCGCAATTCCAGTCAGGTTGAAGCCATCGCTCTCGTACCCCGCGACCTGGGAGAAAGAGGTGTTTTCGGACTGATAATCGAGAAATTCCCCCGCCGACACGCCGACTTCGTCGTCCCCTTGTTGCGGGAGATTCTCTGAGACAGTGACGAGCCGGCCTGGATCGCGATAGGGCAGCGGGTGAAGAAGAATGGTATCGATCAAGCTAAAGACGGCTGTCACCGCTCCGATGCCCAGGCCCAGCGTGAGCACCGCGGTCACCGTAAAGCCCGGGGACCGGCGCAGCTGGCGAAAGGCGTAGCGAAGATCGTGGAGTGTGTTGTGCATGG
>CAXUIM010000438.1:0-2463 GCA_964250885.1 uncultured Acidobacteriaceae bacterium | reverse complement strand
GAGAGCTTCAGGCGCGCTCAATCTGTGCCAGGATACCGTCCCACAGGGCCAGCCGGGCTTTGAGTGAGGTCTCCGCGGCGCGCGCGGCCTGCTCCCACTCCGCCTCGTCGTCGCCGCACAAGTCTGCGACCATGCGCAGGGAGAGCGGCCCATGGTCTTCGCCGTCGACCTCGATGTGGCGCTCCAGGTACCAGACGAACTTGCGGAAGCGGCCGCAGAACTGCTCATTGAGGTCGCGTACCAGCCCGCGGAACAGATCGGGAATCACATCTTCACGGCCGAAGGTAAAGGCGGCCGCCAGGGCCGGCAGGCTGCCTTCCTGCAGCATGCGGAAGGTGGACGCGGAGAACGCGCGCGCCGGCCCGGGAGCGCCGACGGCCGCCAGCCAGGACTCCATGGGCACATCGGCGACCCCACCGGAAGAGCCGGGGCGTGTCGCGCCGGGCAGAGCCACCAGCAAGGCCTCCATCGGCATGATATTGGCGCCGCACTCCCGCATGGCCTGGAGATACAGCTCGAAGTGGCTGACCGCGCGGCCTTCAAACCGGTCGCTCTCTTCGCCCAGCACAATCTCGTTGATGAAGCGGCGGCTCTCCGGCCAACGCGACGGCGCCCAGGGAACGTCGACACAGGTCAGCTCCCGTTGCAGCGCTTTCAGCAGCGACATAAAATCCCACACAGCGAAGACATGTGACTGCATAAACAGGCGGAGATGTTCCTGAGTACGGATGGCGGCGTACAGCGGATGGCGCGTCAGCCGCGTACGCAGAGGAGCAATGCGGGCCTGGATGAAGTCGATGGACGTGGTGCGGGCGATTCCAGCGGGGAAGCTCACGTCTCTATTATCGCTGTCGCGCAGCCTTTAGCCGCTGGCGCAGCCCGGATCCAATTGTGCAGCATCGAAAGCTGCGGCAAGCCGACGGTTAGGCGAGTGTGGCTGCACCGTCACGCGAATGTTCGTAGAGCGGCTAAGTGAATTAGCACAAGTACCTGTGCGCTTACTCATCCCGCTGCGTCTTGTATTAGCCTAATAGCTTGAATGAGCTTGAGTTTTCAATCTAGACGAAATCTGGTGAGCTTCGGTGTTGCTGCGACTCTTACCGTTCTGGCATTAGGGCTCACCTACTACGTTCCTGTCTTCAGGTACATTCCGTGGACTCTTTCCTTCTTGGCTGTTGTTCTGGTTGCGTGGATTGGAGGAGCGGCCCCTGCCGTAGCTGTCATTGTGGTCACTTTCTTCTGCGTTTACTGGCTGCTTCTTGCGCCTGCGGGTGGTCCTCCACATAATCCGATCGCGCTTTTCAAGGCAGTCGCGTTTGTTCTTGTCTCCTCCTTCGTAACGTACCTGATGCGCCAGCGGCATCACTCGGCGTCTTCGTTGCAATCGAGCGAAATGCATTACCGCAGTGTGACCGAAACAGCATCGGACGTCGTGATCACAATTGACAGCGGCAGCCGCATCGTTTCGATCAATCCCGCGGTGATTGCGGTCTTCGGATATGAGCCTGAAGAACTGATCGGAAAACAGATGTCCGCTCTGATGCCGGAGAGATTCCGAGCAGCACATGTCTCTGGCATAGCAGCGCACCTCGCGACGGGAGCACGTCACATTCCATGGACAGGTGTTCAGCTACCCGGTCTCCACAAAAGTGGAGAGGAGATCCCCCTCGAAATCTCGTTTGGGTCCTACATTGTGGACGGTGAAACGCGCTTTACAGGGTTCATTCGGGATATATCAGAACGCCGCAGAAGCCACGCGGCGCTGATGCAAAGCGAAAAACTGGCGGCAGTCGGACGTCTCGCCAGTTCGATCGCGCACGAGATCAACAACCCGCTTGAGTCCGTAACCAATCTGCTCTACCTGGCGCGCTCCAGCGATCGCCTTTTCGAGATTCATGACTATCTGGATACAGCAGAGAGGGAACTCCGGCGCGTGTCGGTGATTGCAAATCAAACCCTCCAGTTTCACAGGAAATCGAGCGAACCGGTGGCCGTGATGTGCGACCAGTTGATCAGCGGATCGCTAGCCTTGTTCAAGGGGCGGATAGTGAACTGCGGCATTGTGGTGCGCGAGCGCATGCGGGCGCGGAGTGCTGCAATGTGCGTAGAAGGCGAGCTCCGGCAGGTGTTGAACAATCTGATCGGAAACGCGATCGAGGCGCTCCCTTCTCGGGGAGGAACCATGTCTCTCAGGTGCCGGGATGCGACACACTGGAAGAGCGGAAGAGCCGGCGTAATGCTGACCATTGCGGACAATGGCGCCGGCATGAGTTCCGAAACGCAAAAGAGGATCTTCGAGGCGTTCTTCTCCACCAAAGGACGGGATGGTGTTGGGCTGGGGCTTTGGATCTGCTCCCAACTGATCGAACAGAATCAAGGAAGTCTGTCGGTCAGAAGCAGTCAGAAAGAAGGTCGGAACGGTACCGTGTTCAATTTGTTCTTACCATGTTCACGAGAGTGATC
>CAXUIM010000437.1:0-2488 GCA_964250885.1 uncultured Acidobacteriaceae bacterium | reverse complement strand
TTTCCCGCCAGCTCCATGTTCTCCGGCGCCGGCCACGACGCCATGATCCTGGCGCGCGCCGTACCCACCTCCCTGCTCTTCGTGCGCAGCCCGGGCGGTATCAGCCACAGCCCGGCCGAGAGAGTCTGCGAAGAAGACGTTGAGGCGGCGCTCGCCACCCTGCTCAACCTGCTGCTGCATCTTGAACCCTAATCCTGCTGACCCGCTGCTGCACGCTGTTCCCGCGGGCAGATAAATCCGCATACTGCTCTAGAATCAGAACCGCATGCATTCTCTCGGTCAGACCCGCGGCGTTTACCGCCGCGATCATCTCCTGCTCACGCCCGACACCTTCATTCGGACGCCGCTGCCGGGCCTCACCGGCGGTGTGGCGATCGTGCACGTTGCGCCCCCGGCAGGCGCGGCGTTCACCCAGATGACGGTGGAGTTCGACGTGGGAGGCAGGTTGCAGCAGGGACCGACGCAGCGGCTGATCTATGTCTTGGAGGGCGTGCTGACGCTTGAGGAACCGGGTACGCCGCAGCCACACCCGCTCACGACAGGCAGCTATGCCTACCTGCCGACGGACCACCCCCACACGCTTGCGGCGGAGAGCCGGGCGCGAGTTGCGATCATCGACAAACCCCTCCTTCCCCTCGATCCCGGAGCGGACGAGTCCCAGGAGCTCCCCGGCTTCCTGATCGGCCGCGAGGCGGATGTCGTCCCCGTGCCGCTCAACAACGATGAGGGGTTGCAGGTGCGAGTGCTCCTGCCTGACTCGCTGGCCTTCGACTTTGCCTGCAACACCATGACGTATGCGCCGGGCGCGGCGCTCTCGCAGGTGGAGATCCATTACATGGAGCACGGGCTGCTGATGCTGGAAGGCGGCGGCATCTATCGCCTGGGCGAGAGCTGGTACCCCACCACCGCGGGCGACTTCATCTGGATGGCCCCGTTCTGTCCACAGTGGTTCGGCGCTCTGGGTAAGACGCCGGCAAAATATCTCATCTACAAGGATTTCAATCGTCACACGCTGGCTTGAACAACCACACAGAAAGAATTCCCGACGGGTGCGGAATTGTGGACAGAATCCCAAAATCCTCGTCACCGGCAAAATTCATGACTCTCACCATCAATACCGACCGCCTTCTCCGCGAGCTCCACCACCTCGCCGGCCTGACCGACTGCCCAGCCACCGAGGACAGCAATTTCCCCACGCCCACGCAGGCGGTCACACGTATTGTCTTCACGCCGCGAGACCTTGAGGCCCGCGCCTGGATCAAGTCGCTGGCGGTGGAAGCGGGCTTCAGCGTTCGCGAGGACGCGATCGGGAATACCTTCATGCGCTGGCCGGGCTCCGAGCCCACATTGCCCGCGGTCGGCACGGGCTCGCACACCGACGCCATCCCGCACGCGGGCATGTACGACGGCACGGTGGGGGTGCTCGGCGGCCTGGAAGCTCTGCGCTCTCTGAAGGAGGCCGGCTTTCAGCCTCGCCGCTCCCTTGAGACGCTGATGTTCACCAGCGAAGAGCCGACCCGCTTCGGTATCGGCTGCATCGGTTCGCGGCTTCTGGGAGGTGTCCTCGATCCGGCCGCCGCCGACCAGCTCCCGGACCGGCTGCCGGAGACTGAACCCACCGCTTCCCTCGGCTTGACGCTGCATCAGGTCCGCACCGCCGCGGGCTTTACCGGCCCCCTCGGCAGCGTGCGCCTGGCTCCGGACTTCTATCACGCCTGGGTGGAGCTGCATATCGAGCAGGGGCCGCTTCTGGAGCGCGACGGAATCGATCTCGGCATCGTCACGCATATCGCCGCCCCGGCCAGCTTCCGCTACACCGTCAGCGGCGTGGGCGGCCATGCGGGCGCCCTGCTGATGCCGGACCGCCGCGACGCGCTCTGCGCCGCCGCCGAGCTGATCCTGTCGGTCGAAACCCACACCCTGGCCGCGAACCGGAATGCCGACAGTGTTGATTCCGTTGCCACGGTGGGAACCGTCGCCGTGCATCCGGGCGCGGTCAACTCCGTGCCGTCACGCGTCACCTTGATGCTCGACATCCGCGATACCAGCGTCGCTCGCCGGGACAGCATTATGGGGGCGCTGCACGCCGACCTACGCGCAATCGAGGGCCGCCGCGGCGTCACTATCCAGGAAGAGCAGGTCAACGCCGATCGGCCCGCGGTCAGCAGCGAGCAAATCGTCTCCACTCTCGAGAGCCTCTGCAAGCAGGAAGGGCTGAGTTATCGGAAGATGGTAGCCCGCGCCTACCATGACTCCAGCTTCATGGCCTGCATCGCTCCGATCGCGATGCTGTTCATCCCCTGTCGCAACGGCGTCTCGCACCGTCCCGACGAATACGCGACACCGGAGTCCATCGCACAGGGAACGCGCCTGCTGGCCCTGGCGCTAGCCGCCCTGGCCGCCGGATGACGACAGAGGAATCTTTCTGCCGGTGTACAGCGAAGACTCTCGAACTCCACGGTCAGAGCAGGTGTGCGACCACGGCGGT
>CAXUIM010000436.1:0-2493 GCA_964250885.1 uncultured Acidobacteriaceae bacterium | reverse complement strand
CCTGCTCCGCCGGCCGTTGAACCGGCGCCGCCGGATGTGCGACAGTTGACTTGAGCCTAGCTGCGGCGATCCCGCCACAACTTTCCGCAACCATCCATACCAGGCGCAGACAGGCAAAGAGACCTTCATGGCGAAGACCAAGAAAACCCCGACCTTTGACGACATGCTGGCCACGCTCGGCAACGAGAGATTTGATGTTTCCGCGGCCGGACAGGGTGCAAACCGAGCCCCCGGCGCCTACCGGGTGAGCAAACACAGCTGCGCGGCGGAGATTGGGCCCAGCAAGGATGCCGCGGCGCCCGTGCGGCTGCTGGCCAACGGCGGTTGGGTGCTCAACGGCGAAATCTCCCGCCTGGTGGACCGCGGCTACCAGAAGTTCCTCAAGACGAGCCGGCTGGAGATCCCCGCCACTGCCGAGCACCTGCGCTGCCTGCACAAATTCAACGACGAGCTCAAGGAAGCCATTGGGGCCAACGTTCTCTACAATGAGGCCCTGGGCACCACCAGCGACCGGTATGTCTACGACCGGGTGCTGGGGCGCGAGTCCGACTAGAAAGTTTTGCTTTAGGTGTAGACCGAGAACGCCGCCCTCCGCACGACCTTTGCGGTTCCCGAGAAGCGCCTCGCCCCGTTCCGGGACCCCCGCGCCACCGTGTCAATGCTTCGAGAGTCGCGACCGCTGCCACTCCCGATAGGCCTCGCTCTTGCCGATACCGCGCCGTTTGGCGACGCGCTTCAGCGCTTCCTTCTCGGCCAGGCCTTCGCTGTGCATCAGCGCCGCGACCTCGCCCGCCAGGCTGCCCGCCGGGCCCGCGTCGGGCACAGCATGGGCGGCCGCGGGCAGGCCGTCGAGCAGCAGCACCATCTCTCCGCGCAGACTGGAGCGGGCGCGCACCTCGGCGAGCACCGCAGCGGAGCTCCCGCGCAGGAACTCCTCGTGCAGCTTGGTCAGTTCGCGCGCCAGCACAAGGCGGCGCCCGGGACCGAAAATTGCCACGATGTCGGCGAGCGCATCCGCGATGCGGTGCGGCGTCTCGTAAAAAATGTGCGTGGCCGCTGGTTCGTCTCCGCTGTCAGGATCCGCCGCCGCCCGGGCCATGGACGCATGCACGGCTTCCAGCACGCTGCGCCGCTGCCCTTCGCGTGCGGGCAGAAATCCGTGGAATGTGAAATGTTCGCCGGGCAGACCGCTGGCGATCAGGGCGTTCAACGCGGCGTTCGCGCCGGGAACCGGGAACACCGGAACGCCGGCGGCGATCGCCTGCGCCGCTATGGTCGCGCCCGGATCGGCGATGCCGGGCATGCCGGCGTCCGAGACCACCGCAATCCGCCCCCCGGCTTTCAGCGCTTCGATCAGCTCGCCGGCGCGTTCGTTTTCATTGTGCGCGTGGTAGCTCACGGTGCGCGTCGCGATGCCGAAGTGGCCGAGCAGCTTGGCGGTCTGCCGAGTGTCCTCGCAGGCGATGCGATCCACCGAGCGCAGGACCCGCAGCGCCCGCAGCGTTATGTCTTCGAGGTTGCCGATGGGGGTGGCCACCAGATAGAGGCCAGGCGCCAGCTGCCTCCCAGCCAGCGGCTTGTCCTGCCCCTCACTCTCCTGCAGCGTCAGCGGTTCCTTCGCGATATCCCTGGCGGCCGGGGCCTCGTCTTCAGCCAGTGTGTCCGCCCTGCCCAGAGCCTCTGCCGCGCCGCTAGCCTCTGCCGCGCCGCTAGCCTCTGCCGCGCCGGTAGCCTCTGCCGCGCCGGTAGCCTCTGCCGCGCCGATAGCCTCTGCCGCGCCGGTAGCCTCCGGAGCCTCTGCGCCCAGCACACCCGCTGCCCCCGGCATAACATCCGGCCTCATGGCCGGTCTCGCGGAGTTGGCGGCGCCGGCCGCATCAGCTTTACCTGTTGCACCGCGCGGGAGAGGCTCTGCGGTGTAAGAATTCCGATCATCGCGGCGCCTTCCACGACCGGGATGAACTCGCTGGCGCCCATCGAGGCGGAGCGCCGCAGGGCATCCACCAGCTTCTCGCCCGGGCGGGCCAGTTGCAGGGTGCGAGTCATGGCGCCCTGGAGATAGCCATCGCCTTCCACCAGCAGGCGCTCGGCGATGGTCTGGCGCGCAATCGAGCCGACCAGGCGATCGCCCCGCACCACCGGAAAGACGTCCTGCAAGCTGTGTACGGTACGGTCCAGAGCGCTCTGCAGGGTCTCCGAGCTGCCCAGCAGCGTGTACTCCGTCAGCATGACCTCCTGCACCAGGATTGACTCCGCCTCGGTGCTGCTGAGGGTCTGTACGCTGCCCAGCTGTGCGCCCAGCAGCATAAAGCCGCCCAGGATCGTCAGCCAGAGGCTGCTCAGGACCAGACCCGCGACGATCATTCCCAGCGCCACCGCGGTGCCCAGACCGAACGCGGGTAACGGGAAACCACTCCGCGGCCGGCCCTCGGCACCGGCGTGCGCACTGCCCGGGGCGCCAGCGGCCGTGGGGGGGCCCGCGGGCGGGGGGGC
>CAXUIM010000435.1:0-2509 GCA_964250885.1 uncultured Acidobacteriaceae bacterium | reverse complement strand
GGATCCCAGAGCAGCGGGGATCCGGCCAAGCAGGCTGCCGAGCCCGCGATGCCGGCCGCTTCAACCTTCACCGCAAAGGCAGCGACGGAGAAAAAACGTCCTTCGCGCCTGAGCGAAGATAAGCGCTTCAAGATCTTCTCCGGCTCGGCGAACCGGCCGTTGACGGAGGAGATTTGCAGATTTCTGGGGGTTCCTGTCGGGGAGACGCGTCTGCAGCGCTTCTCCGATGGAGAGACCCACTTTCAGCTCCTTGAAAATGTACGTGGCGTGGATGTGTTTCTGGTCCAACCCACATGTGCCCCGGTCGATCAGAACCTGGTCGAGCTGCTGATTATGATGGACGCGCTCAGGCGCGCCTCGGCAGGCCGTATCACGGTCGTGGTTCCGTACTACGGATATGCGCGGCAGGACCGCAAGGACCGCCCGCGGGTGGCGATTACGTCCAAGCTGGTTGCCGACCTGCTGGCCACCGCTGGCGCCAACCGGGCCTTGTTCGTCGATCTGCACGCGGCGCAGATTCAGGGATTTTTCAACATTCCCGTGGATCATCTGTTCGCCAGCCCCGTGCTGGTGGGCTACTACCGGGATCTGCAGCTGCCGAACCTGACCGTGATCAGCCCGGATGCGGGCGGTGTGGAGCGGGCCCGGTTCTTCGCCAAGAAGCTGGAGGTTCCACTGGCCATTGTCGATAAGCGCCGCACCGATATCAACATCACCGAGGTGATGAACGTGATCGGAGATGTGCGCGGACGTACCTGTCTCATCCTGGACGATATCTGCGACACGGCGGGAACGCTGGTGAAGACCGCGGACGCTTTGCTGGATCAGGGTGCGGACAAGGTGTATGCGTGCGCGTCGCATGCCGTGCTCTCCGGTCCGGCCGTGGAGCGCATCAAGAATTCCCGGCTGGAAGAGCTGGTGGTCACCAATACGATCCCACTCTCCGAGGCCGCGCAGCAGGTTAGCAAGATTCGGGTGCTGTCGATCGCCGGTCTGCTCGGCAGAGCGATCGAAAGCATCCACATGGAGACTTCGGTCTCGACGTTGTTCAACTAGATTCGCCCGGATAAAGCCGCGGAAAGGGAGCGAGGCTCAACCTCGTGCCCGAAAGGAAGATGCAAATGGCAAGCAATAACAAGATTGAAGCAGTGGTCGCGACCCAGCGGACGGGGACCTTCAACAAGGGCCACGCCCGCCGGGTTCGTATGCAGGGCCTGATACCGGCTGTCGTCTATGGCGCGGGTCAGGATTCGGTGGCGGTCACTGTCGATCCCAAGGTAATCACCAAGATCCTGTACTCCGACTCCGGCCACAATACGATCTTCGATCTCACGATCGAGGGTGCGGGCGCCAGCAAGGCCATGATCGTCGACTGGCAGAACGAGCCCATCAAGGGCAAGCTGCTGCACATCGATCTGAAGCGCATCGCCATGGACCGCGCCATGAGGGTGTCGGTGCCGGTGCAGCTGGTCGGAGTTCCCGTGGGCGTGAAGACGCAGGGCGGGATCCTGAGCCAGGTGCTGCACGAGGTTGAGGTCGAGTGCTTGCCGGGCGATATTCCCAGCCACATCGACGTGGATGTCTCGACCCTCGAGATCAACGGGGCCGTTCACATCGCGGACCTGCCACACTCGGACCGGGTGAAATTTCTGGGTGAGGAAGACTCGCTGGTGGCCCACATCACGGTCATGAAGGAAGAGGCGGCCACCGAGCCGGTGGCTGCCGCGACGGAGCCGGAAGTTGCCAAGAAGGGTAAGACGGAGGCTCCGGCGGCCGAGGCCGCGGCTCCTGATAAGGGTAAGAAGTAAAGCGCCGGAAGTAACAGCAACAAACAGTCCACGGAAGCGGCGTACGGTAGTCCGCGGGCTTGCAGGGAAGGCCCAAGGGCTTGCGGGAAAGGCAATGTGCGGGCGTGAAGCTGATCGTCGGTCTCGGGAATCCTGGTCCGGAGTACGCGTTCACGCCGCACAATGCAGGGTTTCTGGCGCTCGACCGCATCGCGGAGATATGCGCCGTGCAGGTCGTCAACCGTCGCGGCCGGGCGCTGACCGCGCGGTCCAGGCTGGCAGGGCACGATGTTCTGCTGGCCAAGCCGGAGACCTTCATGAACCTGAGCGGTCTGGCCGTGGCCGCTCTGTTGCGGGAGCTGGAGCTCGGTGTTGCGGACCTGATGGTCCTCTACGACGAGCTGGCGATTCCGCTGGGCACGCTTCGCATCCGCGAACGCGGCTCGGCGGGAGGGCACAACGGAGTGAAATCCATCTCCGGGGTGCTGGGAACAGAGGAGTGGCTTCGCATCCGTCTCGGGGTCGGCAAACCGTCGCTTGCGAGCGGCCGCGAAATCAAGGCCGGCGGCGCCGGCTACCTGCTTGCACCCATGCGCAAACAGGAGCTGGCGGTGCTGGATGAAGTGCTCGACCAGGCGGTGCGCGCGGTTGAGGTGGTGCTGACAGAAGGCGTCAGCGCCGCGATGAGCCGGTTCAATCGCAAGGTTGAGCCGGAGAACGGC
>CAXUIM010000434.1:0-2514 GCA_964250885.1 uncultured Acidobacteriaceae bacterium | reverse complement strand
CTTGATGACCTCGGTGGCCTGGATGACCCCCACCAGCCCGGGCAGAATGCCGAGCACTCCACCCTCCGCGCAGGAGGGCACCAGGCCCGGCGGCGGAGGCTCCGGATAAAGGCAGCGGTAGCATGGCCCCTCCTCCGTCGCGAACACCGAGGCCTGGCCTTCGAAGCGGAAGATGCTGCCGTAGGCATTCGGCTTGCCGGTCAGCACGCAGGCGTCGTTGACCAGATAGCGAGTCTGGAAATTGTCCGTGCCGTCGGCGATCACATCGTAGTCTTTGAAAATTTCGAGCGCGTTGGCGCTGGTCAGCATCGTGTTGTGCTTGACCACGTTGACATTCTTGTTCAGGCCCTTGAGCATCGTCTCGGCAGAGTCCACCTTAAGCTGGCCGACGGTGGCCTGCGAGTGAATGATCTGCCGCTGCAGGTTCGACTCGTCAACGACGTCGAAGTCCACCAGGCCGATGGCGCCGACCCCCGCGGCGGTGAGATACAGCGCGAGCGGAGCGCCGAGGCCGCCGGTACCGACGCAGAGAACCCTGGCCGCCTTCAGCTTCTGCTGTCCCTCGATCCCCACCTCGGGCAAGATCAGGTGGCGCGAGTAGCGGGCAATCTCTTCATTGGTCAGCCGCGGCAGTTCCGGCCGGGTCTGGCTCTGTTCTTCTGGTTTTACGTCGAGAGTGGCGCTCATGGTGTCCTTCCAGCTCCGCTGCGGCGTCGGGGGAGATGTGCCTCCCTCCTCAGCGGCGCGGCTGCGGTGCAGTTCAAATGGGATTGTGCAGAGGAGTTCCTGGGGTGTTCTCGTCTAGCGACAACAACCACCGGCGATGGAAGGAATGATCGTGAGTTCGTCGGCCGCGGTCACGGGAGTGGCGTCGCCGGCGGGAAGATAGCGAACATCCTCATCGTTGAGGTAGACATTCACGAAGGACCGCAGCTTGCCCTCCGGTGTGAAAAGGTGCTGCTGCATGGCCGGATGGGTTTGCGTGAGTGCGGCCAGCCCCTGCGCGACGGTTGCGCCTTCCACCGACACGGTGTCCTGCTTGTCGGTGTAGGCGCGCAGCGGTGTGGGAATGTGAATCTTCATCGTTGCCATTATCTCTTATCCGCGCTATCGGGTTGGCTCATAACTCTGGCTACCGGACTTCTACACTCCTCTACGATGCGCGGCCGTTGACTTCGATGCGCTGAGGCTGAAAAGCCTTATCGTCCTCACCGGCGCCGGAGAGCAGGAAACTGTTCGTCGTCTGCGCCCGGCCCTGCTCCACGGCCGTGATCACATAGGCGCAGCCGAACCAGTGGGCCTCCGCAAAGTCGGTAGCCGACCACTGCGCGGGGTGATCGGGGTGGGAGTGATAGAAGCCGATGACATCCAGGCCGTGCTTACGGCCTTCACGCTGCGCGGCGATCAGCTCCTGGGGGGCGATATGGTAGCGGTTGTGCGCGGAGTCGGTTCGGGTGTTCCCCGCGCGCAGCAATCGGTCCACGCGGATCGACTCCGGCGCGGCGCGGCCCAGCAGAATGCCGCAGCACTCATGCGGGTAGGTCTCTTCGCCATGACGGCGCAGCTCGGCATACACCCGCTCCGGCAAAACCAGCTCCGGCTGCGGCGGCTCTGGCGCCCCGGTCTCGCTCATGCGTTCTGTCCCTGGAAGCTCTCGCTGTCCACGGCGGCGTCCGCGCTGTCTTCGGTCCAGAAGCGCTCCGAAAGGTATTTATCGGCCGAATCGCACAGGATCGTGACGATCACCGCCTCGCGGCCGGCACGGACCTCGGCTTCGGCGACCTCCAGGGAGGCGGCAACGGCGGCCGCGGCCGAGACGCCCACCAGCAGCCCTTGCGTCCGTCCCAGGCGCTTGGCCATGGCATAGGCGCGCTCGGTGGCCATCTCGACATTGCGGTCGGCCAGTTTGGGATCGTAGATGGGCGGCACGATGGCGGTCGGCATGTGCTTCAGACCCTCCAGACCGTTGAACGGCGAGTCGGGCTGCATGGAGATGCACTGGATGGCCGGGTTCAGCTCCCGCAGGCGCCGCGTGGCGCCCATGAAGGTTCCCGAGGTGCCCAGGCCGGCCACGAAGTGCGTGATGGCCCCGTCCGTCTGCTTCCAGATCTCATTGGCGGTGCCATAGTAGTGCGCTCGCCAGTTGTTTTCGTTGCCATACTGGTCGGCGTAGAAGTACAGGTCCGGATGCTCCGCGGCCAGCTTGCGCGCCATCCGGATGGCGCCGTCCGATCCGTCCGCGGGATCGGTCCAGACAATCTCCGCCCCATAAGCGGCGAGGATGTGCTTGCGCTCCGGACTGACGTTGGACGGCATGCACAGCGTGACCGGAAAGCCCTGCGCCGCGCCCAGCATGGCGTAGGCAATTCCCGTGTTGCCGCTGGTGGCATCGAGCAGAGTCCGGCCGTGCGCCTGGCCGGGAGTGAGCTGGCCGCGGCGGCGCGCATCGGAGACGATTGCCGAAGCCGCGCGATCCTTGACGCTGCCGCCCGGGTTGGCCCACTCCGCTTTGCC
>CAXUIM010000433.1:0-2548 GCA_964250885.1 uncultured Acidobacteriaceae bacterium | reverse complement strand
ACGGAAGCTGTGGGGGATCGCAAGTGGAATGTGACCGTAGAGGTGGCGGCCGGCTTCGCGGCGTCGCTGGCGGTTCACATTCATGCACCCGACGGGAGCCCGCTGCGCAGCTCATCCGCGGGCAAGCTGCAGGACGATCGTGTGGTGCTGGACGCGGCAATGTTCGCGGACCAGCGGCGCCTCGAATTTTCGGTCAGCTAGACTTTTCCGTCAGCTGGACTTTTTGGTCAGCTAAACTTTTCAGTCAGCTGGATCTACCTGTCAGCGAGACGTGGGCGCGACGGTCAGCAAGCGGTCCAGCCAAAATGGTGCGGAGATATACTGGGTCACGAATGACGATCCGGCGCCAAGTTGCGCGTGCTTTCATCGGGGCAGCGTTCCTTTGCGGGGCCGCTCAGCTTTGTTGGGGCGCGTGTTCGCCTCCCGACGCCATCGCAGAGAAACTTCGGAGCACGCCGGATGCCGCGCTCTTCGCGGACCTGGGAACCTGGTATGCCGACCGCAAGCAGTTCGGTTGTGCCGCGGAGGTTTTCGAGAAGGCGGCGGCTCTGCAGCCGGATTCAGCCCGCTATGAATACCTGCTCGGACTAAGCCTGTATTCGGACCAGCGATCCAGTGAGGCCGTCGACCCACTGCGGCACGCTTTGCGGATCGAGCCAAGCTTCCGGGAAGCGCACATGACATTGGGCGCCGCGCTCGATGCCACTGGGGACCGGCCCGCGGCGGAGGTCCAGTGGCGGCTCGCCCTCGCGTTGAATTCCGGCGCCACGCTGGCTCTTGATGGCCTGAGCCGCGATCTGCTCGCGGATCGCAACTACGGCGCCGTGATTGCGCTCTTACGTCCCGTGGCTGCCACGGGAGCCTTTTCGGATGACCTGGCGGTGGACCTGTCGGCGGCCTACAGCAAGTCGGGTCTGCTTCAAGACGCCGCCGAAGTTCTCCAGAGCCGGCTGCGGGTGCGCCCATCGTCGCTCCCGGTAGCCGAGGCGCTTTCGGGAGTCCTGATGTTGCAGAGCCGTTTTCAGGATGGCGTCGCCGTGCTCGCGCCGATTGCGAAGCAGAACCCTGCGGAGATGCGGATACAGGTTCTGTACCTGCAGACGCTCGTGCTGGCGCATGATGCGGGAGCCGAGGCGCTCGGGGAGCGGCTGCTTGTCGCGGCGCCGCGCAACTGGGAGCTGCTGTACTTCATGGGCATACTGCGTCAGCAGGCGGATGACTATACGGGGGCGCAGAGTTTTCTGCGCCGATCCATCGCGATCAAGCCCGATGAAGCGGATGCCCACTATCGGCTTGGGATGGTGCTGGTGGCTCTGAAGCAGAACTCCGCCGCGAAGGCCGAACTTCAGAAAGCCATCGAGCTGGGGCTGGATTCCCCTGAGGTCCATGTCGCGCTCGCGAAGGCGCTCCAGGCGTCGGGCGACACCGCGGCCGCGCAACGGCAGTTCGGGCTGTATGCACAACGGCTCCAGGAGCAGACCGCACGGGCCCAGGCCGCGGACAAGGCGCAGCAGGGCGATCAGGCCGCGGCCGCGGGGAACCCGCAGCAGACCGTGCAGGATTACCGGGAGGCGTTAGCCCTGGATCCGCACGAGCCTGTGCTGGCCTACAAACTGGCGATGGCGCTGGATAAGACGGGGGATCACGGTGGCGAGCGCGCGGCCCTGAACCAGGCCATCGCGATCGATCCTCACATGGCCCTGGCGCAGAATCAGCTCGGCTATCTGGACGCGGGCGACGGGAATACAAGTGCTGCGATCCAGCACTTCCAACTCGCCGCCGAGGCCGATCCTGGCTTCCTCAAGGCGTGGCTGAATCTTGCGGCCTCCTTGTGCCTGGATTCGAGATGGACTGAAGCTCGGGAGGCTGTCCATCATGTGCTGGAGCTTGATGCCGAAAATGCCAACGCGAAAGCGCTCCTCGAGCGGATGGATGCGATGCAGGCACAGCGCTGAGATGACCACCGAAGATTCAATCGTATGAAGCAATCACGAGTTCCGAAGATAACCAGGCGTCGCCTGCTGCAAACGGCGCCGGCCTACTGCGGCGCTGCCATGCTTTCTCAGAGCGCCTATAGCCTGCCTTCCGGAGAAAGCCTGCCGCCGTTTTCACGCTTCGTCGATGTCGCCCATGCAGCCGGGCTCACCCAATCGATTGCTTACGGCGACTCGGAGAAGGCAACCTACATCATCGAGGTGATGGGGGGCGGATGCGCGTTCTTCGACTACGACAATGACGGCTGGATGGATGTGCTGATCGTAGGCGGGCGCTCTGAAAACAGTGCTTCTGCCGCTTCAGGCCACCGTCTCTACCACAACGACAAGAACGGCGCCTTCACCGATGTGACAGACCGCGCGGGGCTGACGAGTACGGGGTGGGCTACGGGCGTGTGCGTCGGAGATTACGATAACGACGGCTTCGAGGACCTGTTCCTGACGGCATATGGCCAGAATCGCCTGATGCACAACAATGGCGATGGCACGTTCACGGATGTGACGGCGAAAGCGGGTCTTCTCGATGCGCAGCCGCGTTTTGGCAGCGGTTGTAC
>CAXUIM010000432.1:0-2590 GCA_964250885.1 uncultured Acidobacteriaceae bacterium | reverse complement strand
GATCACTACGGCGACATGGACTTCAAGGTGGCCGGAACGCGCAAGGGCATCACCGCCCTGCAGATGGACATCAAGATCATGGGTATTACCGCCCAGATCATGCGCGAGGCGCTGGAGCAGGCGCGCCGCGGACGGCTCTTCCTGCTGGATACGATGGACGCTGTCATCTCCAAGGGAGCGGAGGAGAAGAGTGCGTTTGCGCCACGCATCCACACCCTGCAGATTCCCACGGACAAGATTCGCGACCTGATCGGACCGGGAGGCAAGGTAATCCGCGGCATCGTGGATGCGACCGGGGTGAAGATCGACGTGGACGATACGGGCCGCGTGAACGTCGCTTCGAGCGACGCCGATGGTCTGGCCCGCGCCATCCAGATGATCTCGGACATCACGGCCGTCCCCGAGGTCGGCAAGACCTACCTGGGCAAGGTTGTGCGCCTGGCGGAGTTCGGCGCTTTCGTCGAAATCTTCCCGGGAACCGACGGTCTGCTGCACGTCTCCGAGATCGCTGAGCATCGCGTGAAGGACGTCAAGGATGAACTGCGCGAGGGCGATCAGGTACTGGTCAAGGTGCTCGCGATCGAGGGCAATCGCATCAAGCTCTCCCGCAAGGCCGTCCTGCGCGAGCAGCGCGCCAAGCTGGGCCTGCCTGAGGTTCCGGAGGGCAGTGGCGGCGATCGCTCCGATCGCGGCGGCGAGCGGTCTGACCGGGGCGGACGCGACCGGGTCGAGCGGCCGGCTCGACCGGAGCGTGCGGAGCAGCCCAAGCCAGAGGAAACCATCACCATCGAGGGAGGCGAGGACTTCGATGATGACGACGATCTCGACTCCGATGAGGGCGAGGCGGGGGACGAGGGAGAGACCAGCGGCGAGCAGACGTCCCAGGTTTCGGTGCCCCAGGGCGAGGGCCGTCCGGCAGGGCAGCGTCGCGGGCGGCGGCGTCGCGGGCGTCGTCCCGGGACACCTGGCTCCGCGGGCGGGCCGCCGCAGGGCGGCGGCGCCCGGTAGCTCCCGCAATTACGAAACGGAACAAAGAAACCGCGCCTGCAGGCGCGGTTTCTTCGTCTAAGAGCTCTATACACCTTTCGGAGCAGAATCGGGTGCGCTCCCAACGAGAGCCAGAGTCAAATAGAGACGGGCAACAGCAGACACCGTGGCAGCGTTGGTGGCCCTTCGTTCTGCTGCTGTTCCTGGGCGCGAGCCGCTGGCTGCTGGGGGATGCGCGTCCGGAGACGCGCTCTACCCTGGCGTCCCAGGCGCTTGGCTGCGTCTGGGCCGCGCTGCTCACGGTGCTGCTGCTGCATAGGCCCGGACCGGCGGCAGGCGGGCCCGAACCTGCTGCCGCGTGGCGCGATCTGATTGCCGGCGCCCTGCTGTTGGGCGGGCCCGCGAGCGCTCTGCTGATAGGTGGCAGCCAGGTCGATGGCAGCAGTGTGACCATCGCACTTGCCTTGACGCCGGTGGCCATCGCGATCTCCGCCGCAGCCCTGGGAAGCAGCCGGCCGGGCGGAGTTTCCGGGCGGGCTTGGCCCGGTCTTGCGGCGGTCGCCGGTCTGTTGCTGGTGCTGGCGCAGCCGGATCTCACCGATGCGCGTAGCGATACCGCCTTGCTGTTGGCGCCGCTGCTTACCGGACTGGGCGCGGCGCTGTTCTGCGAAGAGAGCCCGCGGTCCGGCGTACGGCAAGCCCAGAGCCGAGCAACCCCGCGGAAGGCATCCTCGCAACGGGCGGCGACCGCCCTTGCCGGGGGGGCCCTGTTGTTCGGGGTAGCGGCGGCAGCCTGGTGGATCCTCGGCGGAAACAGACCCTCCAGCGCGTTGCCGGCCATTGCTTGTGACGGCCTGATCGCGCTGGTGGAGGTGCTGGCGCTGGCTCGGTTGGGAGCCATCCGCTGGTCGGCGCAATTTGTTCTTCTGCCGCTGCTGATCCTGCTGCAGGGCATCCTGCTGGTGCATCCCGCCGTCACGGCGCGTGCGCTGCTGGGCCTGGGCCTGCTCGCGCTTGGGAGTGCGGCCCTGCTGCTCCCTCCAGCGGATGATCCAACGGATGGACCAGCAGTGGTACCGCGGTAGCGCTCTCCCTATCGGGGGCATTTATGGAATGCTGCAGGCGGCGCTACACTCGAAGGGATGGCCGCATCCATGTACATCGTGGTCGAGGGCGATGACCCCGGCTACAACATCTTCGTGAACGGTCGTGTGCTGGCGCGCTATGAGAGCGCTATAGAAAAGCTGGCGCTGGAGCTCGGCGCGAAGCCGCTGCTGGAGTTTTTCTCGGCCGACGAGAACTCGATGGCGCTGCTGATCGAGGAGGGCGGAGGCAATCCCGATCTGTTGAACCGGCTCCCCCCGCCGCAGTGGTACCGCCCGGAGGATGGTCTGCGCACGGTGGAAGCGCTGGCCGCCTCGCTGCAGCTGGATGCGCATCAGCTGGGCAGCGAAGGTCCCGAGGTGCTGGCGGAGCTGCGAGAGTTTGAGACGGTGCTGCGCCGGACCGCCGAGCGCGGCCTGCGCTGGCATCTGGCGGTGAGCTGGCGTTAGACGGGAACTCGCGCTCGCGAATCTGCAAGAGACCGCGGTTACCCAATTCA
>CAXUIM010000431.1:0-2600 GCA_964250885.1 uncultured Acidobacteriaceae bacterium | reverse complement strand
AGGTGCAGTGTTGCAATTCGGTACTGCCGCTGCAGTACGTTGAGATCGCGGGCGAGCGTGGTGGGATCGCAGGAGACGTAGACGATCTCGCGCGGCGCCAGGCGCAGGAGCAGCTCGCAGGACTCCACGCCCGCCCCGGCGCGCGGCGGATCGAGCACGATAAGCTCGGGGCGATCGCGCTGCAGAACGGCGGAGCGCAGGAAATCAATCGTTGTGCACTCCAGGGCTGTGCTGTCGGGGCTGAGCCGGGCGAGCGCAGTGCGCAGTTCCGCGGCCGCGATGGGATTGGCCTCGACCGCCGTTACCCGGGCGAAGCGGCGCGCCAGCACGCGTGAGAAGAGGCCGACGCCGGCGAAGAGATCCCAGGCCAGCGACCCGGAGCGCAGCTGTCCTTCCCGGGTGCACACCAGTTCCAGCAGGGTTTCGATCAGGAAGCGGTTGACCTGGAAGAAGCCGCCGCGGGGTATCCAGTAGGTCTCATCAGTCGCCGCTGGCTCTGCATGTGGGACAGCCACCCGATAGGCGAGACCGGCCGCCCCGGTCTCCGCCAATGTGCGGATCACGCGACCGGTGCGGGCGTTAACCTCAATTGCCGCCGCGCCCGCCAATTGGGGAACGGCGCCCGCCAGCCGCGGAGGATTGAGACCCTGGATGGAGCGGGCGAAGGTTGCAGGCACGGGCGCGGCCCCGGGCATCAGCAGGCTGAGTTGTACACGCGTCTGGCCGGGGTTGCAGAAGAGCTCGACCTCGGCGGTTGCGTCCAGCCATGCTGCAATCCCGGGATTAGAGGCGGCGGCCAGCAGCGCTGCCGCAGTGGACCACAGGATCGGCGCCGCGATGGGACAGGTGGTGATCGGAAGGAAGCGGTTGCTGGCCCGCTGGTTGTATCCGAAGCGGATCTGGCCGCCGCGGCGAGCCACGCGCAGGCGGATCCGATTGCGATATCCCCAGGGCTCCGCGGAGTGCATGAAGATGCTGGGCGATGACCTTACCCCGGCGCGGACGAGGGTCTCCTCCAGGATGGCGCGTTTCAGCCGAAGCTGCTCCGGGTACGTCGCCATCTGGTATTGACAGCCTCCGCAGGGACCGAAGTGAGGACAGGGGGCGGCGACCCGGTACGGCGAGGCCTCGACGACCTCGCGAAGATGCGCTTCATTGCCGGCCTCGGCCCGGCCGGCCTCCACCTGCTCTCCCGGAAGCGCGAACGGGACAAAGACGGTGGCGCCGTCCGCTGTTCGCGCCAGACCGCTGCCCCCGTAGACGCCACGCTCTATGCGCAGATTCTCAATCATCGTGTCCCATGTAGAAAAGGCTGAGGCGAGGCAGACCACGCCGCTCGAGCAGGCGCTTTTGCAGGAACTGCTGCTGCACCTGACGCAATTGAACCGTTGAGATACGCGCGCGATAGGGAGCCAGCTCGCGGTCCGCCTGAGCCTTCAAATCGACCATCTCCTCTTCGGCCGCGGAGCTCTGCAACACAGCGAAGAGACGCTCCTCCAGCACCGTGAGGGTGCGATCGAGCTCGTCTAAAGCCATTGGACCAGGCCGCACGCCGTCAGCCGGTAACGGAGCACCGCGCATCGTGGCGGCGAGCTCGCGCAGGCGCTGCGCCGTGGTAGTGGCCGTGCTGGCCCAGGACTCCGCCTCCGGCCGGCTCTGTCTGAGTGAGCTCGCGGCCGAATCGTGAACGGGCGCGGCTACGCCACCCAGGTTTATAGCCGCTGCGTTGATGGCGGCGTGGATCGCCTGCGCGTTGCGATCGAGATAGGCAGCGACACGCTCCGCCTCAAATCCGGTCTCGCGCGCCGCGGACAAACCAGCCTCTCCGGGGCTGCTGCTTGGGCTGGCGCCGGTGGCCGCGTCCATCATCTCCTCGGTGGCCTGCATCACGGCCTGAGCGCACCAGGCCAGGCCATTGACCTTGCGCAGACGGCCGCGGCTGCGCTGCGCGCGCGCATCGTGTTTATCAAAGGCCGTGTCAATGCCGCGCAGAACGGCCGCAAGCGGAATGCCGGCCTCGCGCCAAGTCTCGATCAGCGCCCAATCCAGGGTGCTGAGCAGCAGGATAGAGCCGCGCCGCTGGCTGAACCGTTGTTCAATCTCGGAGAAGTATTCGAAATAGTTCATGGAGCGCTGTGCGTCGGCATTGTTCACTTGCGCCGGCGGCGCTCGGGACTACGGTCGTTGTGGCGGTCGTTGGGGCGGTCGTTGTGGCGATCGTGATTGCTGTGGGAGCCGCGATCCTGATTGCGCTCCCAGATGAGCCGCAGGCCGGTGAGCGTGAGCATGTTGTCCACGTCGTGGATATACTTGCTGTCGCCCGCGATCAATTGCGCCAGTCCACCCGTGGCGATGGTCTTGGTCTCCGGACCCAACTCCGCGATCATGCGCTCCAGGATGCCATCAACGAGCCCAATGGATCCGTAGTAGAGGCCGATCTGGATGTTATCCGTGGTGTTGGTGCCGATGATCTTGGCGGGTTTCTTGATCTCCACGCGGGTGAGTCTGGCGGCGCGCGCGAACAACGCTTCGGCGGAGATCCCGATGCCCGGGGCGATGGCGCCCCCCAGGAACTCGCCTTTGGCGGAGACCACGTCGAA
>CAXUIM010000430.1:0-2615 GCA_964250885.1 uncultured Acidobacteriaceae bacterium | reverse complement strand
ATGTACCAGCGGCGGTCCGCTGGATCGCCTGGCGCGCTCTCCCGCATTCGTCTGGACAGGGCTTTCATCTTTAAGGCGATCTACCAGCTCAAGTGCATCAATGAGACTCCCTGCCGCGGCATCTCCGTGGCCACGCTGACAGCGCCGTCGTGAACGTCGAGCCACTCCGGCGACGTAAGCAGTTGAAGCTGGCCGGCTGCCTTGAGCGCGGCATACTGCTCCGTCGCTGGGTTCTGGGGAGAGCCCATCGCCTGCCACACGGTGTACGCATTGCTGTGGGTTGCATCGATCCGGTAGTGCTCGAGCAGCACACGATGCACATCCAGGGGGATTCCGTTTACGGTGATCCGCGTCGGCGCCGCCTCGGCCGGAGCATTCGCGTCGTGGTAATTCCAAACCAGCACGGCAGCCTGACGGTCTCCCTCCGTGGCGAAGGCGTCGACGTCGGGATCCTGCCGAACGCCGCTATGCAGCAGCGTATCGAGGGATACCTGGCCGGTGCTTTCCGTGTGCACGCGATTGCCCGACATGAGCCCAAACATGCGAAAGACATTGAGGATGGGTTTGTCGATGCCGTTGGTCGCCAGCGAGCGGAAGCCCTCGAAGTAATCCTTGTCTTCGAACTCGAAGGACCAGCTCAACATCGCGATGAGATCGACGGCATGCCTGTCCTGCAGATCGAACAATGCCTTGAACGCGGCCGCCGTATAGGCCGGATAGAGTGTGCCGTTGCGGTAGTTGTTCGCCGGGTTCACCTTCGAGGAGCAGGCGGCGCAGCCCTCAGGGTCCGCCTCGCTGAGGATGATGGGAAGCTTCCTGAGGCGCGGAAAACCCGCAATGGTCGCGAAGCCGCTGTCGGCGTCGCTCAACTCGTGCTGGATGCCCATGGTGACCCGACCATCCACGAGCGTAGGACGGCCCTTGGCATGGAACGAGATGAAGTCGATAGGAACCGGCTTGCCATCGACGGCGCTCCTGCCGGAGCTCACGTGTTCCAGAAAGTTCTTGAGAAACAGATCGGCCTTCGGGTTTCCGGGGCTGGTGCTGGCCGGTCCGCCGACCTTGGCCCCGGGCAGCGCCTTCTTCACACCCGCGACCGCGTAATCGTACAGCTTCCAGTACGCCTCCGGGGTGTCGTGCCAGTAGTCAATATCCGGCTCGTTCCAGACCTCGAAGTACCATTGCAGGACCGTTTGCTTGCCATAGCGCTCCACCAGGTGCGCGGTGACGACGCGAACCAGTTCTCCCCACTTTGCATAATCCTTCGGCGGGTTATTCGACTTCCCGGAGATGGTGGACTCCGGGTAGTGCACCTGGTAGGGCTCGTGCCGGTTGGGGAGATCGGCGGCCAGGTCCTTGGGCATGAAGCCCAGTTCGACCATGGGCCGCACTCCCGCTGCCTTATAGGCGTCGAAGATCCCGTCGAGCAGGGTGAAATCGTAGATCGGCTTGCCCTGGGCGTCTTCGCGGTACACATTGGTCGAGCTGAACTTCAACTCTGCCTTCCCGTTGCCGGAGGTCAACAGATGATGGGCCCGGATGGTCACCGGAACGGGGCTCAGGTCATGCAGTTCGGTAAGCAGCTCTCTGCCGTGGCGCATGGTGGTGTAGTTGGCTTCGTCATAACCGAACCAGCTATAGATCGGCTTGTAGGGGCCGATGGTCTGATCGAGGTCGACCTGGATCGCAACGGGCGCCTGGCTGGAGGCCGGTGGAGAGCTTGGCACGCTGGCCTGCGCCAATGCCGTCCGCGCCAGCCCGTGCAGCGCAAGGCTTCCTGCAATCAGGATCCCCATGAGCCAACCCCGTACCTCGATCATGCTGTCACCTCAATTCTTCTGACCCTAGAGCATTTCTCCTGCAGGTGTACAGCGAAGGCCCGGAAGCCTGATCCTCAATCGTGTCTGGGCTGGTGGCGCGACCAACCTTTCTTCGAAAAAACGTTGGAGCGTATCCGCCGGAGACGCGAGTCCTATCTCTTTGGACACGCTCCCATGCCGCGCGAACGTTCACACCCCACCCATGCGACCTTCACAATCGACCGGCAATCGGCGCGGAGGCATCTCAGCAGCAGGAGATGTATCCCATGACAGAAACCAACGAAACGCACCCCATCCGCGGAGTCCTGGCCGGCGTGGCCGGCGGACTTTTCGCCTCCTGGGTCATGAACGAGTTCATAGCAGGCCCGGGCAAGAAGCTCACCCAGGCTGTGCAAACCGACGCGGAGAATCAGCAGCAGGCCGAGAAGAAAGATGAGCCGGATGCGACGATGAAGACGGCCGACAGCATCGTCAAGACCGCCACCGGTGGCCGGCACCTTACCTATGAGCAGCAGCAGACCGGGGGGCCGGTGGTTCACTATACCTTCGGCGCTCTGATGGGCGGTCTGTATGGCGGTCTGGCGGAGTACTCCAGCATCACCCGCTCCGGCTTGGGCACCACCTTCGGCGCCGCACTCTTCGCCGGCGCGGATCTGCTCGCGGTCCCCGGCTTCAACCTGGCGCCGCCGATCTCGGAGACTCCCGCGGAGACGCTGGCCACACCCTTCGTCGCCCATCTGGTCTATGGCGTCACGACCGAGCTGGTGCGCCGCGTGGTTCGGATGATCCTGTAGA
>CAXUIM010000429.1:0-2648 GCA_964250885.1 uncultured Acidobacteriaceae bacterium | reverse complement strand
TGTGCGGGGGTCGTACCGCGCACGCAGGTCGTCTACGGGGGACAGCGCTATGTCGACTAAGTAAACCTTGGCCGCGCGCGGGATAATACCGCGCGCGTAGCCCATGGCGAGCAGCTTGCGGATGGCTTCGCGGCCGTCCTCGCCGTAGTTCAGCGTGCGCTCATTCACGTACATGCCGACAAAGCGGTTGGCCAGCGAGGGATCGAGGTCGCGGGCGAACTGCATGGCGTACTCCAAGGCCGCTTCGCGGTGCTCGAGCGCATGCTTGATGCTGTCGCGCAACGCGTTGGTGACGACGGTCTGAGCCTCATGGCCGAGGGAGCGGCGAATGGCATTGCCCCCCAGCGGCAGCGGGAGCTCCGTCTGCTCCTTCCACCAGACCCCCAGGTCGAGAACCTTCTTCAGGCCATCGCGGCCATAGGTGAGCTGCCCTTCGTGGATGATCAGGCCGGCGTCGTACTGGCCGGCCACCACCGCGGGTATGATCTTGTCGAAGTCGACGGTGACGGTCTCGATCTCGGGAGCGAAGAGCTTCAGGGCCAGGAAGGCCGTGGTGAGCGTGCCGGGTACGGCGATGCGCCGCTTCTTGATTTCGGCCAGAGAGTAGTTGCGCGGCGCCACGATCATGGGACCGTAGTTCTCGCCGACCGAGCCGCCGCAAGCCATCAGGGTGTAGTGATCCTGGATGTAGGGGTACGCGTGGAAGCTGATGGCCGTGACGTCGTAGTACTGGTCGGTCATGGCGCGGTGGTTCAGAGCTTCGATGTCGGTCAGGGTGTGGGTGAACTTGTAGCCGGGCACACGCACCTTGTTGGTCGCGAGGCCATAAAACATGAAGGCGTCGTCCGAGTCGGGACTGTGAGCGATTTTGATCTCGCGAACATCATTTACTACGGGAGTCATTGGTTCCTTGTTGATTCTTTTGTTGCTTCTGGCGCAACCATCGGCTGGCTTTTATCAGATGCTTTCGGAACGATGTGAAGGCCGGGGCGGCGGGCCGCCTGTGCGGTACCCGGCTGCTCGGGCTTATCTGTTGAAGAACTCACATTCCGGATTGGGCTCACCTCCGCTGCCCCCGCATCGCGCGGCAGAGAACCCGCACCGCGCGGCAGGGGGCTTTGGAACGGCAGGGAGCCGGGATCGAACGGGCGGGAGGCCGCCTCCGGTGTGCGGAGTTTGGGCGCGGCCGGTTTCCCGGCGGCCGTGGGGACCAGCGCCTTGTAAATTCCCGCCGCCACCAGGATCTTGACGGCTTCTCCGGGAAGGAAGGGTGCGATGGCGGCGATCCAGACCCCGTGCACCGAGAGGTGCGCCAGGTGCATCAGCCACAGGGCGCCGGAGAGGAACAGCAATGCGGTCGCCACGGCCCCGCCTGCCACAGCGGCGATAAAGCGTGGGATCCGGGAGGTCAGAACCTGCGTCACGCCCCCGGCCAGCAGCGCCACCAAGGGATATGCCAGCAGGAAGCCTCCCGTGGGGCCCAGCAGCTGGGCGATGCCGCCCGGACCGGTGGGGCTGAATACGGGGAGGCCGAGAACCCCTTCCGCCAGGTAGGCCAGCATGGTCAGAAAGCCCGCGACCGGACCGAGCGCCAAGCCAACGCCCAGTACCGCCAGGGGCTGTAACGTCAGCGGGACGGGTGTAAACGGCAAGGGGATCGCGACATGGGCCGCGGCAGCCACAATCAGCGTGGCGGAGAGTCCGATCAACAGCCTGCCCGGCAGAGTGGCAGCCAGGCCGGCGAAGCTGGAGAGGCGAGCAGGAGAAGCGGCGCTTGTTTGCATAGAGGTCTCGTGTGTGCAGACTGAGTTCAACGGCTGGAGCTGCCGGGCCAGATCTTAGGTGGAGCGGAAGACATCGTGTGCAGACGGCGGCGGCGACGAGCGCGGTTGACGTGCCGCGCAATTGCGATTGGAACCCATAACATAGCGACCAGGGCCAGGATCGAGATGGCGAAAAGGACGCGCATGCTGCTGGCTAAGCATAACAAAGCAGGCGTAGGGAAACGAACCGGGTCATAAACCGCGCCAGGTCTAGGCGCCAGGTCTAGGCGTCAAGTGTCGCCCAGTATGGTTCCCCGGTCCGAAATCGTTTGCGTTGAGAACCAGATGCGCGATACTGAGGTTAGCCGCGGGAGCAAGTTCGCCGTGGCTGCGTAATCCGGGACCGCGGAAGTTGAAATCCGTTCATAAAAAACCGATACAGACCTCAAGGCTGCGCGCCTTTGGCCAGGCTGCGCGGACCCGCGCCTTTCTGTGGCGGCGCCGGTTCGCGACGCTGGCCGTGGGAGCGTTGGCGGTTGGCATGGGGTACGACGTGGTCTTCGGCCATAATGGCCTGACTGCTTTCGCCCACAAGCGCGAAGAGGCGCGCTCCCTGCAGCAGCAGATGCAGCAGCTGCAGACTGAGAACGAAAAGCTGCAGGGGCATGTGGAGCGCCTGCAGAGCGATCCCAGCGCCATTGAGCACGAAGCCCGCGAGGAGCTGCACTACACGCGCTCGGGAGAGGTCATCTACACCTTGCCCACGCCCGCCGCGGCCGCGCCGGCCGCGCCGCCACCGGCCCAGCCCAGACCCTCCCCCCGTGCCCCGCACCTCTAAAGGATGGAATGGAACGGCCGCGGCTCCGGTTGCGGTAGAGCCGCTCT
>CAXUIM010000428.1:0-2656 GCA_964250885.1 uncultured Acidobacteriaceae bacterium | reverse complement strand
GTCAGCTTCTTCTTTCTGATCTCCGGGTTCATCCTCTCCTACAACTACGCCGGCCGGTCGCAGCCCGTGAACGCGGTGGACTTCTGGATGGCGCGGCTGAGCCGCCTGTATCCGGTGTATGCCTTGACGATGCTGGTGTCCCTTCCCATGCTCCTGCGGGAGTGGGGGGCGCGTCCGCACGCGCAGTTCTATGCGGGCGTGATCGCGACTCCCCTGCTGGTGCAGGGGTTCTTCCCGCGCCTGGCAACGTTCTGGAATACGGTGAGCTGGACGCTGTCCTGCGAGGTGACGCTGTACCTGGCGTTTCCCTGGCTGCTGCGCCTGCGCTGGCCGCGTGGCCGGCTCGCGCTGCTGGGCACGATCCTCGGCCTGTGGCTCCTGGGCCTGGTGCCCCATGCGGTGTACATGATCACCAACCCCGACCATCTGCCGCAACCGGTGAACCGGTACAGCGACGGCTTCTGGCTGAACACCTTGAAGTACACGCCGCTGTCCTATTTGTGCACGTTTCTAGCGGGCCTGACGCTGGGCCGGCTGCACGAGGCGGCCAGGCTCACCCCACGGTCCCGCGCCCTCATAGCCCTGGCGGGCTTCGTCGCGGTGTGGTTCGTGTGCTATCACCTGACCGAGCGGCTGCCCTACATCCTGATTCACGGCGGCCTGCTGACCCCGATCTTCGGGGCGATCATCCTGGGTTTGGCCGGCCCCAGCTGGATGGCCCGCGCGTTCTCGATTCGCCCGCTGGTGGCCGTCGGAACCTCCACCTACGCGTTATACCTGCTGCACTTCAATCTCTTCCTGCTGCTGCAGTGGAACCACGTCTGGCAGCGCCTGGGTCTGGCCCGCTTCGATCCGTGGATCTCGTACGTGTTTGTGGTCGCTGTGGCGCTCGCGGTGCGGCGCTGGGTAGAGCACCCCGCGCAGGTCGCCATCGGCGGTTGGTGGAAGCGCCGGCGCGCGCGGCAGAACCAGCCGGCGCGCGTCCCTGCGATCTCGTAGAGCCTTCTCCCGCGGGGCCAGCCTGCAGGTCAGGGCGGTATTGCTGTCATCGCGCCCCACCTGCGCTAATCCATCGGGATGATCCGGGCATCAGGGGGCAGTGCAAACAGCTTGGACTCCGGTTCGGACAGGTTGATCTGAGTCACCGTGAAGTTCTGAATGGTGGCAACGCGTGGATCGAACCGCTTGGTCACGAGGTTGATGCCGAGCTGCGGCGCATACCAGAACTCTTTCACCATGGGCTGCGGCTTCTCACTACCGATCCGGCTGGCGGTCAGGAGATGGCTCTAGTTTGGGTCCCGCTGCCGATCCAGCGCGGCCCGGAAGGCTTGCTCCTGTTGTGCGATGCTAGCGCGGTAGCCCGCGGGATCGACCCACACGGCCTCGCCGGCGCCCGCCTGAGCCCGATGCAGCTTCTCCAGCATGGAAAAGAAGCGGCCATGAGCGCCCAGAAAGATATCGCACGGCAGGGTGGGCAGCACCTGGAACGTATGCTCGAAGTCCTGCGCTATGCCAGGGTAACTGGCCGGATGGCCGGGGCGGGCGACGAGCCGGTAGTTCAGCACGCTCGCGCTTCCGAAGATCACGACATTGCGCGGCTGTCCGTGCTGCGTCGTTCGCAGCGTCCACGTCGTGCAGCCCCGGGTATGACCCGGCGTCTTGTGCGCGATCAGAACCACATTGCTCAGGCGAACCGCGTCTCCATCGTGCAGAACGCGGTCCACATGCGTGGCGGGATAGCGGTCTTTCGGGAAAGCGAAATCCTTCGCGCCTCCGCTCTCGACCACTGCAACATCGCCGTCCATCACCATGTACTGAGCGTGCGTCTGCCGCAGGATCGCCGCGCTTCCCCCGGCATGATCGGAGTGCGCATGGCTGATGAGAAGGATCCGGATATCGCTGAAGTGAAATCCCAGTTGCTCCACACTGTGGCGGATGAGAGGGGGAGAGCTTACAAGGTTTGAGTTGATGAGGATGTCGCCCTGCGGCGTGACGATGAGAAAGGACCCGAGATCGCGGCTGCCGACGTAGTAGAGATTGTCCGCGATGCGGAACGGCGTCAGAGGCGTGGTGAACGCCGGATCTGCCCGGGCGCTGGACCGCAGCGCAAAGATCAGCAAGAGTTTTAAAAAGCCAGCGGTCTTCATCGTACGTTTCGCCCCTATCCACGGCCGCGAAAGGACCACTCCACCAACATCTATGCCGTCACCAGAGAGCCGAGCCGCTCTCCCTGTATGACCTTCAGGATGTTGCCGCGCTCGCGCATGGAAAAGATAATCATGGGCAGATTGTTGTCCTTGCAAAGCGACACAGCGGTCGTGTCCATCACCTTGAGGCCGAGGCGGAGTATGTCCATGTAGGTGATCTCGTCGAACTTGAGCGCGTCCGCGACCTTCTTGGGATCGGCCGTGTAGACGCCGTCGACCGAGGTGGCTTTGAGCAGGACCTCCGCGCCGATCTCCATCGCGCGCAGACTGGCGGCGGTGTCGGTGGAGAAGTAGGGATTGCCGGTGCCGGCCGCGAAGATCACGATGCGGTCCTTCTCCAGATGACGGACCGCGCGCCGGCGTATATACGGTTCGGCGATCTGGTGCATCTGGATCGCGCTCATGACGCGAACGTGCAGGCCGGTCTTCTCGATCGCATCCTGCAGAGC
>CAXUIM010000427.1:0-2664 GCA_964250885.1 uncultured Acidobacteriaceae bacterium | reverse complement strand
TGGACGTATCCAGCATGATGCCGACGCGCAGCGGCAGATTGGTCTGCTGCTGGAAGCGGATGACACTCTGCGGCGGCCTGCCATCGTCGAGCAGACCGAAGTTCTGTCCTTGCAGGCCCGTGACGAAGTTGCCGCGCTTGTCGGTGACGGTGAAGATCAGATCGACCTCACGCGAATAGATCTGCAGCGGAGTGGTGGAGGCGGGAGGACCCACGCGCGGTTGCAGCGGCTCCTGCTGGTCCGGTGTCGCGGGCGCGGCTGTCGAAGGAGCAGGTGTCGTCTGCGCAGGTGTCGTCTGCGCGGGAAGCGGGGGTGGCGGCGCTGCGGGGGTCGTCTGCTGAGACGCCGTGTTCTGCAGGCCGGTTACCGGGGGAAGGAAGCTGACGGCCATCGCGGCCGGTACGGCTATGGCGCACGCGAGCGCCCATGCGACGCACCGCGCTGTACTGCTGATTCTCATGACTTCCATCGTATCAACTTGAACCGATCGCCCTCTCTCGAACCTGCCGAACCTGCTCCAAAAGCGTTACCAGCTCCGCGGGAAGGGCCGCCCGCAGCTCCAGTTTCCTGCCGGTTCGGGGATGCGCAAACTCCAGCTCGGCGGCATGCAGGAAATTGCGCTCGAGCGTGAGTCCCTCTCCTTCGACGCTTGTCCTGCCGTTTGGTGTGAGCCGGTGCGCCGCACCGTACAGGGTATCGCCGACTACCGGATGCCCCAGCGCCTGCAGGTGGACCCGAATCTGATGAGTGCGGCCGGTTTCAATGCGCACCTCAACCAGGGTGAACTTGCCGTACGCTCCATCGATCCTCTCCAGCACCTTCCAGTGCGAGATGGCGCTCCGCCCGCCGGACCGTCGTGTCGTCATGCGCGTCCGGCGCACCAGGTCCCGGCTGATGGGCAGCGTGATCGTGCCCTCATCGTTAGACATCCGGTCCTGCGGCATCCAGCCTTGCACCAGCGCCAGATAAACCTTGCGCAACCGGCGCTGCTGGAACATCTCGCCCAGCTGGCGGTGGATCGCGTCCTTCTTCGCCACCACGATCAACCCGCTGGTCTGCTTGTCCAGGCGGTGTACGATTCCCGGGCGCAAAGCATTTTCAGGCGCTTCCGCACTGCCGTCTTCCCGCGCGAGCCCGGGAGATGCCGGCGGCAGCCCGGAGGACCCCAGCGAAAGGCCGGACGCGCCAAAGTGATGCAGCAGCGCATTCACCAGCGTTCCCCGGTTGTGCTCGGCCGGGCCCGAGCCCGCGTGCACCATCATGCCCGCGGCTTTGTCCACCACCGCCAGATCCTCGTCCTCATACACGATCGAGAGCGGCAGGTCCTCCGGCTCGGCGTTCAGCGGCGCCGGTTGAGGATCGCCTTCAATCTCGATCCGCTCCCCACCCTTGAGTTTTTGCTTGCCTTTGGCAGGCTCGCCATCCACCGTAACCTGGCCGTTTTCGATCAGCAGCACCACGCGCGCGCGGCTGATGTCCGGAATCGCCCGGGCGAGGTACGCATCCAGCCGCAGTCCGGCCGCCGCCGCTTCCGCCGTGAAGGATCGCACCCCGTCCGCGGCCTCCAGATCGTCGAGCACCTGGATCTCAGGCGCCTCGACGGGCAGACTGGGAGCGGGATATCGCCGGGGGCTTTGCACCTCCTGGGCCACCTTGGATCCGCTGGCCCCGGTGGTGATGAGTACCCGCTGCCCCGCCGGTACGGGAGCCTGGCCCGCCGGGGATTCGGATTCCTCACCGGTCGAGTGTCCCGGCTCCGGCTCGGGGGCGTCCTCCACCAGCCCCGCGGCCCGCAGCTCCGCCTCTCGCTCCTGGATGCGTGTGCGCTGGGCGCGGTACTCCGCCTTGACCGACTGACGGCGCTTGCCTTTGGGCAGCATGTTCTGCGATGGCATGGGATTCCTTCTGGAGCCTTCTTCCTGTTACTGTGACGCAAAGAGATCATGCGCTACCGTGTTCACCCGAAACGGATTACCGGATCGACACAAAGATATTCGGGTTGCAGCAGCGGCGTCGGACAGGGGTCGCAATGTGCTGCGCGAGTCGAACTGTTCCCCGATGCTACCTGTAGAAGTATCTCGCTGCCGAGGTCAAACATCCAGCCGGTTGGAGCCAGCCACGCGACCGTACCAGAGGCCAGAATCTTTTATCGTGCGCTTTTGATTGCGAAAGTCCGTATAGATCAACCCGTAGCGCTCGGTGTAGCCTTCGGCCCATTGGAAGTTGTCGAGAAGAGTCCAGGCGTGAAAGGCGCGGACCCGGGCGCCGTCGGCGATCGCGAGAGCCAGCTCCGCGAGTACTTCGCGATACCACTGGATGCGGCGGGCGTCGGGTATGCGGCCATTTGCTTCCTCATCGGGCCCATCGAGATATCCGCAGCCGCTCTCGGTAATTTCAATGATTGGGTGGTTATAGTCTCTCGAGATTTGAGTCACCAGATCGTAGATGCCACGCGGCCACACTTCGAGACCGGCGTCGGTAAGTGGTCCCTCCGTGGGCATGGCGGCACGGAAGCAGCCAGCGAACGGTAGCAGCCAGCGAACAGCGACACCCGACTTTAGAGATGAATCTCCTACGTGTCAGCTACGTATCAGCAGCAGCCCAGCCATTATCAAGGATGAGCAGGTATCAAGGATGAGCAGGTATCAAGGATGAGCAGGTATC
>CAXUIM010000426.1:0-2666 GCA_964250885.1 uncultured Acidobacteriaceae bacterium | reverse complement strand
CTGCGCGCGGCCTTTCCAGGCCACGGCATCTATGGCGAGGAGGGAACGCGCTCCGGTCTGGACCAGGAGTATCGCTGGTACATCGACCCTCTGGACGGAACGACCAACTTCGCTCACGGATTTCCGGCGTTTTGCGTGGTGCTGGGCTGCGAGCGCCGGGCGCATGGCCTCGCTCCCCATGAAGACGGAGAGATGGTCGCCGGCGTGATCTATGATCCGCTTCGCGACGAGATGTTTGCCGCGGCCCGAGGCGCGGGCGCCACTCTCAACGGCGAGCCGCTGCACGTATCGCAGACCCGTATGCTGCAGGAAGCGCTGATCGCCACGGGGTTCCCCAGCCAGAAGCGGCACGAAAGCCCCAATGTGCACTTTTACCAGGAGTTCACGCTGCGCTCGCATGGCGTGCGGCGCGCGGGCTCCGCGGCGCTCGACCTGGCCTACGTCGCCTGCGGGCGGTTGGACGGCTACTGGGAGTTCAAGCTGAATCCCTGGGACACATCCGCGGGGTACCTGCTGGTGGAGGAGGCCGGCGGCCGCATCACGCACTTCGATGGGGGCAAGTTCACGCTCGATAGCCGCGAGCTGCTCGCCACCAATGGGCTAATTCATGACGAGATGGAGCGACTGTTCGCGGACATGTTTGCCGGGCGCAATCTGGAGCCGATTCCCACGCCCGCGGAATTCGCCGCGCGCCGCGCCCGCCAGAGCGATCGCGCGTGAGCGCCCGCTGCCCCGTGCCGGCCCGAGCGGCGCAATCGGCTGCAGTGCTCCCATAGCGGCAACTTCGGTTGTGCGGGCTTCTTTGTTAGAATTTAGGTCCAGCCTGAAGATCGACCCAAAGAAACAACCAGCAGGTCAAAGAAGGAGATTCTAAAGATGGCGTATGTAATTGCAGAACCCTGCATCGGCACCAAAGACCGGGCGTGTGTGGACGCCTGCCCGGTGGACTGCATCCACCCCAAGGCCGATGAGCCCGGTGGCGAGACCGTGGACCAACTGTTTATCGATCCGGTCGAGTGCATCGATTGCGGCGCCTGCGTTCCGGTCTGCCCGGTGTCGGCCATCTATGCCGGCGATGATCTGCCCGAGAAGTGGGCCTCGTTTCAGGAGAAGAATGCGACGCACTTTGGCCGTTAGTAGAGATTCGTAGAGCGGCCGCTGACCCGAGCGACGGTTGGCAACTCAGGCGTCCCGCCCTTCAGAAGACTTCAGCAAGCGCGCGGCTTCGGCGGCGCGCTTTCGCATTTGGGCTTTCGTCTCTCATGCGGGTGTCTCGCAGGAACTTACATGGCTGAAGGCAGAATCATCTCGATCCGTGGCGAGGCGATCGTTCTGCGAACCTGGCCCTTCCACGAAGCCGATCTTCTGGTAAGCCTGCTGACCCGCGACCAGGGTAAGCTGACCGGCGTGGCGCGCCATGCGATGAGGAGCCGGCGGCGGTTTGGCGGGGCGCTGGAGCCGGCAACCCAGGTCCGGGCGCACTACACCCAGCAGCCGCGGCAGGAGCTGGCGCGGCTGGACCACTTCGAGATTCTCTGGTCCCCTCTGTCCGCGCCGCTCGATTACCTGCGCGTCGCCGGCATGCAGCTCGTGGTCGAAGTTCTCGAAGAGGCGATGCCGGAGCTCGCAGCCGACGACAACATCTACCGCCTGGCGCTGACCACGCTGAAGGCAATGCAGCCGCAGGCGAATTCCGCTGCATCGCAAGCCGTGTGGCTGCCGGTGACCTATTTCTGCCTGTGGATGAACCGGCTGATGGGCTGGATGCCGGAGCTGGGGCATTGCGCGGTGTGCGGCCTGGACCTGCGCGGTGCGCCCGTATGGTGGTCGGCTGCCGGCGATGGAGTCACCTGCGCCGATGACTGCCGCTCGCAGAGCCATGCCTTGAGCGCGGCCTCGGTTGGGGAGAGCTATCGCATGGCGCGGGCTTCGTTAGCCGATCTCGCCGCGGAGCCATGGCCCGCTTCCCGGGCGGCCGACCTGCGCGGCTTCGCCGTGGGAATGTTGGAGCGCCACCTGGAGCGCCGGTTGAGAAGCGCGGCCGCGCTGTTGTCGGCGCCGGTGCGCTAATATTCTTGCGCTGCGTGACCAGCCGGAGTGCGGGAGCGTGGCGTGGCCTGGAGCGCTACACCTGGTGTACCGTCAAGAGCTACTGGTGTGCCGTCGAGAGCTGCTGGTGTGCCGTCGAGAGCTACGCCCGCGGCAGAAATGCTCTAGAATCACTGGATGCCCGAAGTCGCGCGGAAGAAGGCCTTGACCTTCCAGGAGCTGCTGTTCACGCTGCAGCGCTTCTGGGCCGAGCATGGCTGCGTGCTGCAGCAACCGTACGATCTCGAAGTGGGCGCCGGGACCATGTCGCCGGACACTTTCCTGCGCGTGCTGGGACCGAAGCCGGTCCGCATCGCGTATGCCCAGCCGTCGCGCCGGCCGGCGGATGGCCGCTACGGCGAGAATCCGAACCGGCTGTTTCGCCACACCCAGCTGCAGGTCGTCCTGAAGCCACCGCCGGAGCGTGTGCAGGAGTTGTATCTCGAGTCGCTCACCGCAATCGGCATCGACCTGCGCGAGCACGACATAAAGTTCGAAGAGGACAACTGGGAGTGGCCGGTCGGCGGCGCCTGGGGCGTGGGCTGGCAGGTCATGCTCGATGGCCAGGAGATCACGCA
>CAXUIM010000425.1:0-2687 GCA_964250885.1 uncultured Acidobacteriaceae bacterium | reverse complement strand
TGGCGCCGCAGTTGTTCGACTCACTCCAGGGAACGGTGGAAGTCACCCACGCCTCACCCGACGGACGCAACATCAACGCGGGCTGCGGTGCGCTGCATCCGGAGATCGTCGCCGCTGAAGTCAAGGCGCGCGGCGCGGCTATGGGATTCACTTTTGACGGCGACGCCGACCGCGCGCTGTTCGCCGATGAGCACGGCAACGTGGTCAACGGGGATGCGGTACTGCTGGCCTGCGCGCGGGACCTGCAGGCCCGGGGCGAGTTGGCGGCCGATACGGTGGTAGCGACCACGATGTCCAACATGGGCCTGGAGGCGGCGTTCAAGCGCTCCGGAATCCGCATGCTGCGTGCCCCGGTAGGCGACAAATACGTACTCGAGGAGATGCTGAAGTCGGGCGCCTCGCTGGGCGGCGAGCAGTCCGGACATATCCTCTTCCCGGCCCGGGCCACCACCGGCGACGGCCTGCTGACGGCGCTTGTAGTCCTGGACGTGGTCCATCGTTCCGGCAAAACACTGGGGGAACTGATTGCGGACCTGAAGAACTTCCCCCAGGTGATTGTGAACGTCAAGGTGCGCGAGAAGCGGCCCCTGGATTCGATCGCCGCCGTCGCCAGGGCTATCCAGGCGGCGGAAGATGAGTTGCGGGAGTCCGGCCGCGTCGTGATCCGCTACTCCGGGACCGAGGCTTTGGCCCGGGTCATGATCGAGGCCGAGAGCGAAGAGGCCATGCGCCGCCACGCCGAGGCCATCGCGGGAGCGATCCGGGCGGAACTGGGAGCATAGGAGCTTGTTGAAAATCGGCTTTTGTGGCTTCGTTAGCTTCGCAAAACCCGCTTTGATTGCGCATTTCGTACTTGCCTCGCGGACATCCGAGGTGCTTTTTCAACAAACTCATAGACCGGGTGGCCCGCGGCCGGATCGGCCCGGGTCTGCGAAGCCCAATCCAGCGGCGGTGTAGCGATGCCTGGCGGACACGATAATACGATTGGCGCCACAAGTGGATCGGCTCGATCCAGGCCGGGAAAGGTCGCCCAACGGCGCATCGCGAGCGACCAAACGTCTGCCGCCCCACTCTCACCCCACATGAAGACTCTCACCGAGCGCGTGCGCAATATTGTGCGATGCCGCATCCTGCGGCCCATACTTCGCCTGCTCAAGCGCGGTGTGAGTCCAAAGCGGCTGGCCTGGAGCCTGGCCATCGCCCTCATGGTGGGCATCAATCCCTTCATTGGGACGACCACGCTTCTGATGTTGTTGCTGGCCTCGGTTTTCCGGCTCAACCACGTCGCCACGCAAATCGGCATCCATGCGGTCGCTCCGCTGCAATGGCTGCTGTTCCTGCCCTTTGTGCACGCTGGAATCGTGGTCTTTGGAACCCACAGGCTTCCATTCTCGAAGCATGACATCATGCAACTCAGCCATCGCCATCCGCTGCACCTGATTCATCTGCTCTGGCTGTGGGAATGGCATGCGCTGGTGATCTGGGTTGTGCTCGCGGCTCCTCTGGTCCCGCTCATCGCACTGCAGATTCGCAGGATGCTGGTGCTCTCCATGCGCCGCCATAAGGACCTGCTGGCATAGAGACTTTTCCCGCGGGTGTGGACGCCAGCGTCGGGATCTTTGAGCGCTCCCCGGCATCGAAACCGATGACGATATGCGTCTGACCCTCCAGGATCTTCGCCACCACGCCCTGGCGTCTTCCCTCTTCCCGCAGACGAGCCTGGGCCGGGCAGTCACCCGGCTGGGATTCATTCAAGCCGATCCCATTCGCTCCCCGGCCCGCGCTCAGGACCTGATCCTGCGGCATCGCGTGCGGGAGTACCGCGTGGGAGATCTGGAACGCGCCTACCGCACCCTTCGTATCGAAGAGGACTACCTGTACGCCTATGGCTTCATGCCGCTGGCGACCTACCGGCTGCTCCATCCCCGAAGCTTTGGCGAGCTCACGGCGACGGAAGCACGGGTTCTGGAGCTTGTTTCAAGCCGCAAGCAGCACCTGCACCCGCGCGAACTCGAAGCGCCTCTCGGCAAGCAGCGGGAGCTGAATGCCTGGGGAGGATATTCGAAGGCCACCACCCGGATCCTGGAGAAGCTGCACTACCTGGGCCTGATTCGGGTGGCCGGCCGGGAGAGCGGCACCAAGCTGTACGAGAACGCCCCGGCGCCGCTGGAACCGTTGGAACCGCTTGAACCGCTTGAACCGGAGGAGCGGTTGCGTCGCCTTGTGCTGCGGATCGCCCGCCTGCTCGCTCCCATACCCGAGAGCAGCCTGCGCGCGACGCTGCAACACCTCCGCCACGCGGCCCCCGGCCTGACCGGGCGCAAGGGAGTGATCGCAGCTCTTCTGGATCGCGGGGATCTAAACAGTGCGGAACTGGACTGCGTGCGCTATCTCTGGCCGGCTGGACGGCTGCTGCGCCGGGCGCCCGAGGAGGTGGTTCGCTTCCTGGCTCCGTTCGATCCCGTGGTTTGGGACCGCCGGCGTTTCGAGCACTTCTGGGGTTGGCCGTATCGGTTCGAGGCGTACACTCCGCCAGCCAAACGCAAGCTGGGCTACTACGCTCTGCCCTTGCTGTGGAAGGCGGACATCATTGGATGGGTGAACGTCTCCCGGCGCGGAAACAGTCTTGAAGTGGTTCCCGGGTTCGTGAGGGGCCGGCCCGCCGATCCGGCTTTCCGGCACGCATT
>CAXUIM010000424.1:0-2695 GCA_964250885.1 uncultured Acidobacteriaceae bacterium | reverse complement strand
TCGAGAGCGACGAGGCCGATCCGAATGCCGCCGTTCTTCGACTCGACGGCGACAATATGCTGGTGCTGCTCGGAACCGGCGCGCAGCTCCAACTGGTCATCGCTGGAAATGTTGACTGTTTTGTGATCCTGCTCGCAGGTGAGGCCCTCGGAGGTGCGCACCGGAGACCCGACGGAATTGTGTCCGCGGCACTCGATCACGTCTCCGTAGCGGGCGAGATTCTTACGATAAAAAGCGAGCACTTTCTCCTGGGGGTCGGAGGTTTGGAACGTAGCCGCTTTGACGCCCAGGTGGAAGCTGCCGAAGCTCATATCGACATCCGCTGAATCCTTGCTTTTGCCGTCATCGTCCTTGACCGCAACCGCACCCGGATAGGGGCTGAGGCCAATAGCAGCGGTGTTGACGGCATCGTTGGTGTTGACGTGCATGGATCCAAACGGCGTGCCGATGTTCACGCTTTCGTCCTGTCCCTTGCTGCTGTGGCTGACAAAACAGCCGGTGAGCAGAAGGCAGGCGAGGGGGCTGACGAGCAGCAGGCCGAAGGGCACCCGGGGGAAAGGCTCCAAAGTCATGCGTCCTCCATTCAGACGCGTGCCGCCGGATCGCGAGCAGAGGCGACACCACGGCACGGATGACGATACGAGAGAAGGATACGCTGGGCAAAGAGGCCGGGTTCCCTGGTTGCCGCACTTTATTTGCAGCTTTTCAACGGCGGTGCGTCCAATTGAGGTGGACGCGCGATAGCCGCGGGCCGCCCGAGCGAGATATTCGTGGCAGACCAAATCCGGTCCGCGCATCTCTCCTCCGCGCATCTCTCCTTGGAGTTTGGGGTTTCTGTTCCTGGGAGATAGTGGGAGTTACACTGCAGGACTGTTTGAAGCCCCGGAAGGACCGACCGATATGGCGAACAGCAGCAATGAAGTGGCCCTTGCAAGGCAAAGCTTCTACCCGCAGCAGAACGGGCGCCAGCGTGCGCCATTCCCGGCTTTACTGGGTTCTCTCCTGGCCGCGCTGCTGACTGCAGGGCCGGCCGCCCGTGCCCAGGCGGTTCAGCAGCCGCAGGACGCCGCTGTTGTCGCGGGTCAGCAAGCGGCGCCCGCCGATCCACCGTCCAATGCGCCGTCCAATTCACCGTCCAGTCCGCCTTCGCAGGTCGCCCGGATCAGTGTGCTGCTGGGCACGGCGTCGATGGAGCCGGCCAGTGTAGACCAGTTCAGCGCTGCGGAGCTGAACGATCCCATGACGACCGGCGACCGTCTGTACACCGACACAGGGGCCAACGCGGAGCTGCAGACGGGTCCGCTGGCCGTGCGCTTAGGGCAGCAGACGGACCTCACTGTGACGGCGCTGACCGATACCATGGCGCAGTTCGGACTGGCGCAGGGTAGCGTACGTCTGCGTAGCTTCGATGTGGGTCCGAACTCGACCGTGGAGCTGGACACTCCGAATATCGCGGTGACCGTATTGGAACCCGGAGACGTGCGCGTTGATGTAGATCCGGATGGCGGAACCACCACGGTGGCGCTGATCGACGGTCAGGTCCAGGTCGATGGCAATGGTTTGCAGCAGCTGCTGCAGGCGGGCCAAAGAGTGCGGTTTACGGGCAACGGCCCTGTGACGGCGCAGCCGCTCGATCCCGCCACACCGGACGGGCTGGACAGCTTCTCGAGCGATCGGGAGGGGCTGTATGAGAGCGCGGTGGCCAGCCAGAGCCAGTTTGTCAATCCGGATACGATAGGCGCGGCGGACCTTGCCAGCGCCGGGGATTGGGAGACCAACGCTGATTATGGAGCGGTGTGGTACCCCGCCGGAGTGGCGGTGGGTTGGACACCGTACAGCTGCGGGCGCTGGGCGTGGATCGCGCCCTGGGGATGGACCTGGATCGGGTGCGAGTCGTGGGGCTTCGCGCCCTTTCACTACGGCCGCTGGGGCCGCATCGGCAACCGCTGGGGATGGATTCCAGGGCCGCCCGTGCTGCGTCCCATCTACGCGCCGGCTCTGGTCACGTTTGTCGGGGGGAGAAGCCTCACGGCCAATGGCGCAGGCGTGACGGCGTGGTTCCCGCTAGGCCCGGGCGAGGCGTACAGGCCCTGGTACCAGGCCAGCACGCTCTATATAAACCGGATCAATGTAGCCGATCTGTATACGCGCAACCTGATCGAGGCGCGCCGCATTTACAACGACCGGACCGGCGTCTTCGTCGCCCCTGGTGACAGTTACGTCAATCGTTTTCTGGCCACCGTAGCGGTGCCGCAGAGCAGCTTCGCCGCGGGACGGCCGGTAACGAACATCTCTCTGCACCTGGATTCGCAGCAACTTGCGGCTGCGGCGGTTTTGGCTCATCCTCTGGTTTCGCCGGAGCGTTCGATGGTGGTTGGGGCGCCAGCCCGCGCGATCCCCGCAAATCCCGCTCGCGTGACCCTGCTTTCGCGCGAAGCGCCGGCCGGCCAGACAGGTAGTCCTGAATCGTCGCCCCTGGATCAGTCTGGGGCGTCGTTGCAGGGTGGCACGGCCACGGCGGCAGCGCGAACCGCGACCGCCAACCCGGGAAATCCGGCGCGGCCGCTCTTCCATCGCGCTGTACCGCCGCCGCTCCCGCCCAGCTTTCAGCAGCAGCGGGACGCCATGCAGAACTCCGGTGCGGAGACGGATCTGGGCCGGCCCCTCAACTCACAGCAGATGGAAAGTCTCCAGA
>CAXUIM010000423.1:0-2723 GCA_964250885.1 uncultured Acidobacteriaceae bacterium | reverse complement strand
CAACGGCGCTGACAGCCGCCACCGGTATGGGGCCGGCGCCGCTGGTCCGGTAGCTTTCGCATTGGTCCTTAGAGCGAGCCGCGCTCTTAGGTGGATAGAACTCCTCGTGCATGAACTGAAATCCGAGCTTCCCAAGCAGTCCCACTCATCTCAGGCTTGCTGGGTGGTGTGCGGAGCACAGGAGCTTGCTCTCCTGTGCTCGAAGGCAAACGCAATTTCCAGTGCGAGAGACCTCCTCAGCCACCCTGCCGGTGAGGTGGCGTCGATCCTTTGTCCGAGTCGCGCGCGGCATCAGCGGCTTTGAATGGGCCGCCGAGTCAACGCGGTAACCTCAACGTTGTCCCAAAGCCTCAGAGCCAACGCTTCGTCGTCATTCCTCCATACCGAATCCCAGGGGATCCGTTACAAGGACGAATTCCCTGGACGGGATCACTCGTACCCTCCGGCGGATGCGGTCAAGAACGAGTCCCACAGGGGAAGATTCATGAGGCGTTCCAGTAGAGCCTTGTGCTATTTTGATATGGTTATCCAATAGGTGCAGAGATGGGCGATAAAGCAGATGTCTGGCAAGGGACTCTGGCGCTGATGGTGCTCAAGACGCTGGAGGCGATGGGTCCAATGCATGGGTATGGGATTGCAAGACGTGTCGAGCAGATCAGCGGAGATCTGCTGTCGCTGAACTACGGAACGCTGTACCCGGCATTGCTGAAACTGGAGCAGGAAGGGTCGATCTCCTCCGAGTGGGGATCCTCGGAAAGCAACCGGCGGGCGAAGTTTTACACGCTGACCCGGACCGGCCGGAAGCAGCTGCAAAAGGAAACTCGCGACTGGAACCAGGCGACGATGATCGTCGCGCGCTTCCTCGCCCCGACGCAGGAGTGAAGATGCGGACCCTGAGAGCCTTATGGATGCGGCTTCGCGGTTCGATCGAGCGGCCCGCCGCGGCGGACGACTTCGCTGCCGAGATGGAGAGTCACGTGGCGATGCATACGGAGGATGGCATCCGTTCCGGTCTCGACCCTGACGAAGCTAGGCGACGGGCACTCGTCCGCCTGGGTGGCGCGGAACAGACCAGGCAAGCGTACCGGGAACGGCGCACTTTTCCCAGCCTCGAGAACCTGCTGCAGGATACCCGGTATTCTATGCGTCAGCTCTACAAGGCGCCTAGTTTTGCAATCACGGCGATCGTCACGCTGGCACTTGCCATCGGCGCCAATACCGCCATCTTCAGCGTAGTGAATGCAGTGCTAATCCATCCCGCGGGGGTCGATCATCCGGAACGGGTGGCTGCAATGAACGTTCGCTATTCCCAGTACAGCCTCGATATTCCGTACATATCCGTGCCGGACTACTCTGCCGCCGCTGCGCTGCGCAAGCTGGTGGAGGCCGCGGCGCTTCAGCGGGGCACTAATTTCAGCATCCTCCGGGGTGGCCGGGAGGAACATGTCGCGGCCGCGCAGGTGTCCTGGCAATGGTTTCAGGTGTTCGGCGCGCGGCCGATTTTAGGAAGAACATTCACCTCGGAAGAGGATCAGGCCGACGCTTCCCCCGTTGCTGTCCTGAGCTATGGTCTGTGGCAGAGAGACTTTGGTGGCCGCGGCGACGTCATTGACCAGGCGCTGCTGCTCGATCAGAAGTCCTACCGCATCATCGGGGTCATGCGCAGCGATTTCCGCTGGCCGCGGGAGTACGAGCTCTGGACCCCGCTCGGACTTCCTCCGTCCGCTTTCGATCCTAAAGAGATCTTCAACGAGTTTTATCACTCCGTGGTCCGGCTGCATCCTGGCGTATCGGTGGCGTCATTCAACGCCGCTCTGCAAGCGACATTGGGGCAGGAGGTCCACAGCGGCGGAGGAGAGCCTTACGCCAGGAGCTCCGGATGGTCCGTCTATGCTTCGCCGTTGGCAGAATCCGCGGCCGGGCCGCTCCGCAAACCCTTCTACGTCCTCTTTGGCGTCGTTGCGCTGATCCTGCTGATTGCTTCGGCGAATGTAGCCGGACTTCTGCTCACTCGCTTGTCAGGCCGCAGCAAAGAGTTTGCGATTAGGGCGGCCCTGGGGGCCAGCGTCGTTCGCTTGACACAGCAGTTGCTGATCGAAACCTGCCTTCTCGCCGCAGCGGCAGCTGTTCTGGGAATCCTCTCCGGACCAATCCTTGGACGCATTTTGTTGTTGCTGGTGCCGCGGCACCTGGCGGAGGGATTCACGGTGCGCCTGGAGCCCGCGGTACTGGGCTTCACTGCTTGCGCCGCACTGGTCACGTGCCTGATTGCCGGGTTCGGCCCGATGGTTCGGCTGGTTCTTCTGCGTACTCGGCTGCCCTTGACCGAGAGTGGACGCAGTGTGACGGCATCTTCGGAGAAGCAGAGGCTGCGCAGGTTCTTCGTTATAAGCCAGGTGGCGCTTTCTTTTCTGCTGCTTACGGGAACAGGTCTATTTCTCGCCAGCCTGCAAAGGCTGCAGCGAACGAATCCCGGGTTCGAGCCTAAAGGTGTTGCCGCCGTGAGGATCGATTATGCCGGAGACAATTTCAAGGACAGCCAGCCGCGCCAGGCTGCGTTCATCCGCGGAACTCTCGAAAGGCTGGCGGCCCACCCCGGAGTGCAAGCGGCCGCGGCTGTCGACCCATTGCCTTTTGAGCCAGAGGCTGTGGCGTCGAATTCTTTCGATATCGAAGGCCGAGCGAAGAGCGCAAACGATCCCGGGCCGCATAGCCATCTGACG
>CAXUIM010000422.1:0-2739 GCA_964250885.1 uncultured Acidobacteriaceae bacterium | reverse complement strand
TGCCCGGGGCGATGGCGCCCCCCAGGAACTCGCCTTTGGCGGAGACCACGTCGAAAGTGGTGGCCGTGCCCATGTCGACCACAATGGTGGGGCCGCCCAGCCGGTCGAACGCCGCGACGCAGTTCACGATGCGGTCGGCGCCGGCCTCGCTGGGGTTGTCGGTCAGGATCGGCACACCGGTCTTGATACCAGGCTCGACGAATAGCGGCCGGGTATGGAAGTAATTCTCACAGATGTGGCGAAGACTGGCGTCCATCGGCGGTACGACTGAGGAGACCGCAACTCCGGTAACGCAGTCCGCCGTTAGGCCGCGCATGCTGAACAGGGTCTGGAACAGCAGACCGAGCTCGTCGGCCGTCCTCTTGTGTGGCGTGGTAATGCGCCAGTCCGCGACCAATTGAGCCGGTTCCGCATCGGTTGCGATGCTGTAGAGCCCCAGGACCGTGTTGGAGTTTCCTACATCGATTGCCAGTAGCATGAAAATCCTGTTGCTTCTTCGGTGCGAAGTGGGCGGCTGAACCCATGCCGCAAGCTCGTGGCGAAGAGGTCATCCAAGACCCGCATTCTAGGAGCTTGTTGAAAAAGCACCTCGGATGTCCGCGAGGCAAGTACGAAACCCGCAATCAAAGCGAGTTTCGCGAAGTCACAAAAGCCGATTTTCAACAAGCTCCTAGAGCGGGTCGCGAACGCCGCCGGAGAGCACGGTGCGCCGCTGTCCATCGTCCCCGTCCACCAGCAGAAAACCGCGCGGGTCGAGGCCCACGGTGGTTCCAGTATAGCCGCCCTGCTCGGGCACATGGACGTGCCGGCCGCGCACCCAGGTGGAGGCTTCGGTGAAGCGCTCGATCAGGCCTGGAGCCTGTCCACTGCCACGGCTCTGCTGCTCCAGCAAGGTGATCTGCGCATCGAGCGCGCGCAGCAGCTGCAGCAGCAGCGGCTGGCGGATAAAGGAGAGGCCTCGTTCCCGGAGCAGTGAGGTGGCGAAACCCTCGAGCTCTGGCGGAAATTCGGCGTGGTTCACATTGATCCCGATCCCGATCACGGCGTAGCGGAGCCACACCGGCTGCGCCGAGGCCGACGCCTCGCCCGAAGTTTCCACCAGGATGCCGCCGCACTTCCTGCCGTTGAGCATCAGGTCGTTGGGCCAGCGCAGATCAACGTGCAGACCGCAGGCCTCGTCGATGGCCTGCTGCGCGGCCAGTCCCGCGGCCAGCGCGAGCCACATCGCTTGCTGCACCGGCAGCTCGGGAGCCACCAGAGCGCTTACGTACAGGCCCTCGCCCGTTGCCGAGTGCCAGCGATGGCCGCCGCGGCCGCGGCCGGCGGTCTGCTCATCGGCCACCCAGACACCGCAGCGCGCCCCCTGCTGCGCGGCTTCGAGGGCGGCCCGGTTGGTTGAGTCGATGCTGGCAAAGTGCAGAACGTACCCCGCGAATCTCGTTCCCGGCGAAGTTGTCCCCGCGGTTGCAGCCGCCAGGGCGGCGTTCACCTCCGCGGCCCCGATATTGTCTCTTCCCGGCATGCTGTTCCATGTTAAACCGCAGCGCTGCTGCATCTAAAATACGGAGCGCCGAGATGTTTCGAATCGCGGCCGCGTCCTCCGCCCGTATGCCCGCTGAATTGGACATCCCGCTGCTGCACCAGTTCGCCGTGCTGCTGTTGCTGGCCCTGCCCGTCGCCTGCGTGGCCTGGACCGTGACCCATGAAGAGGTCTTCCGCGAGCCGCGTGAGTTCTGCAAGAAGATGAGCCAGCAGTGCAAGGCTCTCCCGCAACGGAAATTCTTCTATCTGTTTACCTGCGAGTACTGCTTCTCGCACTATGTTTCAGCACTGGTGCTGTGGCTCTTCCACTTCCAGCTGCTCTACGGGGGCTGGCGGGGATATCTGATCGCCTGGTTCTCCGTGGTGTGGATCGCGAATGTATACATGAGCGCCTTCAACCTGCTGCGGCTGGACATCAAGCATGAGAATGTGACGATAGAGGTCGAGCAGACGGCGCTGCCCGAAAAGCAGTAGAGCCTTCTCCGCAGTTGTAGAGGGGAGCTTCGAGTTGCAGGGCCGTTCCCCTGGAAACCGATTTCCCCGAAGAAAGCGGCACTCGCACGACCGGCGCAGCAACAGGAGAAAAGCCCTGGAAAACGTGGATGGCGTAGCGACTCATCCAATGGACCAGGAGCGCAAGGAGCGCATATGGCAACGGAAAAGACGACTACAGAGAAGTCAGCAGCGATCAGCCCGGCGGAAGCAGAGCCCCGCGGCTTCGGGGAGCACGCACGGGGCCTCGCCGGCGAGTACGCGCATGAGCAGGGCTGGGGCCTGAACACGGACGAGCGTACCCGGCAACCCGAGCAGCAGCAGAATCCCGACGGCGGCAAAGATTATGAGTACGGTGCACGGGATTTTGGGGACGAAGCGGTTAACACGGCGCTCGATCCGGAGGCTTCCGGACCCATGCAGAATAACCGGCCGGCCAGGGAGAGCAAGCAGGATTGAACAGACGGAAATGTCGCGCTCTGACCTGGAATCTCTGGAGCTTTGGGAACCGAGGGATGCTCGCTCGCGTATGCCAGAGGCATGGGATGTACGGGCTGGAAGTTGGTGCCTCGGCTGGCGCTGGCGGGCGCGTTATCGGGCTTGGCAGCGCAGGCTCAAGTGGCGAACCAGCAGGGGCAGTCCAAGCCGACGGTGGTGCCCGAGGCGCCCGAGAAGGCACAGCAAGTGGCGGATGCAAGGGTTCCG
>CAXUIM010000421.1:0-2760 GCA_964250885.1 uncultured Acidobacteriaceae bacterium | reverse complement strand
CCAGAGCACGGCGATCCAGAGCACGGCAATCCAGAGCACGGCAGCGCCGCTCGCGCCGTCGCAGCCTACGTCCTTGAGCGGGGCCAATCTTCCGTTCAACTTTCACCTCATCCTCACCCAGTGGACGGCGCGTGCGATCGCCAACATCATTCGGACCTACGAGTCGCTGCTGCCCGCCGGCGCCTGGCCCAACTACGTTCTCGGCAACCATGATCAGCCGCGTCTCGCCTCGCGCATCGGACCGCAGCAGGCGCGCGCCGCAGCCATGCTTCTGCTCAGCCTGCGGGGTACCCCGACGCTGTACTACGGCGACGAGCTGGGCATGCAGGATGTTCCCATCACTCCCGATCAGGTGCAGGATCCAGCGGAGAAGAATGAGCCCGGCAAAGGCCGCGGGCGCGACCCGGAACGCTCGCCGATGCTCTGGGTCGATGCTCCCAACGCCGGCTTCACCATCCCCGGCGCAACGCCGTGGCTGCCGCTGCTCAGCGACTGGCGAACCCTCAACGCCGCCACGCAACGCAGTGACTCACGCTCCACGCTGACGCTGTATCGCCATCTGCTGGCCCTGCGCCGCCGCCACGATACGCTGCACTCCGGCGGCATAGCCGACATCGTCGCGGAGGGCAGTCTCCTGTGCTTTCGCCGGACCGCTCTGCCGGATGGGGACAGCACCGATTTCCTTGTGGTGCTCAACCTCGGCAGTCAGCCGGCCACCACGAACTGCCCGGCCGGTACGGTGGTGCTCACCACGCTGCTCGATGGCGCCGGGTCCCGCACCGGCGATCCCGGGACGAAACAGCCGGCGCCAGTCCATGTCGAAGCCGGAGAGGGCCTGCTGATCGCGCTAGACTGACTCGGAAGAACCGGGCTAGGAAGAACTGGGCTAGGAAGAACGGGGCTCGGAAGGACTGGGCTCGGAAGACAGCGCGGAAGGCGGATCCTGGTTGGGAGAGACACCAGTTCTGCGAAGGAGAAATCAGGCGAAGCCGGAGATACCGGTTCGCCCCGAAGAATCTGTAAGACTGCTACGATGGCTGCCATGCAGCGCCGCGATCTTCTCAAGCTCTCCCCCCTGGCCCTCGCCTCGACCCTCGGCCCGGCCGCTCTCGCCAACTCACCCGAAGAAGCCACGACCGCGGCTGTGCAAGGCGTGTTCAACGTTCGCAGCTATGGAGCGACCGGCGATGGCAAAACGGTCGACACTCCCGCTATCAACAAGGCGCTCGAAGCGGTCGCCGCCGCCGGTGGCGGAACCCTGCTGTTTCCCGCCGGAACCTACCTCTGCTTTACGATCCGGCTGCGCTCCCACGTGGATCTGTATCTGTCGCACGGCTGCACCATCCTGGCGGCCGACTCGCCCCGGCCCGGCGAGACCACCGGCTACAACGGGGGAACCTATGACCCCGCCGGCCCGCCCCAGCCCTGGGAGGCGTACCAGGATTACGGGCACAATCACTGGCCGAACTCCCTCTTTTATGGCGAGAATCTGAGCGATCTCTCGATCCTCGGTCCGGGCCGTATCTTCGGCAAAGGTCTGTCCAACGGCAGCCGCATCGCTGACGTACGGGGGAGCTACACCAACTTCCAGGCGGAGCAGGCGGGGGCCGGCAACAAGTCCATTGCGCTCAAGAACTGCCGCAATGTCACGCTGCGCGACTTCTCCGTCCTGAAGGGCGGCCACTTCGCTGTGCTCGCCACCGGCGTGGACAATCTCACCCTCGACAATCTTCTGATCGACACCGATCGCGACGGCTTCGACATTGATTGCTGCCGCAACGTGCGTGTCAGCAACTGCACCGTCAACTCGCCGTGGGACGATGCCATCTGCCCCAAGTCTTCCTTCGCGCTGGGATATGCGCGCCCCACCGAGAACCTGACCATCGCCGATTGCTTCGTCAGCGGCAGCTACGAGCTCGGCAGCGTCCTCGACGGGACCTGGAAGAAGTTCCCCGCAAGCGAACACGTTCCGCGCAATGGCCGCATCAAGTGCGGCACGGAATCCAACGGCGGCTTTCGCAATATCGCGATCTCCAACTGTGTCTGCGAAGGCTCCAAGGGAATTTCGCTGGAGACCTCGGACGGCGCGCTGGTGGAAGATATCGCCATCTCCAACATCACCCTGCGCGACACCATCGACGCGCCGCTGTTCCTGCGCCTGAACCGGCGCAACCGCGGACCGGCGCAGGGCATGCGGCCCGGAACTCTGCGCCGCGTGCTGATCTCGAACCTGGTCAGCTACAACTCGGCCGCCTCCACGGCCTCGATCTTCTCGGGCATTCCCTCCAACCGCATTGAGGACGTCAAGCTGAACAACTGCTACTTTGGCCATCGCGGGCTGCCCCAGGAGGCGCTGGCGGGCTGGGGCAATGAATCGAAGCCGATGCCTGACTGGCGCACCCTCCAGGTGCCTGAGATCGAAGACGCCTATCCGGAGCTGCTGCGCTTCGGCCCCACTCCCTGCAACGGCTTCTTCATCCGCCACCTGAAGGATCTGGAGATGGCGCACATCGAGATCGAGCCCACCAACGCAGATCCGCGCCCGGCCTTCTGGATGGAGGACGTGCATCGTGCCGACTGCTTTGCCATCACCGCGCCGCCGCAGCCCAACTTCGCACTGCACCAGGTCACGGACCTGCGCATCTTCTGGTCGCGGGCTGCCCCCGACACTACCCTGGCCAGCGTGGCCGATCGAACAATTTAGGAGCTTGTTGAGAAAGCACCTCGGATGTCCGCGAGGCAAGTACGAAACCCGCAATC
>CAXUIM010000420.1:0-2762 GCA_964250885.1 uncultured Acidobacteriaceae bacterium | reverse complement strand
CGGCGGAGGACCCGCGGCCTCACCGGGCGGCGAGCCTCTCATCTCCGCCAGCCAGGCGTTCTACTACCGCGCCAAGGCAGCGGCTGTCTGGTGGATGTTGCGCGACATCGCGGGCGACGACCCGCTGCGTTTTGCTCTGAGCGCCTGGCGCACCCAGCCGGTCTCGCACGACAGCCCGCGAGTGCAGGCGGAAAACTTCGAGAAGCTGCTGGAGAAGACCAGTGGCAAGAATCTCGGCTGGTTTTTTCAGGATTGGGTGCTGCGCGACCGCGGACTTCCTGACCTGAGCATTGAAGACGTCACCCCCCGCGAGCTGCCCTCCGGCAAGGGCCACGATACCGGGTGGCTGGTAGCGGTTACGGTGCGGAATGCGGGCGCGGCCGCCGCGGAGGTGCCGGTCGTCATCCGTTCCGGCACGTACAGCACCACGAGGCGGCTACGGATCGACGGCTTCAGCAGCGCCACCGACCGCATCGTCGTGGAAACTCCCCCTACCCAGGTCCTGGTCAATGACGGCTCCGTCCCGGAGGTGCGCCAGTCTACCCATGTGGTGGCGGTCGTAACCAGGAGTGAGTAGCGCCTCCGTAAGTGAGTAAACGATGCCGGGCGCCCCGGGTCTCAATTCTGAGACCTGGGATTCCACTCAATCACGCGGTCGCGGTACGTTCCGGCCATTTGAGTCCCAGCAAGCGGGAACCGCTCTACTGCGCGCAGATTAGAGCAGTATTACGAGCCTTGGGTACACCTACAGTAATACTGCTTTAGGAGCCTTCCGCTTCAGCGAGAGCCCGCACCGCGGGCGCGTCGCGGGTGAGACTTCTTCGCCGGCGTGGGAGTCGCCGGGGCGCAGGTCTGGGCCGCTCCCCAGGCGCGGGTGCACGCCACGTCGACCTTCAAGGCTTTGTCCCGCGGCTCGGCGGGTGAGAGCAGCGCCGGCTCGAGACCGTCGGTGAGCGGAGGGAACATCGCGCGCAGAGCGTGGATTTGCTGGGCGGTCGCCGTGCCCTGAAGGTTCAGCCTGTATCCCTTGCGGTCCGCCTCGCCGCTGAGCCAGAGGGGCGGCGTGTCTCCGGCGCCGGCGAGGTTAACCGGTGCCAGCACGGCGCCTCCCGGCCCACTGGTGATCGTGAACTGCGAAGGTTTCGGGGCCTGGCCGGGTGTACCAGCAGCGCCTGGCGGAAAACCCGGAAACGCCGCCGCGAGGTCGCCGTGAACCTGTCCCTGCCACGCGACCGTCGCGCTGCCAACGCCGGGGACGGAGGCCACACTGCCAGTCACCTTCCCGATTCCCGACGCGCCGGCTGGAACGCGCTGCGAGAACAGCCGCGCCCAGTTGAGCAGCCAGTTCTCCGGCACCCCCGGCGATCCAATGCGAACGCCGCTGGTTGCCCGGCTGGTCAGGTCGATCGTATCGGCGATGGCATCCACCCGCGGCGAGTGCAGCACGCATTCCGGGTCGTGAATCACGGCCGCCGTCGTCTCCAGAGTGCCGTTGCAATCGAGGTTCAGGTCCAGTGACGTGACGGGAACGAAGTCGGCGCGCCGTAGATCGTTCACATGCACGCTGGTGGCGAGCTTTGCCGCGCCCAGTTCTCCCGAGAGGGTGGCGTCCAGATCCAGGGTTCCGCGCCAACCGGCGTCCTGGCCGGTCAACAGCCGGCTGGCCTCGCCCAGGGGAGCGTCGCGCCAGCTGGCAACGAGGTCCACCGGAACCAGGGCCATGGTCGCGGCGCGCTCCAGGGAGCCCTCCAGCCGCATGGTGCCGGGATCGGCAATGTTGCTGTCCGTTCGTGCGGGCTTTGCTTTGAGGCGCACGCGCCACTGCTGGGACGAGGGCAGCCAGAGAGCGAAGTCCGCATCCGTTAGCGAGAAGGGCTGTTTCTCCTGACCCAGCTTCAGATTTACGCGCGCCCCGGTCGCCTCAATGTAGGGGAAGCGCGGCTGCGGTCCCGCTTTGCTCTGTGCGGTGGGTGCGGTGTCCACCTGCGCCGCGTGCACAAGCAGGCTTTGCAGGTTCCACCGCCCCTGCGCATTGCGTACCAGGTTGAGGCTCGGTTCGACGAACCGGATGGTCGAGAACTCCACCTGCCGGCGCCAGAGGGAACTGGGGCGCAGCGTGGCTTCAACTTCCCCGGCGCGGATGGTCGGCTCGTATCCAAACGCCGGGTCTTCGCTGACGACCAGGTTCGTCAGAGTGAAGCCGGGCATCGGTAGCAGGTGCAGGCTGACGCCATCCAGACGCACCGGCCGACCGATGCTCGCGCTCATGCTGGCGGCGATACGGCGGCGCAGCCGATTGACGTTGAGCAGGGGCGGTGTGATGGCCAGCAAAAGAAGCACCAGAAGCGCCACAAGGGTCCACAGCAGCCGGCGCCGGCGCGGGGGGAGGGGCGACCCGGAGAGGCCTTCGTCGACCGCGGAGTCCAACGGGGGAGAACTTGTCCCCGAAGCCACGGTTCGGGGCGTCAGAGCGATGCTCCCCGGGTTCGCGGCAGACCTATCGAGGCTCACGGCTTTCGTCTCTCCGGGCTCACGGCTTTCGTCTCCGGCTCACGGCTGCTGTCTCCGGTTCAGGGAATTCTATCGGATGACATGGAAGGTGCGCTTCCAGCGCGTTTGAGTGAAGAAGTGCGTCAGAACGTGGCCCATGAATTGCAGTCGATCGCCTGCGCTGGTCTTCTCCTCCTGGTCGGCGGGGGTCTTGAACGACCAGTACACAAACATGGGCCGGCCCATGATGTTCTCCTCGGGCACAAAGCCCC
>CAXUIM010000419.1:0-2778 GCA_964250885.1 uncultured Acidobacteriaceae bacterium | reverse complement strand
CGTGATCGCCATGAGGTCGATTGTAGCGAATGGAAAGCGAAATGCAAGCGAAAAAACGTCACCTGGGCGAAAGCCAATGAAGGCACGTTAGTGTTACCGGGTTGGGGGCGCCCGTTCGAGAACTTGAGCGGGCAGTTCGGAAAGATGGTCTCGCAGATACGATTCCGCACAGGAGAACCGGGCATCCGCCAGTGTTCCCGGACGACGGCGGCGAACTTGCCCGGATCTTTGGGAACGATGATGTAGGCCGACACTCGCCCGCCGGGGCTGGCGTAGGTGATGTCCTGAATCTTCACGTCGCCGCGAGCCTCGACGGAGATCTCCTTGGTGTCCAGCGCAGCTTTGTTGTCATCGCTGAAGTGCCGCGCGTCCTGCGTGTACCCGTCTTGCCCCAACGCACGTGTGGTTGCCGCAAACGTGGATGCAAGAGACAGCGATCCAACAAACAGCAGTTTTGCTGGAAGAGATTTAGTAAACCGTATGGATCTCAGCTGGATCGACGCCGTTGACGAGCTGGATCAGCGCCGGTTGTCCGTCGCCGGCTCGGGATGAATGAAGACCCGGGAGACCTGAGGGTGGCCCAGGCGGAACTCGCTCTCCAGGTTGGTGATGACCTGGTGGACGGTCTGCATGGGCAGGTCGTCGGGCATGGTGCAGTGGCAGTTCACCTGCACGCTGGCAGCGCCGCCATGGCCCATGATGAGCGAGATGTCATGAATGTCGAGGATCTCGGGAAATTCTCGTGCCGTGTTGCGAAGCTGGTTCTCCAGGTTCTCGCTGGCCTCAACCTGGGCCGAGCTGGCAATGGTGGCGGGCTCGCTCTCGATATGGGTCAACAAGGTGGAGATGTCCGGGATCTCGTGACGCATCTCGGACTCGAGCAGGGTCGCGATGTCGTGGGCCTGACGCAGTGGCATGGTCTCGGGCACCTCGAGGTGCTGCTCTACGTGCAGGCCGGCATCGTGCGTGCCGTCATATTGTTGGACACTGACGTCATGAATGGCGAGGTTAGACCGGGCGGCGACGGCGCGGATGCGGTCGAAGACACTTTCGCCCGTCGTGGCGGTGGGCACTGTGTGAATCAGGACATCCGCGCCGGGCAGCAGCCGCTGCACTCTTTGCGTGGCGGAGGAGGTGATCTGTTCTGCACGCTGGAAAGTCAGGTTGCGAGGCAGGCTGAGGGTGAGGTCGACGAAGTAGTTCGGTCCCGAGCGGCGGAGGCGGATGCGCTGCACGCTGAGCACGCCGGGGATGGCCTGAACATCGCGCACCAACTCGCGCCGCATCTGCGCGCGTACTTCGGGTGGAGTGGCGTCCAGCAGGGCATCGATAGCCTGCCGCGCCAGGCGCCAGGTAACGCTGAGAATGACCCCGGCCACCACCAGGGCGGCAATCGGGTCCGCGTACTCCAGGCCCGGCCGGTGCAGGCGCTCGCCCACAAAGGCTGCAAGCAAGCCCAGCAGCACCGCGGCGGAGGACCAGATATCGGTGGCGAAGTGAACCGCATCGGCGGCCAGTGCATCGCTGCGATGCTGCTCGGCCACACGCTGCAAGTTCCGCGACCGGGTGTAGTCCACCGCGATCGAGAGTAGAAGAACCACGAACGGCCAGATCGACCAGCGCAGATCGAGGTGAGTGTGGTGGCGGATGCGATGCAGGGCCTCGTGAACGATCCACACGCAGGAGGCGATCATCAGAACCGTCTCGAAGGCGGCCGAGAGGCTCTCCAGCTTGCCGTGGCCGTAGTTGTGCTCTTCGTCGGCCGGCCGGTCGGAGGCCCGCACGGCGAGCAGAGTAATCCCCGAGGCGACCAGATCGATGGTCGAGTGCGCGGCTTCCGAAAGCATGCCGAGCGATCCGGTGAGAAAGCCGGTGAGCAGTTTCAGCAAGGTGATGCTGAAAGCGGCCAGCATTGAGGTAAGCGCGGCCGAGCGCGGCGTGGCGCGGCCGCGGTTCTGCTCTCTGCTGGTCCGGTTCATGGCCCTTTGAGGATATCGCGGGGCGGCATTATCTGCGCGTGCAACGCCATGAAAACAACGCTCCTGCAGGCAGAAGAGGAGATTTGCATAAACCTGGCGACTGAAGCCCGGGCGAACGGAATGCCCTTGGGTTCTCTTGCCCATGGTGACGGTGCCTTGGGGGATATGCGGTTTCGACGGATCTTTACCAATTCAAGGGATACAGGTCGAAAAGCGTCGTGGCGGCGGGAGCAAGAGTCAGGGTGCGCCGAGGCTCTTGGTGACCCCTGCAGACACGTCTGGGTCAGGCAGCGGCTTTGACGGCGCGGTACAGTCCCGCGGCGCGGAGCAGATAGCCGTCCCAGGCCGCCTCGGCGAAACCGGCCTCCGCCAGCATGCGCCGCATGAGCGGCGGCCGCGGGAAGCGCTCCACGGAAGCCGGAAGGTAGCGGTAGGCGGCGCGGTCTCCCGAGATCCAGCCGCCAATCAGCGGCAGAATGTGGCGGAAGTAGATGGTGTAAAGCGCTCCGCTGAGCCCGTCTGGCTGGTTGCACTCCAGAATACCCACCTGCCCCCCAGGCTTAAGCACGCGGTGCAGTTCGCTAAGCCCGGCGGCATAGTTGCTCAGATTGCGGAAGCCGAACGCTGCGGTCACCAGATCGAACGTGTTGTCCGGGTACGGCAGGTGCATGGCGTCGGCCTCCACCCACAGGGCGTTGTATTGGTGCGGCGGGTACTTGGCGCGGGCGCGGGCGAGCATCTCGGCGGAGAAGTCGAGGCCGATAATGGGCTGCGGCGCGTGGTTGCTGGGCTGGGCTGG
>CAXUIM010000418.1:0-2783 GCA_964250885.1 uncultured Acidobacteriaceae bacterium | reverse complement strand
AGCGCTTCTCATGCGGGTTGTTGGTGCTGCCAAGTTTTGGATGAACGCCGCACCAGCGGTCGAGCCTCTGCGTCTGCGCCGGGTTCCGATGCTGGCTGCGGTGCTGTGCTTCGCGGCGGGCGCCCTGCTCGCTCACCGCTGGCATGGACCGCTGCTGCTCGTCACCGCGACGGCGGCCCTGCTGGCGCTCGCGCTCGTCACCCTGCTGTGGGCCACCCGCGTCTCCGTGCTCCCGGTGCTGGCCCTGTGGGTGGCTGCGGGCTGCTGGTGCGCACAGATCGAGCTGCCCATCCTTCCCCAGCAGGCTCTGCAGCGCTATGCCGACGGTCTCAGCCGCGACGTCCGCGGCCGGGTCGTGCGGGTACGCAATCTACCCGCCCAGACTCAAGACGCCGACGCGCCCCGGCCGACGCAGGAACCGGGCTCCTGGGACCCTGATAACACCCCCGGCGTGCAGTCCATAGACCTCGAAGTCCTGGCCGTCGAAGACGTCACGCCCGACGTCTCGACGATGCGGCCGGTCGAGGGAGGGGTCCGCCTTACCCTTGAAGGAGGCCGCCTGCCCTTGGCCTGCGGAGATCTCATCGAGGTGCCGCTGCGGCTGCGCACGCCGGAGGTCTACCGGGACCCGGGCGCCTGGTCCTACGCCGACCAACTGCTCAGTCAAGGCGTCGGCGCCACATCCAGCGCGCAAGTATCCCGCGTACAGGTCGTTAGCTCTACCGCCGCGGCCTCGGGAGCGCACCGGGTCGATCCGCGCTGCCGCGTCTTCGCCGCGCAGACCTGGGCGTCCACCCGGCTGCAAAGTTTTGTGAGCTCGCCCGCGAATCGTGTCCTCCCTGCCTGGCTGCGCCTGGACCCGGAGGACGCCGCCATGCTCAACGCGATGCTCTTTGGCGATCGCGCCAGCCTGACCCACGCCCTGCGCGAGAGCTTCGAGCGCACCGGCACCTTCCATCTTTTCGTGGTGTCGGGCCTGCATGTGGCGCTGCTGGCCGGGGCGCTCTTCTGGCTGCTGCGCCGTCTGCGCGTTCCGGAAGGTCCCGCCATTCTCCTGACCATAGCGCTCGCCACGGCCTATGCTGCGCTGACCGGGTTCGGTATTCCAGCACAGCGAGCCCTGGTGATGACCTCTGTCTACCTGATCGCCCGCTGGCTGGACCGTGAGATCAGCGCGCTGAACGCGCTGGCTGCCGCCGCGCTTCTGGTGCTGGTGCTGGATCCGCGAGCCTTGTTCGAAGCCAGCTTCCAGATGACCTTCCTGGTCATCCTCGCCATCGCCGGCATAGCCGCTCCGCTCAGCCAGCGGTTCATCCGTCCCCACGCCAGCGCGCTGCGTCAGCTTCCGGTGGTCCGGATCGATGCCTTCCTGCCTCCGCGGCTCGCCGGATTTCGAGTGAAGCTGCGCATGGCCTGCAGCCTGTGTGAGGATCTCTTCAGCCCCCGGCTGCGCGATCTCCCCGTCTGGCTGGCGCGGCTCTGGTTCTACATGCTCGACGCCCTGATCTTCTCGCTCGCCGCCGAGTTCTGCATGGTGCTTCCCATGGCCATCTACTTCCACCGCGCTACATTGCTCGCTCTCCCGCTGAACTTCATCGACATCCCTCTGCTGTCCGTTCTGCTCGGCATCGCCATCCTGATGTTCTGCGCTTCCCTGCTCAGCCCCTGGCTCGCGGCGGTTCCTGCAGCGGCAACCGCAGTGCTGCTCCACCTGATGCGCTTCACCGTGGAGCGTGCACAACACACGGCGTGGGCGGACCTGCGAACTCCCATGCCGGCGCCGGCCGCTATCGCCCTGGCGTGCGCCGCGATCGTCTTCTGCTGCTTCGCTCTGCGTTTGCAGCGCCGGCTGTGGATGGCGAGCGGCCTGGCCGCGCTTGCGATCATCCCGCTCGCGGCCTTGTATCCGACCCCGGCGTTGCTGCATCATGGCGTGCTTGAGGTGACCGCCCTGGACGTCGGCCAGGGAGACTCGCTGCTGGTCGTGTCTCCCTCCGGTCATACGCTGCTGGTCGACGCCGGCGGTCCGGTCGGCCGCGGCGGCTCCCTGAACTCCGTCACCGCGACGGATCGCTGGGACGTGGGCGAAGAGGTGGTCGCCCCCTACCTCTGGTCGCGCCGCATCCGCCGGCTGGATGCGGTCCTGCTCACTCATGCGCACTCCGACCACATGGGAGGCATGCCCGCCATTCTCCGCGATCTGCGTCCCCGCGAGTTGTGGATCAGCATCGAACCGGGCGACTCACCCGGCCTGCAGGCTCTGCTAGCGGAGGCCCGCGGTCTGAATATCACGATTCGCCACTTCCACGCCGGCGAAGCGTTCCCCTGGAACGGCCTGCAGGCCACCGTGCTCGCGCCGGAGGCTTCCTACAGCAACGCCGGCAGCCCCGTGAACAACGACTCGCTTGTAGTGCGCCTTGACTTCGGCCGCGCCAGCGTCCTGCTGGAAGGCGATGCGGAGGCTCCCAGTGAGCTTGCCATGCTGAGCCATGGCCGCGTCGCGCAAACAACCCTGCTCAAGGTAGGCCATCATGGCAGCATCACATCGACGACACCGGCCTTTCTGGCAGCGGTCTCTCCGCGCGAAGCTGTCATCAGCGATGGGCGCTTCAACACCTTCGGCCACCCACGCGCCGAGGTTCTCGAACGGCTCGAAGACGCCCACGTCCGCACCTTCCGTACGGATCGTGTGGGCGCCGAGACCTTTCTCCTGACCCAGGCTGGGGGAATCTCCGCCGCGTCCTCCACGTCTAATTGAACAGAGTTTTACGATACAAAAACAG
>CAXUIM010000417.1:0-2792 GCA_964250885.1 uncultured Acidobacteriaceae bacterium | reverse complement strand
AGCAGCTCGAAGCCGCCGCGCAGCATGCAGGAGATGTTGGTGCAGACCTGCACGTTGTACTTGCCCGCGGGACGAGTGCGCAACATGGAGTAGTAGCTCAGCACGTTGCGTACATCCAGTTCCAGCAGATCGAGCCGGGCGGCGATCTCGGCCACTACCCCGTCCGAGACGTAGCCGACTTCATCCTGCGCGTAGAGCAGCATCGGCACCAGCGCCGAGCGCTTCAGGGGATAGAGGGTGGCCAGCTTGTCGAAGCGGGCGGCGAGTTCGGGAGAGAAGATCGTGTTGCTGATTGCGGCCATTTAGGGGGTTCCAGGGTTCAGGTTCCAGAGGTCAGAACCCGGAGTTCGGTTCAGCATTCCGGGAGTTCAGGTCCACCGTTCCGGAGCAAAAGTTCAGGGCTAGACTCCAGAATACTACTGTGCGCTTTGCATCATCTCGCGCGCGATCTCTTCGGCGGCGAAATCCATCTCCTGCTCGGGTCCGTGACCCAGGCAGACGGTTCCGTTTTCGTTGAGCGCGAAAGCCACCGCGGAGCCTTCCCCGGGCTGCATGGAAATGGGCGTGAACCGCAGCCAGCGGCTGCCGACACGCAGGGTGATTTGGTCGGAGCTGACCTCGACGACCGCATGCTGCGCTGCATTCAGCCCATGAGCGGCGGCGTAGCTGCGCAGCAGCGACGCCCAGGAGGTCCAGAGTTCGATGTGGAGGCGATCTTCGACAAGGGGCTCGGGATTGAGAACGATTGAGGACAAGAAGACAGTTCCTTGCGACAGCACAAGACGCGCAACATCGTGAAACAGCCCAGGCTAGCGGTCGATCTCCCCAAGAACGATGTCGATCGAGCCGATGACGGCTACCACGTCGGCAATCAGTTTGCCCTTGCACATGGTCTCCAGCGCCTGCAGGGTCGCGTAGCTGGGATTGCGCATGTGCACGCGGTAGGGCTTGGCGGTGCCATCCGAGACGACGTAGTAGCCCATTTCGCCACGCGGGGACTCCACGGCCTGAAAGACCTCTCCCGCCGGTACACCAAAGCCTTCGGTCACGATCTTAAAGTGATGGATGAGCGCTTCCATCTCGGTCTTCATCTGCTCGCGCTGGGGAAGAACGATCTTGGGCGCATTGGCCGTGATCGGTGCGTCGGGCATGGTGACCACCAGGTCGAGCGCCTGCTGGATGATCTTGAGCGACTCGCGCATCTCCTGCATGCGGACAATGTAGCGAGCCCAGACATCGCCGTCTGGGGAGACGGGCACGTTGAACTTGTAGCGCTCGTAGCCAGAGTAGGGCATGTCCCGGCGAAGGTCCCAGTCAACGCCGCTGGCCCGCAACGGAGGTCCGGTGACGCCCAGCGCAATGGCGTCTTCGGCGGAAAGATAGCCGACGCCCTTGAGGCGGCCGATCCAAATCGGGTTGCCGGTCAGCAGGCCTTCGTACTCGTCGATGCGGCCCGGGAATATTTTGAGGAACTCTCGCACATCGTCCAGGAGATCGGCGGGCGGTTCAAGCGACAGGCCCCCGACGCGGAAGTAGCTGGTCATCATGCGCTGGCCGGAGACTTTTTCGAAGATGCGCATCAGCATCTCGCGCTCCCGCCAGCAATAAAGGAACATGGTCAGCGCGCCAATGTCCATGGCGTGGGTGCCCAGCCACACCAGGTGCGACTGGATCCGGGTCAGCTCATTCAGCATGACCCGCAGGATCTGCGCGCGCTCCGGAATCTCAAGCTGCAGAAGCTTTTCAACGGCCAGGCAGTAGGCCAGGTTGTTGGTCATGGGACAGAGATAGTCGATGCGATCGGTAAGCGGGACCACCTGCTGGTAGAACTTGGCCTCGCAGGTCTTCTCAATGCCGGTATGCAGGTATCCGATATCCGGGGCGCAGGAGATCACCGTCTCACCATCCACCTCCAGCACCAGGCGGAGAACGCCATGGGTGGAGGGATGCTGCGGGCCCATGTTAAGGACCATGGTGTGGTCGGAAAGGGGGTCGGATTGAGCGGGATGATGGCCCGACACCGACTCGGCGACCACATCCTCCACGCCGGGGATGATCATGTCTTCGGCGGGCACGCCCGGGCCGGCGATCAGGTCCGCGGCGGGACGGAACTCCGCCAGTGTGGCCCCGGTGGTGTCCGTGTCGCGGGGCGTGCCGGCGGGTTTTTCGATGAAGCTGGTGGGCATCGAAGCGTTCTCCTGTTGCTAAACAGCGGATAGATCGTGCGAGGGTCGCTTGCCTTGAGGAAACGCGTCGAGGGAACGCTATGGGACCGAAGCTCCCAAACACCCGCGGGAGAAAGGCTCTACCGGTAGCCCTCCACCGGATAATCCTTGCGCAGCGGGTGGCCGTTCCAATTGTCGGGCATCATGATGCGGGTGAGGCGGGGATGCCCGCTGAAGCGCACGCCGAACAGGTCGAAGACTTCGCGTTCATAGAAGTTCGCCGAAGGCCAGACGGAGGTGATGGAGTCGATCACGGCGGAGCCGTCTCCCTCCGCATTCCCCACGCGCGCCACCACGCGCAGCCGCTGCTTCAGGCCCATGCTGAGAATGTGATAGGTGACCTGGAAGCGGGGCTCGGTGGGATACCAGTCTACACAGGTGACGTCTTCCAGGAAGTTGTAGCCGGCGGCCCGGGCAGCCTTCGCGGCGGCGACGATCGTCTCCGGCGCCACGCTCAGGGTCAGCTCATTGCGGTCCCACTTGGCATCGACGATCAGGTCGCGCAGCCCGGCCACGGCGGCGTGGCTGGAGAGCGCGGCGGTGACGGCCTCCTTACCGAAGAGGGCC
>CAXUIM010000416.1:0-2835 GCA_964250885.1 uncultured Acidobacteriaceae bacterium | reverse complement strand
ATCTCTTGCATTTCTTCGCCTTCAGCCGTCGTCGGCGTGATCGTTCTCGACAACGGCAACGTTCGCGCCGGCGCCGGAGCGCCTTGAGTCAACTGTGGCGCAAACGCGCCTTCGCGTATTGAACCACTCGGTCCGCCTTCTCCGGTGCATCGCGGAGCGTGGTGTCGGCCAGAGCGAGTGTGGGCCAGTCAAAGCAGTTCATCACCTGTTCGAAGTTGTATTCGCAATAGCCCGCCTCGTGGACGCCGGTGGAACCGCGGCTCGGCTCTCCCATTGCCAGATGGGCGAAGCGGCGGCCGAAGTGGCTGGACCAGTTCTTGTAAGGAGCCGGCGTTTGCCCCGCGTGCAGGAAAGAGAACGTCGTATCCAGCCAGCTTTCGGTGGCGATCATGAATTCCGGATGGTCGCTGCGCAGGTCGGTGACGATTTTGCGTAGGCCATCGATCGGAGCATGGACGCGATCGTTCTCCGTGTTCGGCTGAGTGTCGAAAAATGCGCCGTCGATCTTGAAATCCCGCATCGTCGACCGCACCTGGCCGGTCAGGTGTTGCCGCCATCCCGGGGCGCCAGGATTCAGCCAGGCGGACCCGTCCGTGTCACTGCCGCGCACCGTCGCCCAATCGACGGCATACCCGCGCATCGGGGTCCAGTTGAGGTTGCCGTCGGCATGAAACTTCGAGTCGGGCGCATACTCGTCGAAGTGCGGCGTTCCCGGCATGGCAGCGTTGCCTGCGTACATCGCCATCACATGCGCGCCCTTCGCGTGGGCCGTCTCTACCAGGGCCGCAAAGCCTCGATTGCCTCCCATGCGCGCATTGGGAACGCTGTTCCCGTAGTTGCGGTAGTAGCGGCCTTCCCACCCAGCGATAAAGAAGAGAACGTTCCTGCCCGGAATGCGGCTGGTGACCCAGTCGATGCTGTCCCGCATCGCCGCATAATCATTGTGAATGTAGCCGCTCCAGTGCATTCCATGCAGACACACGACCAGCCCGATGTCGTGCACCCATGGAGGCACGTCCGCCCGGCGCTCCCAGGAGCGCATCCCCCCTTGATCTTCCAGCAACCGCACCCGCGCCGCAATCGCAGCGTCCAGGCTGGTGCCGCGGACGATCTCCCACACCGGCGCGGTGAAGCTTTCGGACCATCGCTGGGCGTCCTGCTCCACGATCAACTCGATACGTGTACCGCCGTTGGACTCCCGGCACGCCACAAACCGTCGCGGCCGTGGAGTCAGGTCTAATGAGGAGAAGCTGACCCCCTTCTCTCCGTCCGTCGCCAGGAACCAGACCGGCGCTCCTCCCTGGTAGGAGGGATACGACAGGGCGAGTGACTGGACCGGCACCGGCGCGAGATTCGGCACCGATTCCCAGCTGGTAAATCCCACTCGGCCCGCAGGAAGCGCGTGCAGGATCAGCTTGACCGCGCGCACGGTTCCCTGGGCAACCGTGGCGCTCATCTCGATCAGGACTTTGTCGCCCTGTTGTTGCAATGACACGTCGCAGCTGCCCGCCACCGGCTCCTGTTGCCCTGCCGTGGTGAGTTGCGTTGCGCGTACGTGGATTCGTTCCCCTTCGGTTGTTTGCCGCAGGCTCCCCTCGTGCAGGGAATAGGTGTTCTCCTCCGGGCCCGTGGTAATGATCTGCACCGAAAAGGCAAGCCCATATGCCTGATGGATCGGGTCTGCATTGTCAAAGCTCCAGAACTGCACCCGTGGCAGGCACCAGAAATCCATCTGAAACTTTGTGTCCGGTTCCACCCACTGATCGGCCCGGTTCGCTGGAGGAAGCTCCTGCGCTCCGGCGGCGGGTGTGGGCAAAGCAAGCGCGGAGGCCGCGACGACAGCGGCGGAACTGACAAAGGATCTGCGTGTAACGAGGTCTCTATGCTTCATCTTCAGTCATGCCCCTCTTGTTGGGTGGACACCGCGATTGCATAGAATCATATTCGTTCAATCGCGGCGCTGGTTCCACTGCATCGATGCCCATTGCATCCCCGTCTGATTGTCGCGCCCGGAGGCGGGCACAGGGTCGTCGGTCAGGTATACCCAGAGCGTAGACGCTCAACGCCGTTTTCCTCAAGAAACGGCACCGCACCGTTTCAGCCTGGGGACACAAATATGAATATCGCTCTAAGCAGCTCTTCACCGCCGATGACGGCCGTACTATCTTCGCGGAAGATCCGCAGCAGGCTGTTTCGCTTATGCGCAGGATCCAGAGGTCAGCTTTGTCGAGGATCGCATCGTGGTGCACTTCAAGACCCGCGCCAAGCTGGGTGCGGCCATGCATGGATCCTGCCTGGGCCTCGACGTGGCAACCGAAGCCGACGTCTCCATCATCCCCGATGCGCAGGGCGAGACCCTGGGTTTCCGCGATCCGCGGATCGATCGCCTCAGCGAGTCCAAGGAACTGAACTTCTTCCTGATTCCCTTTCTCAGCAAGAAGCTTCCGCAGCAGATGAAGGTGAACGTGGCCGATCTGCTCCGGCGGTTGCTGGTGAACTCCACCCAGACCACGAGCTACGCGATAAAACTCGAGGATCTCAAGATTCACTCCATGCAGGTCAGTGGTCACTCGCTGGTGGTGGACTTCAATGCCGGTGTGTCCGTGGATCGGAGAATTTTTGCTCTAGGTTTAGACCGAAGCCGCCGACCTCAAAGTCGTTTTACCCCGAAAAAAACGACACTGCACACCTGTTTCCAGTTCACAGTAAAAGCAAATGCTCTGTAGCTACGAGGGAATGGAATGCTGACACCGCGGGAGCCGCTCTGCCGTGGGCAATTCTGAATTGGGTAACCGCGGTCTCTTGCAGATTCGCGAGCGCGAGTTCCCGTCTAAC
>CAXUIM010000415.1:0-2847 GCA_964250885.1 uncultured Acidobacteriaceae bacterium | reverse complement strand
ACCGCGGAAGAGTCGTCACAGATGGAAGACGTACCGAATGTCCGGCAGAACGGCATTCGTCTTGGAAACTGGCTTACAAAGGAGCAGGCGAGGGAACTGCTGGCCGTGCCGGACCGCTCGACCCTCAAAGGCAAGCGCGACTACGTAATCCTCGCCCTGTTCACCGGCTGCGCCCTGCGCCGGAACGAGCTTGCCATGCCGGACATAGAGACGATCCAGCTCCGCGAAGTCCGTTGGGTGCGGGCCGATCTGTGCGGGAAGGGAAGGCGTATCCGCACGGTCGCCGTACCCATGTGGGTCAAGCAGGGAATCAACGCCTGGATCACGGCAGCGAAGATCGAGGATGGCGGGTTGTTGCGACGTGTCTCCAAAAGCGGCAAGGTACAGGGCGGTGGCCTGAGTGACTGGGCTGTGTGGTCCGTCGTCGAGCAGGCGGCGAAGCAGATAGGGATCGAGAGGTTTGGGGCCCACGACCTGCGGAGGACCTGTGCAAGGCTCTGCCGAAAAGCCGGCGGAGACTTGGAACAGATCAAGTTTCTTCCGGGGCACTCGTCCATCCAGACCACCGAGCGATATCTTGGCTCGGAGCAGAGACATAAGGTTGCTGTAAACGACAGCTTAGGCTTTTAGAGCGGCGCGCCTCTGGGCAGCCACTCTCGCGATATAAGGGTACAAATCAGTCCCTCTGCATCCGGGTACTGGACGCCCAGCGGGAACAGCCGCTCGAACTGCCGGCCGGGGCCGTTTCGCTCCTAATGAACTTTCTCGAGGCGATGTCGGCCGGCCAGAGCGTTTCCATCATCCCGGAGAATGCCGAGTCGACCACTGTGCAGGCCGCCAACGTGCTGAATGTGTCCCGCCCCTACCTAATGAGCTTCTGGCCGAGAAGGCGATCCCCCACCGGAAGGTCGGCAAGCATCGCCGAATCTGAAGGAAGATGTTATAGCTTGTAAAACGCGGACGGATCAGGCGCGTGAAGCGGTTCTGGACCAGCTCGCCCTGAACGCCCAGGAAGGAGGAATGGGCCACAGCCTGTCGTGAGCGCCTATACGGCGCTGCTGGACGCCAACGTGCTTCATCCGGCCCCGTTGCGGGATTTGCTGCTTCAGCTTGCCATCGTGGATCTGTTTCGGGCAAAGTGGACGGCCGATATACACCAGGAATGGATCGAAGCGTTTCTCCGGAATGAACCCCATCGGGTCAGAGCAAAGCTGGAGCGGACGCGCGACCTGATGGACAGCAGTACGCGCGACTGCCTCATCACGGGCTACGATGCCCTGATCCCTTCCCTTCAGCTGCCCGATCCGGATGAGCGCCATGTGTTGGCTGCCGCGATTGCCGGCTGCTGTGGCGCGATTGTGACCCAGAACTTGAAGGATTTCCCCGAGCAGGCGCTTGCGCCTTTTGGAACGATGTCCAGCACACGGATGAGTTCTTCTGCATCAGCTGAATGTCGCGCCAGGCGCGTTTTGTGGGGAGGTCCAGAAGACACGCCGCAGGCTCCAGAGGCCGCCGTACACGATTGAGAAGTAACTGGACATCCTCACCAGCATGGGGCTGGTTGCTACATCTGCCGAGTTGCGGCTGTTTGCGGAGGTTCTTTGAACTGCTAACACCTGGAAACGACCATGGCACAGTTCTGGGCACATTCAGACCCTAAGGGCTTACATAGAGACTCACCCAAAGCGCAATGGCAGCTGCTTTCAGAGCATCTGCTGAAAGTGTCAAAATTGGCCTACCGGTTGGCAAAGACCACTGCACCCGCCAATGAAGCATTCCGTCAGATGGCGGCTGTAGCCGGGATAATGCACGACTATGGCAAGTACCGACCGTGCTTCCAAGACATGCTGGACGGTAAAGGAACCGGCTGCCCGCATGCTCTATACGGAGCCTTAGCAGTAAGAAATTTGCCGACAGGCAAAGCGGCCCGCGATTGGGCGTTGCCCGTTGTAGATGCCATTGCTGCACACCACGCGGGCTTGAGAGATCACCATCCACTCAAGACAGACACAAGTCCGACCAATGCGGCGAGCGAAGCGCAACGGGATCAACGCATTGCTGAAGATCTCTGGGCTGACGCTTGCAAAGACCAACCGCAGATAGCCAAAGCACTGGAGCAGATCAAACAGCCTGCGCCTTTCCGCTTTAAGGACTTATTTACCCGCATGCTGTTGAGTTGCCTGGTCGACGCCGACCGTCTGGACACGGCGGGCCTCGAAGCTGCCCAGGCCCCGCTTCAGGCGAAGCTTCGTCTGGAGCAGCTCCTCCGGCATCTGCATCAGGTGCAGGCGCGAGCTCGCAAGAACGGCGGCAGTGCTGGCGTTCTGAAGGCGCGCGACGAAGTGCAGCAGCATTGTGCAAAGGCAGCAATGGGCGAGGCACGCCTACTGTCGCTGACAGTGCCCACAGGAGGCGGCAAAACACTGGCCGCCATGCGTTTTGCATTGGAGCGCATCAATGCGAGACCAGACGAGCTCCGTCGCGTCATCGTGGTGATCCCCTACCTTTCGATCATCGAGCAGAATGCCAAGGTCTACAGTGATGTCTTCGGGGATGAATCGCTCCTGGAGCACCACTCGGGAGCTGTGCAGAAACTGAACTATCGAGACAAAAATGGGGCAGAAGCCCTGGCTCCGCAACAGGAAGATGGCCGAAACCAGGGTGAGCGGCGCCGGCCGGTAGAAACGGAGAACTGGGATGCACCGCTGATCGTGACGACCAGCGTCCGCTTTTTCGAATCGCTCTTCTCTAATCACCCATCCGATCTGCGGCGCATCCACAATGTCGCGCGCTCGGTCATCATTCTGGATGAGGTGCAAACGCTGCCTCGTCGTCTGCTAATGCCCT
>CAXUIM010000414.1:0-2852 GCA_964250885.1 uncultured Acidobacteriaceae bacterium | reverse complement strand
CTCCAAGTCCCGCCCCGCACCCCGTCCCACCGCGGCAGAGATGCCGCTCCGTTATGTCTGCGTGCATGGCCACTTCTATCAGCCGCCGCGGGAGAACCCCTGGCTGGAGACGGTCGAACTGCAGGACTCCGCCGCGCCCTATCATGACTGGAACGAGCGCATCACCTACGAGTGCTACGCGCCCAACGGGGCCTCGCGTATCACCAACCTGCAGAACCAGATCGTTCGAATTATCAACAACTACTCGCGCATGAGTTTCAACTTCGGCCCCACACTCCTCAAGTGGCTGGCGGATTTCGCTCCCCGCACCTACCGCATGATTCAGGACGCCGATAGCGTCAGCGCCGAGCGGTACTCCGGCCATGGCTCCGCGTTTGCCCAGGTCTACAACCACATCATCATGCCGCTGGCCAACCAGCGCGATGCCCGTACCCAGATTCGCTGGGGCATCGCCGACTTCGAGCATCGTTTTGGGCGGCGGCCCGAAGGCATGTGGCTGGCCGAGACCGCCGTCTCTGGCGAAGTGCTCGATCTCATGGCGCAGGAGGGAATTCGATTCACGGTGCTCGCGCCCTCGCAGTGCGCCCGCGTCCGGGCTTTGCCGCAGCAGGAGAGTTCAGCCACCGCAGCCCCTCCGGCTGCCCATCGGGATGGGGCCGGCAAACAGGGCGGGGCCGCCGCGGCTCACACACCTCAGGACGGCGGCGGCGCCTCGTCCGAAAGCGCGCAGCCCCAAAACGCCCAGGCGCAGCATGCCGAGACCCAAAGCGCCGCGGCTCCGAAGACCTCCGCCGCGGCAGCGTCCGATGCGGTCTGGCAGGAGACTCCGGACGCCAGCGTAGACACCACCCAGCCGTACCTGGTGCGGCTCGACGAAGGCCGCTCCATCGCGGTGTTCTTCTACGACGGCCCGACCTCCCGCGCCATCGCCTTCGAAGGCCTGCTGAACGATGGCGAGAAGTTCGGCAGCCGTTTGGTCGCCGGCTTTCGGCCGGACAGACCCGCCGGCCAGCCGCAACTGGTTCACGTAGCCACGGATGGCGAGAGCTACGGGCACCACCATAAGCACGGCGATATGGCCCTGAGTTATGCGCTGCACTGGATTGAGGAGAACAAGCTCGCACACATCACCAACTACGGCGAATTCCTGGAGAGGTTTCCTCCCCGGTTCGAGGCCGAAGTGAACGAAAATACCTCCTGGAGCTGTTTTCACGGCGTCGAGCGCTGGCGGTCCGACTGCGGCTGCAATGGCGGCAAGCCGGGTTGGAACCAGCGGTGGCGCGGGCCGCTGCGCGAAGCGCTGGATTTTTTGCGGGACAAGACAGCGCCGCTGGCCGAGGCCGCCGCGGACGGCCTGCTCAAGGATCTCTGGGCCGCGCGCGACGCCTACATCCACGTGATTCTCGACCGCGGCCGCGACAACGTCGACCAGTTCTTCGACACGCATGCGGTCCGAAAGCTGACCGCGGCCGAACGCGTCACTGTCTTCGATATGCTGGAGCTGCAGCGCCACACCCAGCTCATGTACACCAGTTGCGGCTGGTTCTTCGACGAGATCTCCGGCCTGGAGACGGTCCAGATCATCGCCTACGCCGGCCGCGTTCTGCAGCTGGCCGCCAAGCTCTTTGGCGAGCCGGGCGCCGCGCTCGAAGCAGAGTTTCTTGAAGTGCTGGCGCGGGCGGAAAGCAATGTGCCGGAGATCGGCAACGGGGCCGAAGTCTACCGCCGCTTCGTCACCGGCGCACGCCTCGATCTCGAGCAGGTAGGCGCTCATTATGCGATCAGCTCGATGTTCCGCAGCTATCCGGACTTCGGGCAGCTCTTCTGCTTTGAAGTACACCGCCAGAGCTACGATCTGCTGACCTCGGGCCGCGGCCGCTTCGCTATCGGCCGGGTGGCGCTGCGCTCGCGCATTACCGAAGAGACCGAGGATATCTGCTATGTCGTGCTGCATCTCGGAGACCAGAACCTCTCGGCCGCCGTCCGGCGCTTCCCCTGGCATGAACCCGACGCCGAGGCCGAGTGGGAGAACTTCTCCAACCGCACCGCGGCCTCCATCCGCCGGGCCAACCTGCCGGAGCTCGTCCGCGTCATCGATTCGTACTTCGACGGTGCGCTCTACTCTGTGACCTCGCTGTTTGTGGACGAACAACATCGCATACTGAAGAACATCCTGGATCAAACGCTGGCCGAGGTTGAAAGTTCACTCATGCGCACCTACGAGGAGCACGCCACGCTGCTGGACTTCCTGAACGAGGCCAACGTTCCCGCACCCCCGGCGCTGGCCCTGACGGCGCACTTTGCCATAAACGCCAGCCTGCGCCGCGCCCTGGAAGCGGAGAGCTACGACCGGGCTGAGATCGCGCGCCTGCTGCGCCGCGCGGCGATCGACCACGTGACCCTGGACGCCGCTCTGCTCAGCTTCACCGCCGACAAGCGCATGAAGAGCGCCATGATCCGGCTGGAGGGCGCCGTCGACTTGATGAACCTGAGCGTTCTCAACGAGACGCTCGAGATCGCCGAAAGTCTGCGCAGTCTGCCCATCGGAATCAGCCTCTGGCAGGCCCAGAACATCTGGAACGATCTGGTGCGCCGCTATGACAGCCGCTATTGGTCCCGCGAGTGGCGCGACGGCCTCCGCGAGATAGGCCTGGCGCTGAATATGGCGGTCGACGAACTGGTGATCGAGAAGGGTGTGCTGGCGTTCTAGGAGCTTGTTGAAAATCGGCTTTTGTGGCTTCGCTAGCTTCGCGAAACCCGCTTTGATTGCGGGTTTCGTACTTGCCTCGCGGACATTCGAGGTGCTTTTCAACAAGCTCCTAAAGCGGGACGCAGCGGGATTGAGGACCCAG
>CAXUIM010000413.1:0-2871 GCA_964250885.1 uncultured Acidobacteriaceae bacterium | reverse complement strand
AACCTACGACTTCCACCGTGTGAAGGTGGCACTCTACCGCTGAGTTATGCGCCCGTCGCTGGCCGATTGGCCGGAGCAGCCTGGGGTCGGCGGGCCAGAATGACCCCAGCCGCGCAACCACTATAGAAACGATGATAGCACCGGGCGGCCGGCTCCCGAAACCGGCCGCCAGGCCAGACGAACCGGTTCAGCAGGCTCGGGCGCCCCCAAGGCTGTGCGCTTCGGATGAAGCGGCGCGCGCACATGGGGAGCGGTCCTCTTTCGGTGTCCGAATTGAAACTTCGCTTCCGCCGGCGGCTGGGAGTGGGTGCAAGGACGATGACCGGCGCAGGTACAATTACGGCCTGATGACGCTTCCCCGCAGACCCGAACCGCCGGACCGGACCGATGCCGGAAAATCGGGCGATCTCGAGGAATCCGCGCAACCCGACGAGAAAGACCGGGTTAGTGAAGATATGGGAACGCTGGCGCTACCGACCGGATTTTTAGGCAGTGAAGGCCGCCCGGGAGGAGGCAGACACCTGGAAGGCCGGCCTGCACCCGAAGGTTTAAGCGCCGAGCAGGCGGAGGCGCGGCGCGCGGCGGCCGCCCGAGGTGATTTTTCAGAGCTGTCGGACGCCGAGGTGATGCTGGAGCTGCGGGCGGGCAACCTGGCCGCGTTCGATGTGCTGCTCAACAAGTATCGCAAACCGATCGTCCACTTTATGTACCGCATGGTTCATAACCAGGCGGTTGCGGAGGAGCTGGCGCAGGAAGTTTTTCTCCGCATTTACCGGTCACGGGAGACCTATCGCGCCGAAGCCCGGTTCAGCACCTGGCTGTACCGGATCGCCACCAATCTGGGTGTAAATCATGCGCGCGACACCCGTCACGAGCGCTCCGCTTCGACGGTCTATCTGGACGAGCCGGACCAGGATACGGGAACCACGCCGGATGTGGCGGATGCCACGCCGTCGGCCGAGGCCGACCTGCTCCGGAGAGAGAGAATGAAAGCTATCCGGAAGCACGTGCTGGCGCTGCCGGAGCGGCAAAAAACGGCTGTGCTGATGCACAAGTACGAGGGATTGGATTACAAGCAGATTGGGGAGGTTCTGAAGCTCTCCGAATCGGCGACGAAGTCGCTTCTCTTTCGCGCCTACCAGACCTTGCGCGAGAAGCTGAAGGAGTTCGTGTAGCCAGCTTCAGGGAGGCTGGCCCGGCGGAAGCTTTGACAGTAATGTTGTAGTTCGAGGGATACAAAGATTGAGACAGAGCAGGGCTGGAGATCTTGCTAGACAAAGAGGAACCCACCCGAAGAGGCGGTGATTATGAAAGACAACAAGAATTGCAAGACCTGCCACGCGGCCTTCCCCGATCTGCTTCTGGATCCGGAGTACGCGGCGGCACACCCTGAAGTGGCCGGACATATGAGCACGTGCCCGGAGTGCCGGGCAGAGCTTGCCGAACTGCGCTCCACCTTCGATCTGCTGGATAGCTGGACGGCGCCTGATCCGTCGTCCTACTTCGACGCCAGGCTGCATGCGCGCCTGCGCGAGGCCGCGGCCGCGGCGCCCGAATCGATATGGGAGCGGGTGCGTTCGTTCTTTCTATTCAGTACCCGGCTGCAGATGCGCCCGGCGCTGGCCGGCGCTCTGGGTTTCGTCCTGCTGCTGGGAGGAGGCGCCGCGGCCGGAATCTATGAGCACGAGGCGCTCCCGGTGACTCAGGCTGTTGCGCCGGCGGTCAATGACCTGAGGATCATGGATAACAATGTGCAGGCGCTGCAGCAGATGGATCAACTGCTGGATGCTTCGGGTTCGAATGCGGACCAGAGCAGCGCGCCGCCGACAACCTAGATTTCAAGATTCAATACCCGGAGGAGAATGAAGACCCCGCTTCCCTGCCTCCGGTTCCTGGCGCCCCGCACTGCGGGAGCAGCAACCAGTTCGGGTATGATAACGCTCGACCGCGCACGAGTTTTCGACGCAAAACGCCGGCAGAGGGCTCTGCCGGCGTTTTGTCGATTGGACTCGGCCTCCAACTCTCTCTTATGCGCACTTCTCTGACATTTCGGGGCATGGCTCTGCTGGCGCTGCTGTCCGCCGGGTGCGCTTTCGCGCAGCGTCGCGCCGAAAGGTCAGAATCGGCCCTGATGCGGCCCCAATGGCAGGGGCGCCCGGGTATCCAGGGGCCGTCGCGTCCGCAGGCCGGCATGGGAGGGACCCGGCCGCAACCCTACAACGGCCTGCAGCGGGTACAAAGTCAAGGATCTTCCGCGATGCAACGCCAGCCGGGACAGTCTGCCGCACCCGTGGTGCGTCAGGCGCCCCAGGGAAACGCTCAGTCGCAGCGGCCCGCTCCGATCGAGCGTCGTGCGCCGCCCAATTCAGGCGCTCACTCCAGGGCGAACGGGGAGCATCTGCCGGAGTGGATGAGTCAGCACCACAATTTGCCTTTGGCCCAACAGCAGCGGGCGCTGGAGAATGAGCCGGGGTTTCACCAGCTTCCGCCGCAGGCCCAGCAGCGTTATCGCAACCTGCTGGGACGACTGAACGCAATGTCCCCGCAGGAACGGCAGCGCTGGACCGCCCACAACGAGGCGATGGAGCGGCTTACAGTCGGCCAGCGCGCGCAGGTCCGAGGCGCCATGCAACAACTCGGCTCGCTCCCTCCCGACCAGCGCAGCGTGGTAGCGCGCAGTTTCCGCGAACTCCGCCGCCTCCCTCCCGATCAGCGGGCCGCGATGATGAACTCAGAGGCGTATCAGTCGCAAATGAACCAGGCGCAGAGAAACACGCTCAACAACCTGATGCGCATTGAGCCCATGCTGCCGCCGGAGTGACCGCAGCCGAAGGAAACACAAAGAATCCGCCACTGCCCGGTACAGCCTAG
>CAXUIM010000412.1:0-2922 GCA_964250885.1 uncultured Acidobacteriaceae bacterium | reverse complement strand
CACTGTTGCTGCCTGTGAGCGCTCGGGGGTAGAAGTGCTCGGGGCGGGGCTCGCTGCGTCCAATCCGGGGACAGCAACGCTGGGGTTCACTACCTCGATTGCGCGGACGGAAACGGCGTGGCTGATAGCCGCCTCGCGAGAAATCGGCTCTCGCTCCTGGTTGTAAAACTGCCCTGCGGAATCAAAATGGACGTGATTGCCGGTGGCCGCGTGCTGGTAGCTTTTGATGTCTCCGCTGTCCTGTTTCCAGGTGAAATCCTGGGCGTGCTCGGCCCCAACGCTTTGCTCAAGGCGCTTGTATTCACGGGCGGTGCTGTCCTGTTCGGGCTCTGGCACCCGCGTGCTGACGGCGGGCGATGAGTACGCTTCAGCCGGTTGCCTGCTCCCCCTGTCCAACTCTTGTGGGCTGTCGATGGGTGAAGGCCGGTAGTCGTTCTGCTGCAACTCCACGGCGGCGCGAGCGTTGGTTTCGGTGATGCCGGTTGCCTTATGAATCTTGCCTGCGACCTCTTCTGCCTGCTCTGGCGAGGCGTTCCGAAGGTGCTCCAACGCATGTTCGGACAGGTAGCGATCGATGGTCGGCTGGGTGATCCTTTGGAGATGCCGCACGGTGTTTTCTTCGGTGTCGGACGGGCGCTCCTGCCACTCGCCCGACAACCGTTTCAGCATTTCGTTGTCTTCCTTGTGGTTATCCCACGCCGTCCGAAGATGGTCCAGTAAAGCCATGACATTGCTCCTTTGGTCGCTGCTGCGGTTAAAGGTTGCCGAGTTTGCTTGCGCCTGGGTCAACGACCGGCGACGGCGGCTGAACGAGATGCGGAAGCTGCCGTTTGGGGTCCGCTGGAAGCGGGGGGAACGGGGGTGCTTTCTGCGCGGCGGTTGCTGGTTGCGAGGTGGGCGGGACGGCTGCTACCGGGGCTGGTGGGGCGGTTGTCGCTGGTTTGGCAGCGGGCACCTCGGCGGCTGGCACAGACCGGAGCGGAGCCAGCGGATTGAACCACATTGTCTCGTCCGAGATACGGCGCGGCACCAGTGCAGGCGCAATGATCGGCAGGGCAAGGTGCGGGAAGGAGAACCGGGAGACGTAGTTTCCCAGCTTCACAAATGTATGGAGATCGGCCAGACCCTCAATCTCCGAACTCATCACCAAAGGCTCAACCTGTCGGTCAAGGGTGAAGCTCTTTCCGGCCCGCTTGCCATCCGCAACCGTCTCTCGCACCCGTTCAATCTCGATCTCTCCGAGGAGGTCCGAGGCCCACTTTGCCGCTTTCGGCTCGGCCGTTTTCAGGACGAACTTGGTAGCTGGCTGGGACAGCATCACCTCGGCGTAGTGCCCATAGATCATTTCGAGCTGGGCCTTGCCCTGGTAGCCAAAGACGATGGGATTGTTGCTCTTGCGTCCCTTGGTCAGAGCTGTGTGGAACTGGGGAAGACGCTGCAAGCTCGCCAGCTCGTCAATCACCAGCCATGCCCGTTTCTGTCCTGGCTTGGGAGCCGTGAGCAGCCGCAGAATCAGCAGGTCGATCCAAAGGGAATGCAAGGGCCTGAGCGCTTCCTGCTCGGCTTCAGTCGAGGTAAAGAAGATCCAGCCTTTGCGCTTTTCGGCCCATTCGGTGGCGCTCCACTCGCGGTTGTTTGCCTCTTCCAGGCTCGGTAGCAGACGCAGACTATCGGCCACCAACCCAAGCGAAGCGAGGACACCGCTGCGCTGTTGCTGGGCTCCTTTGGCTATGATCGACGCCAGCTCAGTACCCGCTACGCGCCGGTCAATCTCGTCCTCGTTCGCCATCCATTTGACCAATTCCTGCGGCGTCGGCTTGTACTTCAGGAGATGGGCAAAGATCTTTTGCGGCGTCTGGGTGAAGAATTCCCCCTTCTTGTCTTCGGTCGATTGGTAGAGAGAGGCGGCGATGGTGCGAGCCTCGGCAGGGGTGCGAAGCTCGCTCGCGGGCGTCCAGTAGGGAGATCGCCTGTCGAGCGGATTCAGAATCCAATCGCCTCGGTCGGGACGGTAAAACTGCTGGGTAAACTCCCCTGCCGGGTCGTACACAATGGCCGATTCGTTGCGGTCGCCAATCTGCTGAAGAAGCTCTTTAAGCAACGTACTTTTGCCCGCGCCGGTGTCGCCCATAATCTGAATGTGCTTCGCTTCGTCGGTGCGCGGGAGCCGCAGAATCGCGCCCTTCTCCGTGGTCCTGATGCCTAGCCCGTCGCCCTTGAGCGTGGCATTGAATGCCTTTGGAGTGAGCATGATCGGGCCACGCAGGAGCCGTCCATACTTCATCCGCTTGGCGCGTTTGAAGTCCCACGGGACAGCAAAACAGAGTAGGAATATGACGACGCAGCCCGCTTCTATGAGGGCTGGGCCGTAGGCTTCGAGCAGGCTGTCGCCTCCGAAGATAGCCGCCTGGAACCATGTTCGCAGGGCTTCGTCCGCAATCTTGCGTTCGGGTCCACGCGCAAAGGTGGTGTACCCCGCATCCCTGGCCGAAGGCGACAACTCCACGTCGAGCTTCTTGCCGTTCGGTAGGAGAGTTTGACCCGCAACGAAGTCGCTGGGCTGCGCTATCCGGGGGCTTCGCTTGCCGCCTGTGAGGTAGATCAGCCGAAAGGAATTGTGCAGCTTGAACTCCGAACCGGCTGCACTCTTGATGTAATCGCCCGTGTAATTCCGCGCTAGAAATGGTTTGGTTGTGTACATCCCGAAGAGCAATGTGGCGAGAGTTGGAAGCGCCAGCACGAGCGTTCCTAGTGTGTAGATCGGCAGTTGCGGAGGCCAGATAACCGTTTCCTTACGGCCCCATTCTGTCTTGTTGTTGGTCATCTTTTTCTCTCCGCAGCCGCGTACTGCTGCATGACTTCCTGGGCCGCTTTGTGTTTGGTTGTGCGGATCTCCTGCATCTCCGCTTTGAAAGCATCCGG
>CAXUIM010000411.1:0-2940 GCA_964250885.1 uncultured Acidobacteriaceae bacterium | reverse complement strand
GCGGGTGTCTCCGCCGATACGCTGCAAGGATTCCTGGCTCGCGGCAGCACCGGCCCGATCGATCCTGCCAGCCGGCATCTCTACATGCTCGACGAATCAAGCCTCGCCAGCACCCGCCAGATGCGAGACTTCCTCGACAAGATCGCTCCTCAGGACCGCGTTCTCGTCATCGGCGACACCCGGCAGCACCAGAGCGTCGATGCGGGCAAGCCTTTCGAACAAATGCAGGATGCCGGTATGCGCACCGCGCAACTCGACAAGATCGTTCGGCAGCAAGATCTGCAGTTGCTCGCTGCCGTCGAGAAACTTTCCCGAAACGAGACTGCCGCTGGCGTTGCGATGCTTCAGCAGCAAGGGCGCGTTCGGCAGATTGACGAACGTCAGGACCGCATCACCGCCATCGCCAAGGACTACGCGGCCAAGCCTCAGGGGACCATCATCGTCTCACCGGATAATGCTAGCCGCCGCGAGATCAACCGCGCTGTCCGGGAAGAGCTCCAGGAAGCTGGCCACGTCGCTCGCGATAGCCATTTCCTGCCCACACTCATTCCGCGCGCCGAACTCACCGGAGCCGATCGACAGTGGGCAGCGCAGTACCGGGAAGGGGACGTTGTCCGCTACAGCAAAGGCAGCAAGGACCTGGGCATCGCCAAGGGTAGCTACTCGAGCATCACTCGAGTAGACCCGGAAACAAACCGGCTCACCGTCCGTACCGAGGATGGGCGCGACATCACTTATGACCCGAAACGGCTGCACGGTATCAGCACCTACCAGGAAATCGGCCGCGATTTCTCGAAGGGCGACCGCATCCAGTTCACCGCGCCGTCCCGCGCCCTCGGAGTTGCCAACCGAGACCTCGGCACCGTGGAGAAGATCACGGACGGAATCGTTACCGTTCGCCTGGACGGCAAGCCAGACCAGGCTGTCAACTTCGATCCCCAGAAGATGAAGCACTTCGACCACGGCTATGCAGTGACCTCACATAGCTCTCAGGGCGTCACAGCAGAGCGCGTGCTCGTGAATATGGACACCCGGGCCCATCCTGAACTGATCAACACCCGGTTTGCGTACGTGAGCGTCTCCCGTGCCTCGGTTGACGCGCAGATCTACACCAATGATGCCGCCGCGCTCGGCCAGCGCCTTAGTCACGACGCCTCGAAGACGTCGGCCGTCGATTTCCGCCAACAACCACCACCACAACCCCGAAAGGAACGCCCCATGGACAACGCATACGAGCAGATCTACACCCCAGCCGAGCGCCAACGCCACTACGAGCCCATCAAGCGCGAACTACACCCTGAAGACGCTAAGCAGTTCGAATGGAAGGTCGAGAACGGCACCGTACAGACGTACCAGCATGGCGAGACACGCCGGCATATTCACATCGACGGCCCAAGCGGCCAATTCTACGACCAGCAGAAGAACCCCATCACGCAAGAGGCTGCGCTTGACCGTGCGATAGGTTACGGTAATCACCACGCCCCCGAGCTCGTACGCAAGCAAGAAGCCATTCAGCAACGCCGCGAAGACAATAGCATCGGCTTCGGTCTATGATGCAAGTGCAACGCGCTCCTGGATACGGCTTGCAACGTCCTTCCCCTTTATATCTGACCCGGAACCCGGCTGAAATCGGTCTTTTAGGATGGTCGAAAGCCCGTGATAGCGTATTCGACATCGTGAGGAGACTCGCGGATCACAACGGCGTGTGCGGGTTCTGTGGTGGCGCAGTAAGACCCGGCTTTCCTGGATGCCCTAGCTGCGGTGCTATTTGGGAAGAAAAGACCGGTTCAACCTTGAGGGGAGTTGCGTGTGTTCTTGCATTTCTCGTTGCTGGTCTCGCCTTCGTTCTTTGCATTCTTTTCGCGGGGAGTTTGATCCTGCGGAACAAGTCATTGGATGGAATCGCCATGCCAGTTGCCATAAGTTTTGGAGTGCCGATACTTCTATCAAGTGTCGGTTTTGCTTTACTCCCTTCAAGAAGACCACGGCAAGGTCAATGGCTTCGCAGATTTAGGAGCCGTTAGGCTTGCTTGCGCCAGTTTGAAGGCATTCCACCATTCCAGCCGCTACTTACACCAAGGCGGCTTGCCGTGGGTCCCCTGCACCTGACACAGCCCTGTTGGGTCTACCTCAATCTGGGCGCCTCGTACCGCGGCCTTAGGTCAAACCCCAACAGTGACACCAAGATTGATGTCCGCCTCAATCCACCCCTGTTTCCACGGTTGCGTTCGAGTACGGTCAAACGGGATCCCATTCACCCGCGCATCACCGCCGACGTCAAAGAGCAACATCCACGTACCCGGAAAGGCGTCTTCCCGACCCTCCGCGACTGCGCGCTCATGTCTCGTCGACTCCAGAATCTCTGTGTCGGCATCATCCCACCCGCAATGCCACGAGTAGCTAGCGCCATCCCTAAGCGGGATCTCCCAGAACCGCGACCGATAGCCCGCCGCATAATCGTCCTTGCTCCAACGCTTCAGTGGAGCAGCTAGATCAGGCTGTATCATGGTCGACCCCTCCCTCTTGCCGTTTGCATAACGATAGTCCGCCGTACGAACGACTCCAAAACCTCACGCGCTCCAGAACCTCAGCACCCGTCTACCCTGTATGCCTAAAGCTGTCTCGCTAGCCGCCGATATTGTGACTGAAGTAAGCATCCTGAGGCCCGTACATTGAAACATCTGATGCCCCAGTTCTTCTTACTGTTTCTGCTCACGCCTCTCAGCTGGGGCTCGGCTCGGCTGTTGATGTTCTACGGAATCAAATACCAAGATAGGCCTTACTTCTCTTGTCTGTTCACGTGGCCGCTGGCAGCTTGCATGCTCGCATGCACCTTCGGCCAGTTCGGCTGGGTCTTTCACTATATGTCCGGAAGACCAGCGGAGCATTATGCTTCTGTGCTTCTACTGCTCGACGTGATCCCATGCCTGAGCACTCTCA
>CAXUIM010000410.1:0-2970 GCA_964250885.1 uncultured Acidobacteriaceae bacterium | reverse complement strand
CGGGTTTCGTACTTGCCTCGCGGACATCCGAGGTGCTTTTTCAACAAGCTCCTAGTGCCGCTGCAGTTGGGGTTGAGTGCTCGGTGATCGCGCCCAGCCTGGTGCCGGTGAAGGCCGGGGACAAGGTGAAGACGGATCGGCGCGATGCGGAGAAGCTGGCGCGCAGCTTTCGGTCCGGCGATCTGACCGCGGTGTGGGTTCCGGACGCGGGTTCGGAAGCTTTGCGCGATCTGGTGCGGGCACGCGAGGCGGCCAAGCAGGACCAGTTGCGGGCGCGGCACCGGCTGGGGAAGTTTCTGCTGCGTTCGGGCCGGCGTCCGGCGATGGGCGTGAAGGCGTGGACGCTGCCCTACATGGCCTGGGTGCGGCAGCTGCGGTTCGAGCAGCCGGCGCAGGAGTCGACCCGGCTGGATTATCTGCACGAAGTCGAGCACATGGGCGAGCGGGTCAGGCGTCTGGAGCAGGCGATCCGCGAGGCGGTGAAGCTGGCTTCGCCGCAGATCCGGCAGGTGATCGCGGGCCTGCAGGCGCTGCGCGGCGTGGCCGAACTATCGGCGGTCCCGATCGTCTCGGAACTGGGCGCGCTGTCGCGCTTCCCCAACCCGCGCCAGTTGATGGGGGACAGCGGCACGGTTCCCAGCGAGGATTCCAGTGGCAAGCGCACCCGCCGCGGAGCCATCACCAAGACCGGCAACGCGCATCTGCGCCGCATCGTGGTCGAGTCGGCCTGGAGCTATCGCTTGCGGCCGGCCGTCGGGCCGGAGCTGCGCAGACGCCAGCAAGGCGTGCCCGAAGAGATCAAGGAGATCGCCTGGAAACCTGTACGCGTGATGTAACCACATTGTACGGTCCCCATTTCGAGGGGCCATATTGTAAAGGGCCGATCGTCGCAGTCCGTCCGGCGCAACATTGCTGGCCTGGCGCAGGCGTACGGCGCACTCTCTTCCATTGAATCCTCTTCCCACAATAGATCCTGAAGCCGGCGCTCCATAAAGCCAATTAGGCGCGAGACAAAGGAGTGGCTCCTGGGGTTAGTACACTAGGGCCAGAGATGTGTGGATGCGGAGGACGTTTGAGCGTACAGAAGGTGTGGGTGGTTGGGTTGGTCGCGGCTGTGTTGGCTGCGGCGCCGGTGGTGGGGAACAGTGCGGCGCCCGGGCGCATCCTCGGCGCCACGGAAACTCCGAATACCCGGCAAACCGCAGCCAGTGTGCAGACCGCACCGGCGGGGCAGAGCGGCGCCCCATCCAGCGGCAGTCCGGCTGGCCAGGGACAACCCAGCGGCGGACAGGCGCCGGTGACCCCGCCGGTCTTGCAGTCGGGACAGACCAACATCACCGTGGATACCGTTCTTACCGACAAGCAGGAGAAGCAGTTGCTGAGCGATGAAGACCAGATCCTGCACTTTGTCAGCAAGGATACCTCCCTGCCCGTCAAAGATCCGGTCAAGTGCAGGTTCATCTCTCGCGATCAGGTGAGCAAAGAGCTGCGCAAGAAGTTCGACGAGGACAAGAGCAATAAACGCATGCAGCAGAGCGAGCTGGTGCTGAAGAAGTTCGGTCTGCTGGATCGTGACTTCCATCTGCGCCCGTTTATGCTGAGTCTCCTGACCGAGCAGATTGCGGGTTTCTATGACAACAAGACGAAGCAGATGAACCTGCTGAACTGGGTTCCGATCGATCAGCAGAAGCCGGTGATGGCTCACGAACTGACTCACGCGCTGCAGGACCAGATGGTCGGGCTGACCAAATGGGACGATCAGGAGATGGAAGGCCTCGCCAAGAACGTCGAAGAGGACAACAAGCACATTGCCACCGACGAGACCGATACAGCGCGTGAGGCGGTTCTTGAAGGCCAGGCGATGGTGAGCTTTGCCGACTACATGCTCGCCGATAGCGGCCATCCTGGCGAGACCCTCAGAGACGCTCCCCAGGTCGGCCAGCAACTGGAGACCAGCGCCGGGGACATGTCCGATTCGCCGGTGCTCGCGCGAGCCCCGCTGGTGCTGCAGCAGGCGCTGCTGTTTCCGTATACGGCGGGACTGTCCTTCGAGCAGGCAGTGCTGGTGAAGTCGGGAACTCAGAAGGCGTTCGCGGGCGTGCTCCAGGCTCCGCCCAACTCCAGCTACGAGATCATGACGCCGGAGGCGTACCTGAACCATACGCCGGTGCCCGTGATGCTGCTGCCGGACATTCACCCGATGTTGAAGGACGCCGGCTATGACCCGTATGACGTTGGCGTGATGGGCGAGCTGGATGTCCGGATGACGGCGGAGCTGTTCGGGGGACGGCCACTGGCCGAAGCGCTGGCGCCGGAGTGGGCTGGCGGTATCTATTACGCGGCCCAGCGCCGGAGCGCGAGCCCGGCGCAGAAAGAGACCACGGCCTCCCTGGCACTGCTGTACAGCTCGCAGTGGCGGAATGAGGACTCGGCGCGCAGCTTCTTCGAGGTATTTGAGCAGGAACTACCGAGACAGTATGACGGTCTGCAGCGTCGCAAGGCCGACGAGAAGGACGACTCGGAGCGGGTGTACACGACGAGTGAAGGCGACGTGCTGTTGACCCTGAAAGGCAAGACGGTCTGGGTCAGCGAAGGCTTCGATGTGGCGTTGGCGCGCAAGCTGCGGGATACCATCGATGCCGCCCAGGGAAGTGGGCCGGTGATGCAGACCTCCATTCCCGTTCGTGCCGGTGACGATCCCGTGAGCCGGCTGGTCCGCTCCATGGAAAGCTTTGGGATGATGCGGTCGGCATTGCGGTGAGCGACGCCGACACGCGTGCCAGCCTGGGGCTGGGGCTGGGGCTTTAGACGAAGGCTCTTAGTGTAGGCGGTCTGTCTTGAGACGGCTGGCGGGCGCCGCACGTCCCGCCGTTCACGCCCGCCGCCTGGTGCCGGATATCCCATTCATGCGCGTGGGTGGGGGTGGGGTGGGGTTTTGCCGTTCGCGCAGGTTCCATGTCCATTCGGACT
>CAXUIM010000409.1:0-3005 GCA_964250885.1 uncultured Acidobacteriaceae bacterium | reverse complement strand
TGAATCGTCGTAGCCCGCCGCATATAGCTTGATGGATTCCTCGTCGTACCGCATGCCTTTTATCTCCGGCTTCCGTGTTGGTGTGAGGCGCCCTGCTGAGACCGTTCGCATCGATTCATGTGAAGTGGCGTGGCCGTGAGGCACACGTTCTTCGCGCGAATCTTAGCAACAGAATTACGCTGGGCGCAAGGAAATAGCAAGCACCTAATTTGGTGCATGCGTTTTTCCGGGACACGGCGCTATTAGCCGACGCAGCACGGCCTCGTTCAATCCGCGTGAGACTTCTTTGTTGTGGCGGCTCGGGACGTGGCTGCCTTTACTTTTTTCGTCGGCGCGGTGCGGTGCACGTTGCCCGAAGAGCCCGCGTGCGCGGCGTTGCGCCGCAAGGCAGAGCGCGCACGACGCGCACGAGAGGAGGTGTGCGGAGCCAGCCGGACGGGCTCGACGACGTATATGGAACGGCCCGGAGCCGTGCGATTTGAGGAGAGATGGTTCCACGCACGGAGCTGCTCGACACTGACACCGAAGCGGTCCGCGACGGTGATCAATGTATCGCCGCGGCGCATCTTGTAGCGCTCGGCCGGCGCACTGGCGGCGGCTGCGATGGGAATCACCAGTTCGTCGCCCTCTTCAACCGGATCGGCTGCGCTGATGTCGTTGACCGTGGCAACGGCAGTGGGAGCGGCGTGCAGGGACGCGGCGATCTCATCCAGAGTCTCCCCCGCCTTGGCCACATGGAAGCGCCAGGTGGTGCGGTTATCCTCGGGGATGTCCTTGATCCGATCGAGGTACGTGTCCCGCGTGCCGGGTGGGATGTGCAGGTCATAGGGGATATCGCTCGGCGTGGAGAGACGCAGCAACGCCGGGTTGAGAGCGACAATGGCCGGCACGGTGGCTCCGGTGAGGTCGGCAACCAGGCGCAGATCGATGGCATAGGAAGTGCTGACCGTATCGGAGAGTACCGGCGGGTCGGGCACAATGTCGGTAAGGCCGTACTGCTGCGGGTTCTTCGCCATGATGATGGCGGCGATGACGCTGGGAATGTAGGCCTTGGTCTCCTCGGGCAGACCGCCACGGCGGTACAGCTCCCAATAGTCGGCATAGCCGGTACGCGCGACCAGGCGGGTTACACGCGCCGGGCCCCAGTCGTAAGCAGCCATCGCAAGATACCAGTCGCCGAACTCTTGGTAGAGGACCTTCATGTATTTCGCGTAGGCTACGGTGGACTGCTCCGGATCGAAGCGCTCGTCGAAGTAGCCGTTCCGCTGCAGGTAGTCATTGAAGGGCATGAACTGCCACATGCCTCCCGCGCCAGATCCGCGGTTCAGAGCCTGAGGCTGAAAGCCGGACTCCGTTACCGCCTGGTAGATCAGGTCCTGCGGAACACCGTTGTCGCGAAGGATCTTCGAGATCATCTCTTTGTACTTGCCGGCGCGCTCCAGCGATGCCTTGAGGTGAGCGTGCAGTGCGGGCTTGGTGCTGAATGCGTTGATCCAGCCGGCGACATAATCATTGATGACCAGCGGCAGATCGGAACTTGTGGTCTTCAGCTCTGCCGTAACCTTTCCGACGAGCTCTGGATTCGGCGCGAATGTGACCTCGGATGCAGCATCGGCGGGCGCTTCTTCGAGGGTCGGCGAGAAGCCGTTGCCCTGCTTCAGTGCCACCAGCTCCAGTGAATTGATGGCCGAGAGCAGCCGCTCGAACTCGTCCGAGAGCGGGGGATCGTTCTTCAGATCCATGCCGCTCGAGAGCATGGTGTCCACGGCCCGATCGAAGTCCGTCCGGGCGGCGTCGAGGCGGTTCGCGTTGTAGTTGGTGACACCGGAGTTGTAGCTGGTTTCGGCGGTGTTGATAAGGTTCTGCACCTTCTGGGCGTGGTCTGCCGCCGCGATCGCCGCCGCGGCGTTCTGTTGGTCGGCGCTCTGCTGAGCCGCCGTCTGCACCGTCGGGGCTGCGCTCTTTTGCTGAGTCGAAAGTCCCGGCGCCGTAGCATTGGCGGGCGCGCGCCCCGGAGCGGTGGAGGTGCTGGCCGCATCCTTGGGGCATCCGCTCAGCATCAGCAGCAGCGGCGCGCAGACCAGCGCAAGGGTCAATCGCCGCAACTTTGCCGTGCCTCGCTCGATAGCCATCAACCTAGATCTAGATATTGTAAGGCGTGGAAGCCGCGGCTCCAGCGCGGGGTGCGCGCCGCTTGGATGGTAGCCTAGAGCAAGATTCCTGTATCTTGCCCCGGGGGAAAGCGGAACGGCGCCGTTTTCTTAAAGGAAGGCGGCCTTGGGCCATACGCTCCGGGTACACCTGCAGGATTAACGCTTTAGAGATTCGAGGCTGCCGGCCTCGCGGAACAGCATGGATCCCAAGTACATCCGCAACTTCGCGATCATCGCGCACATCGATCATGGAAAATCGACGCTCTCCGACCGGCTGCTGGAACTAACCGGCTCGCTGACGTCGCGCGAGATGCAGGCCCAGGTGCTTGACGCCATGGATCTGGAGCGCGAACGCGGCATCACCATCAAGGCGCACACCGTCCGCATGATGTACACGGCCTCCGACGGCCTCACCTACCAGCTCAACCTCATCGACACACCGGGCCACGTGGACTTCAGCTATGAGGTTTCCCGCTCGCTGGCCTCCTGCGAAGGCGCGCTGCTGGTGGTCGATGCCTCCCAGGGCGTGGAGGCACAGACCCTCGCCAATGCCTATCTCGCCATCTCCAACGGTCTGGAGATCATCCCTGTCATCAACAAAATCGATCTGCCCAGCGCGGACATCGAGCGGACCAAGGAGATGATCGAGAAGTCGGTCGGCCTTCCGGCCAAGGATGCGGTGGCCGTCAGCGCCAAGACCGGTCAGAATGTCGCCGACATTCTGGAAGCCGTGGTGATGCTTCTGCCGTCGCCGGCGGGCGACGCCAGCGCGCCGCTGCAGGCGCTGATCTTCGACTCCTGGTTCGATCCCTACCGGGGCGTGATCGTGCTGGCCCGCATCATCAACGGCCG
>CAXUIM010000408.1:0-3017 GCA_964250885.1 uncultured Acidobacteriaceae bacterium | reverse complement strand
TCGCCCGGCTCTTCCGATAATCGCCGCCCTCACTTGCCGCGCGTCCACGCCGCTCGCTACCATGATCGGGTCAACCCGGCGTGTAGCGCCGCATGGAGTCTGCATGAAGATCCACGAGTATCAGGCCAAAGAGATCCTCCGTAAATACGGGGTCGCGGTTCCCAGCGGCGAGATGGCCACCACCATCGAGGAAGCCGACACCGCCGCCAAGCAGCTCTTCTCGGCGGGCAATGCCGTCGTGGTAGTCAAGGCCCAGATCCACGCCGGCGGCCGCGGCAAGGGCGGCGGCGTCAAGCTGGCCAGGACGCTCGAGGAAGCGGCCACCCACTCCAAAGGCATTCTCGGGATGCAGTTGATCACCCATCAGACCGGGGCCGCCGGGCAGAAGGTGCAGCGTCTGCTGGTGGAGCAGGGCTCGGCCATCGCTCGTGAACTCTACCTGGGCCTGGTACTGGACCGCGCCAGCTCGAAGGTCGTCTTCATGGCCTCGCAGGCGGGCGGTATGGAGATCGAGGAGGTGGCGCACGACACTCCCGAAAAGATCTTCAAGGAGTATGTCGATCCGGCAATCGGCTTCCAGGCGTATCAGGCGCGCCGGCTGGCGTTCAAGCTGGGTCTGGAGGCCGCGCAGATCGGCGAGGCGGTCCGCTTCATGATGGGCCTGTACAGGGCCTTCATCGAAACCGACTCGACGCTGATGGAGATCAATCCCTTCATCACTACCAAGGACGGCAAGCTCTTCGCGCTCGACTGCAAGATCAACTTCGACGACAACGCGATGTTCCGCCACAGAGACCTGCGGGAGCTGCGCGACATCGCGGAAGAAGATCCTCTGGAGGTCGAAGCCTCGAAGTACGCGCTCAACTACATCAAGCTGGATGGCACCATCGCCTGCATGGTCAACGGGGCCGGTCTGGCCATGGCCACCATGGACATCATCCAGTACGCCGGGGGCTCGCCCGCGAACTTTCTCGATGTCGGCGGCGGGGCCAACCAGGAGCAGATCGAAAACGCCTTCGGTATCCTGCTCAGCGACCCCAATGTGAAGGCAATCTTCATCAACATCTTCGGCGGCATTCTACGTGTGGATGTGCTGGCGACGGCGGTCGTGGCCGCGGCGAAGAAGCTGAAGGTGACGCTTCCCATCATCCTGCGCCTGGAAGGAACGAACGTCGAGGAGGGTCGCAGGATTCTCGCCGATTCGGACCTGAAGTTCGAGGTCGGAGCGACCATGAAGGAAGCGGCGGATCTGGCTGTCGCCGCGGCCAAAGGCTGACCGGCCCAATGCCCCTCTCTCCCAACACAACCGTAGATTCAACTATCAAGGCGCTGCTGTTCGACACCTTCGGCACGACCGTCGACTGGCTGTCGGGCATGACGGCGTTCGGCCGCCGGCTGGGCGAAACGCGTGGCGTCGACGCCGATTGGGAAGGGCTGGTGAAGGAGTGGCGTGCGCACTACAAGCCCGCCATCAAGCCGGTGCGCGAAGGCAAGCGCCCCTGGGCCGACTTTGACACCCTGCATCGCGAAGAGCTGGACAAGATAATAAGCCGGTTCGGCGCCCGGAGGCTGAGCGACGAAGACCGCACCCTCTTCACGCAGGGCTGGCATCACTTGCCCGCATGGCCGGACGCCGTGCCCGCGCTGCATCGGCTGACCAAGAGCTTCATCATCGGCCCGCTCTCCAACGGCGCCACCCGGCAGCTGATCGACATCGCCAGGGGCGCGGGATTGCCCTGGAATATGATCTTCGGTGCGGACCTCTTCCGTACCTACAAGCCCGCGCCGCAGGTGTATACGGGCGCCTGTGCTCTTCTGGATCTGCCGCCGCGTAAGGTGTTGATGGTCGCCGCACACAATGAAGACCTGCGGCATGCGGCCAGGCAGGGAATGAAGACCTGCTTCGTGCGCCGGTCCACCGAAGACCCGGAACCCACAACGAACTACGACTTCATCGTCGACGACTTTGAACACCTGGCACGGACGCTCGGCGCCGTCTGAGCCCAGAAGGAGAGAACGCCATGTCGGTATTGGTAGACAACAACACGCGCCTGATCGTGCAGGGCATCACCGGTCGCGAAGGCACCTTCCACGCCAAGGGATGTGCGGAGTATGGGACCAAGGTGGTGGGCGGCGTCACGCCGGGCAAAGGCGGCACCACCCACGAAGGCTGGCCCGTCTTCAACACCGTCGAGGAGGCCGTCCGCGAGACCGGCGCCAATGCCACGGTCCTCTTCGTTCCCCCGCCGGCCGCGGCCGATGGCATCCTGGAGGCTGCGGCTGCCGAGGTCCCCCTGGTCGTCTGCATCACCGAGGGCATTCCGGTGCTGGACATGGTCAAGGTGTGGGAGGTAGTCCGGCGCTCCAGGTCGCGTCTGATCGGGCCCAACTGCCCCGGCGTGATCTCCCCGGGAAAGGCCAAGATCGGCATCATGCCCGGCCGCATCCACAAGGAGGGCTCGGTCGGCATCGTCTCGCGTTCCGGAACGCTGACCTACGAGGCGGTCTATCAACTCACCACGCGCGGCATCGGCCAGTCGACGGCCATCGGCATCGGCGGCGATCCCATCATCGGCACCAACCACATCGACGCCCTGCGGCTGCTGAATGACGATCCCGGGACGGAGGCCATCATCATGATCGGTGAGATCGGCGGCACCGCCGAAGAAGCCGCGGCCGAGTTCATCAAGCAGAATGTCAAAAAGCCGGTGGTGGGTTTCATCGCCGGTCAGACGGCGCCCCGGGGCCGCCGCATGGGCCACGCGGGCGCCATCATCTCCGGCGGCGAGGGCACCGCGGAAAGCAAGATGGCGGCCATGTCCGCCGCCGGCATTCACGTCGTGAAGTCGCCCGCCGAAATCGGCGAGACCATGGCGAAGGTGCTGGGCAAGGCGTAGAGCCGGATCTCCGGGTGAACCGCGATGGCGGTCTGCGGTGAATCTCTCTCCGGATCGGCTTCCGCCTCAGCGAGCCGCGTTGAGGTAGAGCATCGTGCCGTCCGGATCCATAAGCCGTAT
>CAXUIM010000407.1:0-3067 GCA_964250885.1 uncultured Acidobacteriaceae bacterium | reverse complement strand
ACCGTTTACCTCACCGAAGACCCTCGGCTCCTTTCAACCGGCTTCGTTCCGGCAGCTCTACGCGTACCGGCATAGAGCCTCTCCGGTTGCCGCGAAGCGGATCGATGGCGCGAGCGCCGTCTTCTTTGCGGGTAATCCGGCGGGCAGCGGTGGGGCCTGGCTGTACACAGGGGACTAGAGCATTTTGCTTTAGGTGTAGACCGAAGCCGCCGGCCTCAACGTCGTTTTCCGCCAAAAAAACGACACTGCACGCCTGATTCCAGTTCACAGTGAAAGCGACAATGCTCTAGGACCTATGGCTCGCTCGCTCCAGGGGTGAGCGCAGCCGTGACGCCGGTTAGATCGTTATCGGAGACCGAAACGGGCTCGGAAAAGGATTGGAAGCTTGTGGACCCGGCCGGTGTGCGCTCGCGGTAGCCCGTGGAAGCCTCGGTACTGGCGCCGGCGATCTGCAGCGTGTAGTTGCCCGGCGGGACGTACTGCACCGTGAACTCCCCATGATCGTCGACCGATCCCGCTAAGCGGAGACTGCTGTCGTTCGGGTCGAGGAGTGTCACGTGTCCGGAGGCCACGCTCAGCCCTGCCGTCACGGACGTCACATGGCCTGAAACCGTGTGCAGGCCGTGCAGATCGATCACCAGCGGAGCTTCATCGCGCTCCTCTCCGGCCCGGATTGAAAGCGGCTTGGCGTCGGCTTTGTGAAACACACCCGGCGCGTAGACGCGAATGGCCGAACCTGTCTGCCGGCCCATGTTCATTCCACCGAACTGAGCGCGGTTCTGGATCACTGCCTGCACCAGGTATTGTCCCGGAGCCAGACCGGAGAGGCGGAACGCACCGCGGTCATCGGTGGTGGCGTTTCCGGAGGGCCCGGGCGAACGGATCTGCTGCAGCGCGGCCGGCAAGGTGACGGCGGTGGTCAGGGGCGCGCTGATGCTGACCCCGCCGGCCGGGCTGCCGTCCTCCCAGAGCACCCGCCCGGCGATCGCCCCGCCGCGTTGCAGGCTCAGGGTCACGGAGCTGATCGAATCGGCGCTCACATGGACCACCGGAAGCCGAGCCAGCAGATCGGCCGGATCGGCGCCGGCCGCGACAGCCGCTGTCAGCAGGGATCGCTCCGGAATGTACCCCGCTGCGGCTGCGGTCACGTAGTAGTCTCCGGGCGCTACATCGGTGGCGGTGAACGAGCCATCCGCGCCGGTCACTGTGGACGCGCTGCCGCCGAATGCCCTGAACCGGCCTCCGTCGCCGTTCTCCGCGTCGGCGGAAACAGAACTGACGCTCTGCAGCAGAACCTGGGCAAACCGCACCGGAAGCTGAGTGTCCTGGGAGATCACCTGCCCGGTGACCGTCCCCTCGGGCTGCGCGCTTTGCGCCTGGGGCGCCTGGGTCAGCGGCCCGTCCTGCGCCCGGACCCCCATATGCATGGCGAAAGCGGCCAGGCTCAGCACCGCCAGGACTCTCGATCTCCCCCCTCGCCTCGCGCTCCGCACCCGCCGCACCAACCCTTTCCGCGACAAAACTGTTTTTCTGGACATCTTCTCGTGTGAATCGATCTGTTGTTGTAGACGTAGATTGCCTGCACTTGTAGACGTAGATCGCGTGCTCTTGTAGGTGTAGATCGCCTGAAAAGGGGCGATGGCTTGGCCATGTGCCCTCGGGCCGCGACCTCATACCGGCGCAGAGCTCTCCCGCCTCGGGCTTCATGGCCATTTTCCCGCGAGGCCGTCTCCCTCCCAGCCCTTACCGGCGTGCCAGCGCGCCGCGCACGCGCTGCATCGTCTCCAGATAGAAGCTCAGGTTGTGGATGGAGTTCAGAGCCGCCCCGAGCGGCTCGCCGCTGGCGAACAGATGCCGCAGATAGGCGCGGGTATAGCGCCGGCAGACCATGCAGGCGCAGCCCTCATCCAGCGGCCGCTGATCCTCGGCGTTGTTGTGCTTTTTTATGTTGAGCCGCACCACGGCGCTGCCGCGATCGTGCGGATCTTCGCGAATGAAGAGCAGGCCGTGGCGGCCGGCGCGGGTGGGAAGCACGCAGTCCATCATGTCCACGCCCATGCGGGCGTACTCTTCGATCTCGTCGGGGTAGCCGACCCCCATGACGTAGCGGGGCTTGTTGGGGGGAAGGTGCTCCAGGGTCAGCGCGATCATCGCGCGAGTCACCTCTCGCGGCTCGCCGACGGCCAGGCCGCCGATGGCGTAGCCGGGGAAGTCCATCTCGACCAGACGCTGCGCCGATTCGCGGCGCAGGTCGGCGTACATGCCTCCCTGCACGATGCCAAAGAGCGCCGGATGCTGACCCCCAAAGCCTGCCGGGTCCGCGAGGCCCGGACCGGCGGGTGATTCGGTCCAGGGCGCCTGCTCGCGGTGCTCCAGCCAGTACTGCCGGGAGCGTTCCGCCCAGGCGTGGGTCAGCCCCATGGAGTCGCGCGTGCGCTCCCAGCTGGCGGGCGTCTCCACGCACTCATCGAAGGCCATCATGATGTCGGCGCCCAGCGCAATCTGCACCGCCATGGAGTGCTCCGGGGAAAAGAAGTGCCGGCTGCCGTCCAGGTGCGACCGGAACTCGACACCTTCCACCGAGATTCGCCGTAATTTAGCCAGCGAGAAGACCTGAAAGCCGCCCGAGTCGGTGAGCATCGGCCGCGGCCAGCTCATGAAGCGGTGCACGCCCCCGGCGCGCCGGATCAACTCATGGCCGGGGCGCAGGTACAGATGGTAGGTGTTGGCGAGGATGATCTCGGCATTGAGTGTCTCGAGCACTCCCTGCGGCACCGCCTTTACGGTGGCCGCGGTGCCCACCGGCATAAAGACGGGCGTCTGCACACGGCCGTGGGGCAGGCTGAGCTCACCGCGCCGGCCGCCCCCCGGCTGGGTGGTACTCACGTTGAAGAGCAGGGACATCGCCCTTCATTCTAGTGCGGCTCCGCGGTCGCCGTGGACCAAGGGCGTTTCTCCAGGCGAGTCGTGTTCGATGCGCGCCTTTATATGCTCGATGCGCGCCTTTATATGCTCGATGCGCGCCTTTATATCTGTTTACGCCGCATGGAGGAGCATGCGTGGCGCT
>CAXUIM010000406.1:0-3089 GCA_964250885.1 uncultured Acidobacteriaceae bacterium | reverse complement strand
GCGGAGGCCAGGATCGCGCAGGCCAGGATCGCGGAAATGACCACACCGACACAGAGGACGGTCCCATAGACCCGATCGCCGCCCGGCACATCCAGCAGAACGTGGAGAAGCTGCTTGCCTTTACGCTCAGCGTGGAGAAGCACTGCGGCATCTCCAGCCGCCTGCTCTGGACCGAGAGTGGCGAGCCGCTGGCGGAAAAGCTGATCGCCCGTCTGCAGCGCCTCAACTAGAGCCATATCAGGGTTGCCGTACCCAGGGCTGCGGCCTCAAGTGGGCTTTACCCAGGAAAAGCCACCCTGCACAATGTTTTCAAAGACACGGTTATCCTGCTGTCGCTTTCACTTTTACCCAGCGACGACGATCTCCGAGAAGTCAGCAATCCGGGAGAAGTCGTGGATCGCCAGAGATAGCAGGGCCAACCGGTTAGCGCGCAGCGCCTCGTCCGGAGACATCACCATGATCTTGTCGAAGAAGTCATCCACGGCGGGGCGAAGGCTGGCCACCTGCTCCAGAGCCGCGTCGTAGTTCGCCTCCTCCCGCAGGTCTTCCACCCGGTCCAGCACCGTATGCGCACGCCGCGAGAACTCCATCTCAGCGGGCTCGGTCAGCAGAAGATCGTTCACCGCGCCCGGGATTGCAATCCCTCGGTCCGACGCCTGCTGCAGGATGTTCTTCATGCGCCGGAAGGCGGCGCTCACAGCCAGGAAGTCGGCTTCGGGACGAACCGCCGTCAGCGCCCGGACACGCGCGGCCGCATCGCGCAGATCGTCATAGCCGGCCGTCATGACCGCTTTCACCACGTCATAGGCCTGGCCGCAGACCTCGCGCAGATAGAACTCCACGCGCTCGGCAAGGAAGGCCCTCAGCCTGGTCTCCAGCTCCGGGGCCGGCTCCGCCGCCGCGATCACGTCGCCGAGGGTCAGCGGCAGACCTGATTCCGCGAGCAGCCGCACCACCGCATTGGCCGCTCGCCGCAGCGCGAACGGATCCTTCGATCCGGTGGGTTCCATGCCCAACGCAAACAGGCCCGCGATGGTGTCGATGCGGTCGGCCAAACCCAGGAGGGTGCCTTCGGGGGAGCGTGGAAGGGCGTCCCTGGCCGATGCGGGCAGATATTGGTCGTAGATCGCATCGGCCACCGTGGCGCTGAGCCCTTGGGCCCGCGCGTACAGGCCACCGATCATTCCCTGCAGCTCGGTAAACTCCTTCACCAGCTCCGTGGTCAGGTCCGTCTTGGCCAGACGTGCCGCCTGGTCGATGCCCGCGGCATCTATCAAGGCGCCGCGGCTGCCGGCCTGCTGCGTAAGCCGGGCCGCCAGCGTCCCCACCCGTTGCGATTTGGCCGCATAGGTGCCCAGGTCCTTCTGGAAGGTCACGTGTTCCAGCAGCGCCACTCGTCCAGTCAGGGGAATCCTCTGATCGAACTCCCAGAAGAAGCGCGCATCGTTGAACCGGGCCCGCAGCACGCGCTCGTTGCCCTGGCGGATGATCGGTTCGTTCTCTTCATCCAGTTCTACGTTGACCACGGCAAGAAAATACGGTGCGAGCCTGCCCGCGGCGTCCTCCACGGCAAAGTACTTCTGGTGATCCCGCATCACGGTCACCAGCACCTCTTCCGGCAGATCCAGAAAAGCGGGTTCGAACCCACCCAGCAGCACCGCCGGCCACTCGGTCAGGTGCGTGACGCTATCGACCAGGATTTCGTCTTCTCGCCAGCGGGCCCCGGGCACGACGCGGGTCTTCCTATCGAGCGCCTTGCGGATGCGGCGCCGCCGCGCTTCGACATCGGCCAGCACGAACTCCCCCTCGAGCTGTGCGACATAGCTCTCTGCCGCGACAATCTCAAACGGCTCGGGACGTCCCGCAGCATCGCGCAGCTCCGACAGCACGCGATGGCCATAGCTGGCCCGTCCCGCCGTCTTTCCCGCGAAGCTCAGCGCGAGCACCTCGTCCCCCAGCAGGCAGGCGATCCACAGCACCGGCCGCACGAAGCGCTCGGGCTTGCCGGCGCGCCAGTACATGCTCTTGGGCCAGTAGATCGCGGCGATCTCCCGGGGCAGCTCGCCGGCGATCACCTCCGCCGCGGTGCGTCCCCGGTGCGATGTGGTCGCCGCCAGGTACTCCCCTTTGGGTGTAGAGATGGTGCGCAGCTGCTCGACCGCAACCCCGGCCTTGCGGGCGAAGGCGCTGGCCGCGGGAGTAGGCTGCCCGTCTTTGTAGGCGATCTTGAGCGCCGGTCCGGTGATCTCTTCGCTGCTGTCGGGCTGCCGGGCCAGAACACCCTGCACCCGCACCGCCAGGCGCCGTGGCGTGGAATAGCTCTCCGCCGCGCCCTGCCCCTCCAGGAGGTGCTCCCGCTCCAGCAAAGCGAGGGTCCGCTTCCGCAGCTCCGCCTGCGCGCCGGCCAGCATGCGCGCGGGAACCTCTTCCAAGCCAATCTCTAGTAGAAACTCTGCCATGACTTCCTAAAAATCCTGAGCGAGCCGGGCTGTTGCAATCCCGCTATGCCGCCGCTGCATTGAGCCGTCCCTGTTCGAAGTAGATCCGGGCAACGCCGACAATCAGATTGCGAATGCGCGCCATCAAACCTACCCGTTCGGTGACCGAGATCGCGCCCCGCGCATCGAGCAGGTTGAAGACGTGCGAGCACTTCAGAGCCAGCTCGTAGGCTCCCAGCACGGGAAAGCGCCGCACGCCGGTGGGGTCGCGATTCTCTTCCTTCAGCACGGTCCGGGCACGCTCCAACAGCGCCAGGCACTCGGCCTCATACAGCCGCAGATGCTCCCAGAGCTTCTCCACATCGGCGTAGTCGAAGGAATACGCCGAGAACTGCTGCTCTTCTCCCAGCCGGATGTCCCCATAGGTAATCTCCGCACCTGGCTGGTCCGCTGGGATGGCGGAGTCGCGCGCCCAGACGATGTCGTAGATCGAGTCCACATCCTGCAGGAACTGCGCGATGCGTTCCAGGCCATAGGTGATCTCACCCGAAATCGGATCGAGGTCCATGCCCCCGCACTGCTGAAAGTACGTGAATTGCGTGATCTCCTGGCCATCGAGCATGACCTGCCAGCCCACGCCCCAGGCGCCGC
>CAXUIM010000405.1:0-3099 GCA_964250885.1 uncultured Acidobacteriaceae bacterium | reverse complement strand
CCGCCACCGCCAACAGCTCGTCCACCGTGGCCGCGCGCGGATTCTGGATTGGCGCCAGGATCACATGGTCCCGCCCGCGGGCCGGATCCCCGGAGCTGGAATCGAAGAGCGGCAGCAGCACCTGCGCCATCTCGTCGATCCGCTTGTCCGCCAGGCCGGAGAAGATCAGGGTTCGCGGCAGGTTCTCCGGCAGCTGGGCGAGCGCCGCACGCAGCGCCCAGGCCCCCGCCGGATTGTGGGCCACATCGAGCAGCAGCGCCGCGCGGCCCGCCTGTGGGGCAAACCACTCCAGCCGTCCGGGCCATTCGGTCGCGCGAATCCCGGCCTCCAGCGCGGCGTCGGGGATAAAGAAGCCGTGATGGGAGCGAAGCTCCACCGCGGCGGCAATCGCCAGCGCCAGATTGCGCTGCTGATGCTGCCCCGCCAGCGGTGAATCCACGTGCAGCAGCGTGCGTCCGCCAGGGTCAGCGCCCAGCAGCAGGTCGTAGCGATTGCGCTGCAGCAACGAGGCGGCGTTCTGCGCGGAGGCTTCGTGGGTAGAGATTTCCCGCCCGGACGCATTCGGATGGGCAGCAAAGGACCTCGGCGGAAGATAGCGAGCCGCGTCCACGCCCCGAACGTTGCGGGCTACGGCTGCCTCGCCGATGGCGGCGTTCGCCTCGGGATGCTGGGACAGAGTGACGAGGATTCCATCCGGGCGCAGGATCCCGGCCTTCTCGCCGGCAATCTCGCGCAGGGTGTGGCCCAGGTATTCGGTGTGATCGATCCCGATGTCGGTGATCACCGAGAGGATGGGTTCCACCGCGTTGGTCGCGTCCAGCCGGCCGCCCAAGCCGACCTCAAGGACCGCCAGATCCACGCCCCGCTCGCGGAACCAGCGGAAGGCGGTCGCCGTCAGCAACTCGAAGAAGCTGGGATCGTGGGGGAGTTCGCCGCGTTCGACCAGCTCGCGCGCGGCCGTGTCGACCTCCCCAAAGACACGGCCGAAGTCGCCGTCGGGAATTTCTTGCAGAACCTGCCCGCCCGCCGGGGCTGGCTCCGAAACCTTTATTCTCTCGTTGACGCGCAGCAGATGGGGAGAGGTATAGAGTCCCGTGCGGATACCCGCCGCATCGGCAATCGAGGCCAGCGTGGCCGCCGTGGATCCCTTGCCGTTGGTGCCCGCGATCAACACGGCCCGGAACTGTGCCTGGGGTGTGCCGAGCCTGTGGAGCAGGGCGCGGATATGCTCCAGGGAGAACTTGCGGGGCGCGCCCGCCCGGCCGACCCGCAACTCCGGACCCAGCGACGCCAATCTGTGCAAGGCCTCGGCGTAGGTACTCATGCGGGGAGCCCCGAAACCGCGGCCACGCAGAGCCGCGCAGCCTTCCCGCGCAGGCGCAGGGAGTCCGACCGGCCCGCGAAGTAGCGGGCGGTCAAGGCCGCGCTGTCCAGGTCTTCCACCACCCGCAGCCCCGCAGCCTGCAGTTCCGCGGCGAGCGAGCCGGGGGTAAAGAAGAGCTGGAACGGCTCGCCGGCCTGCGCCACCCGCGCGGAGATCGAATCCAGCATCAACTGCTCGCGCCACGGCAGCACCTCGCGCGGCTGCGTGTAGTCGAAGACCACCTCGCTGCCCGCGGCAAACCGCCCCAGCAGAGCGGCGGTCGCGCGGAACGCCTCCGCCGTGAGGTAGGGCACAACGCCCAGCCAGGCGGTCACCGTAGGCGCCTCCGGTTTGAAGCCGGCGGCCTGGAGACGATCGGCGAGCGAGTCCCGCTCGAAGTCCACCGCCAGATACCGCGCGCCGGGTGGCGGAACGATTCCCGCGGCCGCCAGCATCTCCTGCTTCCAGGCCTGCGTGGCCGGATGGTCCACCTCGAAGACCCGCACCGCAGGATAGGGATTGCGGCAGGCAAAGGTGTCCAGGCCCGCGCCCAGCACCAGGTACTGCTGCACTCCCCGCCGCGCCACGCCCAGCGCCAGACGGTCCTCCGCCAGGCGGGCCCGGACGACCATAAACGCCCGCAGCGCAGCCGAGAAGGGCCGCGCAAGTTGATCCGGCGTGCGCTTCAGTTCCTCGCGCAGCTCCGGGCCGAGAATGCGCACGGCCAGCGGATCCACGAAGACCCGTGGAGGCGCATCGTGCACCTGGTGGGCGGCGCGGCGCAGTGCGACACGCATGGCAGTTCGGGAGGGCCGGGCAGACTGCATTGCGCTAACTCGCCGACAGGCGGGCGGGCTCGGGAGCCTTCAGCTCTGACCTGGAGGCCGTCATCCAGCCCAGCGCCTGCGCCAGATAGGTCTTGAGCTCCTTGCGCGGCACAATCGCATCCAGGAACCCATGCTCCAGCAGGAACTCCGATCGCTGGAAGCCCTCGGGCAGCTTCTGCCGAATGGTCTGTTCGATGACCCGCGGGCCGGCGAAGCCGATCAGGGCGCCCGGCTCGGCGATATTGAGGTCGCCCAGCATCGCGAAGCTGGCGGTCACGCCGCCGGTGGTAGGATCCGTCATCAGGCTGATGTAGGGGATTCTCTCGTCGTCCAGCCTGGCCAGCCCGGCCGAGATCTTGGCCAGCTGCATCAGGCTGGCGATGCCTTCCATCATCCGCGCGCCCCCGGAGGCCGACACGATGATCAGAGGATGCCGTGTGGCCAGCGACCGGTCCACGGCGCGCGCGATCGTCTCGCCGACCACCGCGCCCATCGAACCGCCGATAAAGGCGTACTCCATGACCGAGAGCACCACGGGTTGCTCGCCCAGAGTGCCGAGGGCATTGATGATCGCGTCGTTCAAAGAAGTCTTCTTCTGCGCCTGCGCCAGCCGCACCTTGTAGGGCTTCAGGTCGGTGAACTCCAGGGGATCGGTCGACTTCAGCTCCAGGTCCACCAGCTCATAGCCGGGCTCCAGCAGAGTCTCGATGCGCTGCCGGGCGGTGAATTTGAAGTGATAGTCGCACTTGGGGCAGACCTGCAGGTTCTCGTCGAGATCCTTCTTCCAGAGCGTGGCGCGGCAATGCGGGCACTTGATCCATAGGCCCTCGGTCAAAACCTCGTGGTCGGGCGTGGGGGAAATCTCGTGTGCTTCGCGCTTGAACCAGGCCATGCCGTGGACGTCTCCTG
>CAXUIM010000404.1:0-3116 GCA_964250885.1 uncultured Acidobacteriaceae bacterium | reverse complement strand
CCTCTCGAACCGGCTCTTCGCCTGGCCGTGATCTTCGCTGCCGTCAAGCTGATGCTCCAGTTCGCGCTCACGCTCTGGACGATGCACATCGGCTATGGCTACTTCCGCGACGAGTTCTATTACATCGCCTGCGGACGCCATCTGGCCTGGGGCTATGTCGACCACGGGCCGATCGTGGCGCTGCAGGCACGCCTGGGGGAACTGCTCTTCGGCGACTCGGTCTTCGCCATCCGAATCCTCTCGGCCGCTGCCGGCGCGGCGATGATCTTCCTCACCGGCCTCATCGCCTGGGCGCTCGGCGGCCGGCGCCCCGCTCAGGCCTTGGCCATGTTCGGCCTGATCCTCTGTCCGCAGTACATCGGCACCGACGGCTATCTGTCGATGAACTCCTTCGAGCCGGTCTTCTGGATGACCTGTGCGCTCGCGCTCCTGCTTCTGACTCTCCAGCAGGGCCGCTCCCGTCCGCTGTGGTGGACGGTGTTCGGTGTGGCCGCGGGCGTGGGATTGCTCAACAAGCCTTCAATGACATTCTTTCTTGTGGCCGCCGGCCTCGGCCTGCTACTGACGCCGCAACGCCGTGTGCTCTTCTCGCGCTGGGCCGCCGCCGGCATTGCCCTGTTGATCTTGATTGCTCTGCCCAACCTGCTCTGGCAGATCCACAATCACTGGCCGACGCTGGAGTTTCTGCGCGACGGGCAGATCGGCCATAAGAGCATCATCCTGAATCCCTGGCAGTTCTTCCTGGCCCAGTTCAACAACATGCAACCGGTCAACGCGCTGATCTGGATCCCGGGAATTGTGGCGCTGCTGCGTGCAAAGTCCATTCGCAAGGCACGCTGGCTGGGCCTGACGTATGTGTTCTTCTTCGTTATCATGCTGGCTCTACACGCCAAGGACTACTATCTCGCCGCGATTTACCCGGCCATGTTCGCTGCGGGCGGCGTCGCCTGGGAGCACCGCTTCGCGAATTTACGCGGCGTGCAGCGCAACCGGGTCGTGGCATTTCCGGTGTTCGAGTCGGTTCTGTTACTCACCACCTTGCTGATCCTGCCGATGGCCTCTCCGGTGCTGCGTCCCGACGAGTGGGTGCGCTACACCAAAGCGCTGCATCTGCACGGCGACAAGATGGAGACCCTGGACACCGGTCCCCTGCCGCAGTTCTACGCCGATCGCTTCGGCTGGACGCAGGAGGTCACTACCGTCGTGAAGACCTTCCGCACGCTGTCGCCGCAGGATCAAAGACGCGTGTGCATCTTCGGCAACAACTACGGCGAGGCCGCTGCAATCGATTTTCTGGGCCCGCGGCTCTTCCCCCACGACAAGCTGCCGCCCGCCATCAGCGGCCAGAACAACTACTGGCTCTGGGGCACGCACGGCTGCGACCCGGAGGTTTCAATTGCCGTGATTCGGGATACTATCCCGGAGATCTCGCGGAAGTACGAATCGGTCACCGTGGCCGGCCGCATGGACGATCCCTACGCAATGCCCTTCGAGCACAAAAACATCTATCTCATGCGCGGCCGGCGCGCGTCGGCTCCATTCCACTGGGAGGATGAGCGGTTCTATTTTTGAGCTGCGCTCGACGCGGCGCAGAGCATTCCTAGCTCTTGCGATGCGCCGATTTGGGGCTCGATGAGGTGTTGGGCGACAGCCTCTGATACTCTCCCTGCAATGTCTCCCACGGCTCTCCGCAAACCGGCTGGCGACGATCTGCCGCGCGTGCTCACCGCGGCCAACGCGCTGGCCATCGTGGTCGGCATCATCATCGGTTCCGGAATCTTTCTTGTTCCCCGCGAGATGACCGCCGCGGTCGGCAGCTCGCGGGTGGTATATGCAGTCTGGTTTACCGGGGGCCTGCTCTCGCTGTTTGGCGCCATGAGCTACGCGGAGCTCGCCGCGATGAAGCCCCGCGTCGGCGGCGAGTATGCCTTTCTGCACGACGCCTATGGTCCGCTCACGGCGTTTCTCTACACCTGGACGTGGACCGTGATCGCCAAGCCGGCTTCGATCGCCACCATCGCCGCGGGCCTGATCCGGGTTCTCGGCACATTTCCGATCTTCGGATTCTTTGGCCGTGACGCCTTCGCGCACCTGCTCTGGGGTCAGCTGGTGGCGATTGCCGCGACCTGGCTGATCACCGTGCTCAACATCGTCAGCACGCGCGACTCCGCCAACCTGCAGACGCTCCTGACCTGGCTCAAGGTGCTGATGATCGTGGTGATTGCAGGCTTCTGCTTTGCCGGCATCCGGTCCGGGGCATGGCATAACTTCGCGACCAGCTTCAGCGGAGCCCGGGGCGGGTTCGCGGGCTTCATGGTGGCGCTGGTGGCCGCGCTGTGGGCCTATGACGGCTGGTCGGATGTCTCGCAGATGGCCGGCGAGGTGCAGCAGCCGCAGCGTTCCCTGCCGCGCGCGCTGATCGGCGGCGTGGCCATCGTGGGCGCACTCTACATGCTGACCAACGCGGCGATACAGTACATCCTTCCAGCGCCCGCTGTCGCCGCCGCCGAGCGGCCCGCGGTGGACGCCCTGCGAATCGTCGCCGGAAACCTGGGCGCGGGCCTGGTCTCGGTCGGCATGGCGGTCAGCATCGGCGCGACCTTCGTCGGCAGCTCCCTGTCCGGGGCCCGCGTGCCGTTTGCCGCCGCGCGGGACAGGCTCTTCCCCTCCGCGCTGGCGGCCATTCATCCGCGCTTCCGGACGCCCTGGGCGAGTCTGCTTCTGCAGGCGGTTCTCAGCACCTGCCTGCTGCTGGTGATCGGAAAATTTCAGGCGCTCTTCTCGCTCGCGATCTTCTCGGAGTGGCTCTTCTACGCCCTGACCACCGCCTCCCTGTTCGTCTTCCGCATGCGGGAGCCCGATACGCCGCGGCCCTACCGCGTGAGCGGATATCCGTTTGTGCCCGCGCTCTTCATCCTGGCCGCGCTGGTTCTGCTGGTCTTCAGCTTCGCCGACCAGCCGCGCAACTCGATCGCGGGAACCCTCGTGATCCTCTGCGGCATCCCGGTCCACTGGCGCTATCAGCGCCGCCAGCGCCGCGCTGCGGGTTCGGTTTCGAGCCTTGAGCTCTAAGAGCTTGTTGAAAATCGGCTTTTGTGGCTTCGCTAGCTTCGCGA
>CAXUIM010000403.1:0-3139 GCA_964250885.1 uncultured Acidobacteriaceae bacterium | reverse complement strand
ACGGCTTCGTTCTCGAAGACGCTCAGCGGCAGCTCGGCAAGAGTTATCTGCGCGATCGCCCGCTGCTCCGCACCGGCTGCCGCGATGCCGGCGAGTTCATCGCCGGAGCGCAACGGAGAAGCCTGCGCCAGCAGCGTTCGCAGATCCGGAAAGCTGTGCTCTACGCCGCGAACTGTGTGGCGGAAGGTCATGGCCTGACGCAGATTCTAGACTGCCGGTGTTCTTTACCGAACGCCGATTTTGAATCTGGGCTAACACGCATCATCCGGGAGGCCGGCTCATTCCACGGCTCGCGGTACTCGTTTCCAATGAGTCCCGTCGAATGGCAGCCTGTCGCGCTTCCGCTGCATCTGACCCAACAGCGAACGTCGCGCACGCAAATCGTCACAATGCATGGGGTCCCCGGCGGTTGCGGCATATCTTTGCAAGAGCAATAGCACCGCAGGATGACCCAGCGGTCATGCCGAGGGCGATGACCGTCTTCGCTCACCCGGACGACGAGACGATTGCCCTGGGAGCGAGGCTCGGCCGCTTCTCCACGGCGCACCTGGTACATGGTACCGATGGCGCTCCGCAGAACGAGCAGGACAGCCGATCCCATGGCTTCGGCTCCCTGGAGGCCTACCGGAACGCCCGGTCGAAAGAGCTGGAATGGGCGCTGCATCTGGCCGGCCTCGATCACGTCAAGGGCGAGTATCTGGGTATTCCAGACCAGCAGGCCAGCTTTTGTCTCCTGCCGTTGACCTGCCGGATCTTCCGTCTGTTGGAGAAGCATCAGCCGGAGGTCGTGTTCACTCATCCCTATGAAGGCGGCCATCCCGATCACGATGCCTGCGCCTTCGCGGTACATCACGCTGTCGCCCTGCAGGGCAGTTCGCTCCAGCCGGTTCCGCTGATCGTGGAAGCCGCCTTCTATCACGCGTCGCCGACGGGCATCGCAACCGGAACCTTTCTCGAGCCGCTGCAGGATTTTGACGAGCAGAGTGGGCGGGAACAGGATAGCCCGAAGCAGAGCACGCATTACGCCGTACTGATGCTGTCGCCAGAAGAGCGGCAGCGCAAACAGGCGATGTTGGCGTGTTTCACCACGCAACAGGAGACGCTGCGCTACTTCCAACTCGAGCAGGAGCAGTTTCGCATCGCACCGGCGTACGACTTTCGCAAACCGCCCCATCCCGGGCCGGTCTTCTACGACCAGTTTCCGTGGGGTATGACATCGCAGCGCTTCTGCGAACTGGCCGGTCAGGCGGAAGACGCGCTGCAGCAGGGAGCGGCGACGGTATGCCCCTGACGGTTCTCAGCATCGCCTTTCCGTTTGCACCCGTCTCCCGCCAAGCCGTTGGCGGCGCGGAGCAGATTCTAAGCACCCTGGACGAAGCACTGGTGGCCGCTGGCGAGACCTCTCTCGTCGTCGCCTGCGAGGGCTCGCGCGTGGCCGGCAAGCTCTTCCCGACTCCATTGCCCCAGAGCGATGTGCTGCGGGATGCGGACAGGTCCTGGTGCAGAAAACAATGTCAGGCTGCGATCGACCGGGCGCTGGGCTCGCGTCATGTCGATCTCATCCACATGCATGGCCTGGACTTCAACGAGTATGCACTTCCTGCCGGCATCCCCACGCTGGTTACACTCCATCTGCCGATCGAGTGGTACGCGCCCGAGATTTGGCCCCGGTATCGCAACCGGGCGCAGTTTTGTTGCGTCTCGGAGTCACAACGGCGTTGCTATCCTCCCGGACTCAACAACTGTTCGGTGATCGAGAATGGAGTAGCGCTTCCGCCGTATCCCGCGCCCAGGCCGAGACAGGATTTCGCTCTGGTGATGGGCCGCGTCTGTCAGGAAAAGAACGCAGCCGCGGCCCTGCAGGCCGGCACGCTCACGCGAACGCCTGTGTTGCTTGCCGGACAGGTGTTTCCGTATCGGGAACATCGCCAATACTTCCAGGAGACCATCGAGCCGCTGCTGCAGGGCCAGCCAGGAGGCGTTCAGCATGCATTCCTGGGACCGCAGTCTTCGCTTCAGATTCAGGACCTGCTCGCGCGGGCAAAATGTCTTCTCCATCCAACGCTCGCTCCGGAGACAAGCTCCCTGGTCGCGATGGAGGCGCTGGCCGCGGGAACGCCTGTGATTGCCTATCGGTCGGGAGCTCTGCCGGAGGTGGTGGAGCACGGCGTCACCGGGTTCCTGGTAGATAGCGTGCAAGCCATGGCCGGCGCCATGGGTCAGGTGCACACCCTCTCTTCGGAGGCATGCCGGCGGGCCGCGGAACAACGCTTCAGCAAGGAACGCATGGTGCAACGGTACTTCGACCAGTACGAGTTGCTGGTCTACCCGCCGTGGCTTCGCTCCCTTCAAGCGTGAGAGGTGCTATGCACAACGGTACCTACGCCACGCTTCGAAGCACACAGGAACTTGAGGCCCTTGTACCCGCATGGAGCGCCCTGTGGCATGAGGATCCGCAGGCGACTCCCTTCGCAAGCCCGGAGTGGCTGCTGCCGTGGTGGCATCACTTCGGGCAACCGGAGTTGCGCGCGGTCACCATCTCGCGGAACGACGTGCTTCTCGGGCTTCTGCCGTTCTATATCTATCGGGAGCCACATACGGGAGAGCGTCAGCTCTTACCGCTGGGGATTGGAACGTCCGATTACCTCAACGGCGTCTTCGCGCCCGCATGCACGGTTGACCAGATATGCGGCGGACTCCATGCGCTGTGCGCCCAACCGGGCTGGGACGTGCTCTCCGCGCCGCAGTTGCTTCCTCACACGAAACTGGCCCAGGCCTTCGAGCGATCCACGCTTCCAGGCGCGCAGCGTTTCGACGCGGAGAGCTGCTCGCGGATGGCGGCTATGCCCATGGCAGAGCTACCGCGGAAGATTCGGCGGAACGCAATGTACTACCGCAACCGCGCCCTGCGGCTGGGCGGTCTGGAGTTCAGCGTCGCGAGTGCAGGGGACTGGCCTGAATCGTTCGATGCGCTCGAGCGCCTGCATACGGCTCGCTGGCGGCAGCGCGGAGAGGAAGGTGTGCTCTCCGACAGACGTGTCCTGGCGTGGCACCGCGAAGCTCTTCCCCGGTTGGAGCGGAGCGGCTGCCTGCGGCTATGCTCGCTCCGCCTGAATGGAGAGGTCATCGGAGTTCTCTA
>CAXUIM010000402.1:0-3141 GCA_964250885.1 uncultured Acidobacteriaceae bacterium | reverse complement strand
CACTCTGGACAGTTCAGGGGCGAGTTCGCCGGCCTCCACTCCACCGGTTGCGGGCTTGCCCTACGATGAGGGAACGGGTTCGCCCGCTGCGGGGGCTATGACGGCTCGACCTCGCCCGCCGGCGCCGATCGTCCGGGTCGTCCGGCCCCGTGCCGCAACGGCTCCTTCAAATAGCGCGGCGCCGGTCACCGGCAGGGCCTTCTCGCCCCAGGCGAGCCCCAGGCGGAAGCCGGCGCCCGCACCGGCGCCGATTCCCGTTTCTCCGAATCAGTAGGCCGGTCCCTTACGAGCTTCCGCCCAGATTCAAACCGCACGGCTTTGGCTCCGCGGCGTGCTACCTAAGAGCCGCTTGCAGCGTGCCGGCGAGCGCGAAGTATCGCTGGGCCCTGCGAACATCCAGCCCAATCTGCGCGCGCAGAGCCTCTGGCGAGTCGAAGCGCTGCTCGGAGCGCAGCCGGTGCAGAAAGACCATCTCCAGCGGCGTGGACTCATCCAGCGCCGTGGGCTCGAAGTCCAGCAGATGAGTTTCCACGGCAAATGAGTCGGCGCCAAAGGTCGGCCGGTTTCCAACATTCGTCACGCCGCGAAAGACACGCGCCGGAGCGCCGGAGCCAGGTTCCAGCCGTGAGCTAATCCCCAGCCCCGAGCCGATTTTGAGCAGGGTGATGTAGACGCCATGGGCTGGCAACAACTCTGGATAAGGAGCCAGATTGATGGTGGGGACCGCGTAGCGGGTCCCATAGCCGCGGCCCGGGGCGGGGGTGCCGCGGACAGAGAAGGAGCGCCCCAGCAGCGTGCGCGCCTGGCTCAGGTCTCCCGCGCTGATCAGCGATCGGATGCGGCTGGATGATATCGCCGCCCCCCGCCTCATACACGGCTCATACGCCTGGACGGTGAAGCCGAGTTCCGCGCCGAGCTGCGCCAGCCCGGCGATGTCGGCCTGGGCCTTGTGGCCGAAGCGGAAGGTTTCCCCCTCATGGACCTCAACGGCATTCAGCGCATCGCGCAGCACGCGTTCGGCGAAGTGACGGGCTGTCCAGCGGCTCAGCTCTTCGGTGAACGGAACCACCACGGCAAGGTCCAGGCCGGTGCCGCGGAGCAGCTCCAGCTTCCGCGGCAACGGGGTAATCAAGGGGACGCGCGGTCCGCTCCGCAGCACATGGTTGGGGTGTGGATCGAATGTCACGGCGACGGAACGCGCGTTGCAGGCGCGGGCGCGCTCCCGGACCGAGGCGATGACCATACGATGACCGCAATGCACGCCGTCGAAGTTGCCGATGGTGACAACCGAAGGCGAAGCGGCGACCTCCGCCAGAGAGTTGGCGACCCGCATCAGAGTCTCTCTCCCGAATCCTGAAGCTCTTCAGATTCAAGAGTCTGGGAGTCAATGTTGAACTCCAGCTTGAGACCGTCGTAGGCCAGGCGAATCTGTGCGGGCAGAACCGCGTTCGTGGCTTCGTGATCCAGGTCATGGCTGATGTGAGTGAAGAAGGCGCGCTTGGGCGCAATCTTTTCCACCAGCTCTACAGAGTTGGCGAGGTGGGAGTGGCTGGGGTGTGGTTCGCGCCGCAGCGCGTCGAGAATCAGGATGTCCAGCCCGGTCAGCAACGGAAGACTCTCGTCCGGAATGGCGCTCATGTCGGTGAGGTAGGCGGCGGCTCCGAAGCGGTAGCCGGCAATCGTATCCCGGCCGTGGGTGACAGGTACACGCAGGAAGGTAGCCCCGAAGAGTTGAATCTCTGTGCCCAGGGCTTTGGGGAGGCGGTGCAGCGTGACCCGGGCGCTGGTGGGATAGCGGTCGACCTTGCGAAAGGTGTATTCGAAGACACGCTCAATGACGTCCGCCGTCTCGTCGTCGGCGTACAGAGGAAGGCCGCTGGGGTTATGAAAGCTCAAAGGGCGCAGGTCGTCCATGCCCAGCACGTGATCGGCGTGCCCGTGGGTATAGAGCACCGCATCCACCGAGCCGAGCTTCTCGCGAACCGCCTGAACGTGGAAGTCCTGGCCGGTGTCGATCAGAACGTTATGTCCCCCATAGGACAGGAGGATCGACGGCCGGGTGCGGCGGTTGGGCGAACCCGGCTGGTGTGCCGAGGCGCACACCGGACATGTGCATCCCAGGGTCGGCACGGCCATGGAGGTTCCGCTGCCGAGAAAGGTGAGAGTGGCCTTCATGGTGCGAATGGGTGCCTCAAGGGGAAATGCAAGCGAGCTGCAGTTGATCCGATGTACGGAAGCTGTAGAAACGGCACGAGCGCTTCTCTTATTGTTTAGAGCGGAAACCGCCGATCCACCGGCGCTTCGCTCGAAACTAAGCCAATTGTTGGAGCGCCGCTCCGTGCCTGCAGGAGAAAGGCTTAGCGAACGATGCTGGGACCGGCCGGCGGAAATCCTCCACCGGGGGTTCCCGGCTGCCGGCTTTGAGCCTGGCGAGCAATCGCCTGCGTGATCTCCAGGAAAGCCATGCGGATCTCGAAGAGGGCTGAATCAACCAGATCCTGTTCCGGGCTGGAGAGGTTCCCCCGGGTTTTGGAGTCGAGGACGGCCAGCATGTCGATGGTCTGGCGAGCGCCCAGAAGGTCGACCTGGGGCTGCTGACCGGGCTCGCCGCCGCCGCCGAGTTGCAGCAGGGCCTGCATGTAGAGCGACTGCACCACCCGGTCGAAGGTCATCTCCGGCAGGCGCTCCATGCCCGGATTGGTGGCGCGGATGGCCGTGTCGAGACGATCGACCGTCGCCGCATAGGCACGAGCCGCCTGCTGCGCCTGCTCGGGCGTGGGAGGCGGCGGCAACTGGTCCTCCGTGTCTCCGGCTCCGGTCTGGAACTCTGGGCCGTTCGGGGAGTGGGCCTGAGCCGTGGCTGGGGGCGGCGGGGCCGCCGCCGCCCCCGGCGGGCGCGCCGGGGGTGCGCGCGGGGTCGCCTGGGTCGCGCCGGCCCAGGCGCGCCTGGCGGCGGCCCTGGTCCTGCTGGCTCCGGGCGTGCCGCTTTTGTTCATGGGCGAGGAGTACGGCGACCCGGCGCCGTTCCCGTACTTCATCGACCACGGCGACCCCCAACTGGTGAAGGCGGTGCGCGAGGGACGGGCCCGTGAGTTCGCCGAGCTGGCTCGCACCGACCGGGTGCTCGACCCGGCCGACGCG
>CAXUIM010000401.1:0-3155 GCA_964250885.1 uncultured Acidobacteriaceae bacterium | reverse complement strand
CCTCGGCCAGTAGGCCGCTATGCCTCGGCCAGTAGGCCGCTATGCCTCATCGGCGAGGAGCTTGACTGTTTCGGCTCCGCCCTCGATTGCGGCGGCTGACTCGCCCTGAGCCGGAGTCCGGGAGTCCAAGAGCGGCTCCAGGGCCCGGCCCACCAGCAGCAGCAGCGGCGCCGGCCCGCACACCATCCGGGGCAACTCCGTCACTCGAGCCGCGGTATGGCTCTGGCGAGGCGTCGCCGCATATGAGATCGCGCAGCACGGCACATCCCCCGGCACACCCGCATCGGCCAGGTCTCGGGCAATCCGCTGGGTATCCCGCCCGGGCATGTAAATCACCAGCGTCGCGTCGCTCGGCAGCGGCCCGGCCCAGAGCGGTTTCGCCGCAGCTTCTCCCGCAGCCGCCCCGGCCGAAGTGGGCCGTCCGCTCTCGGCATGATGACCGGTGCAGAAGATCAGCTTGCTGGCGCTGCCGCGGTCGGTAAGCGGCACCGCCAGCGCGGCTCCCCCGGCCCCCCCCCCCCGAGGCTCCCGCGGCCAGCGCCGCGGTCACTCCCGGAACCACCTCGACCGGAATCTGGGCGGCCCGTAAGGCGGCCAGCTCCTCCCCCGCGCGCCCGAAGACCAGCGGGTCCCCGCTCTTCAGCCGCACCACCGACTGGCCTGCCCGCGCGGACTCTACCAGCAGCGCGTGAATCCCCGCCTGGGTGATCCGGGGCCGGCCGCAGCGCTTGCCGACGCTGGTGATCAGCGCATGGCGGTGCACCAGGGCCAGCACCTCAGCGGGAACCAGATCGTCGTGGAACACCACATCGGCCGACTCCAGCAGCCGCAGCGCCCGCAGCGTCAGCAGCTCTGGATCGCCCGGGCCGGCCCCGACCAGGTACACGGTTCCCTTCTTTGCGCAGGTCTGGATCGCGGAAGTCTGGATCGCGGAAGTCTGGATCGCGGAAGTCTGGATCTCGAAAGTCTGGGCCGGAGCCGTCATCGCACCGCCTCCCCGGTTGCGATCGCTTCCGGCTCGGCTGGCGGCTGGATTGCCGGCTGAGCCGCCACAAAGCCATGCTCGCGCGCATGCTGTCGAGCCCGCATCCGCGCCGGGCAGCCGTCGTATCCGCAGACCTCACGCCGCGCCAGCTCGTGCAGCAGCAGCTTGCGTGGCTCCCCGATCGGTTCCACCGCGGTGACCTCGCGGCGCAGCCGGCCCAGCTCCATCAGCCACTCCCCGGTATCCAGCGGAAGCTGCGCATTGATCTCCTTGCGCAATCGCTGCGCCAGCGCCGGGCTGTCTCCCGCGGTCGAGATCGCAATCTGCAGATCGCCCCGCTTCACCACCGACGGGAAGTAGAAGTCGCAGAACGGTGGGTCGTCGACCGCATTGCACAGCACGCCCGCCGCGCTGGCCTCCACGAACACGGCGCGGTTGACCTCCGCCGTGGCCGTGCCGGCGACCACCAGGAAGGCTCCCGCCAGGTCGCCCGGCGCGTAGGCGCGCTGCTTCCACGCAATGTCCCCGGCCGCGGCCCAATCCTGAATCCGCGGCAGCGCCTCCGGTGCGATCACCGTGACGCTGGCCTCGGCCAGCAGCAGACTCTCGATCTTCGACTCCGCAATGGGCCCCGCCCCCACCACAACGCAGGGCCGAGCCGCCAGCTTCAGAAACATGGGAAACAGATTCATCGCAGACTTTCTGGACGCCTAACCTACGTTGCCCGGAACCCGGCCCGGGGACGGATCGCGGGCCACCGGAGCAACCACCGCTCCGGCAAGCTGCGCCCGCAGATCGTCATCGCTGGTGCGCCGGAAGTAGGCCCGCAGGTTCTCTCCGCCACTTCGTCCGGCCAGATAGCCGCGCAGCAGCCGTTCGATGGCCTCCGGACAATCCTCGGCCGCGGCGCGATAGCCGATCTGGCGCGCGATGCCGGCGTGCTCGCCAACCGAGCCGCCGACACAGAAATAGAACGCATCCACGGTCTTGCCGTCCTTCTTCAGCTTCTTGCCCTCAAGGCCGATGTCGGCGATCCAGCTCTGCCCGCAGCTGTTGGTGCAGCCGGTTACGTGCAGCCGGATCTGTTCGGTGAACTCGGGCAGCCGCTCCTCCAGCTCCCCGACCAGCCACTTGGAAAATCCCTTGGTCTCGGCTATGGCGAGCTTGCAGAACTCGGTTCCCGTGCAGGCCACCGCGCCGCGATAGAAGACGGTCGGCTCCACCTGCAGCCCCAGCCCAAGGATCTCGCCCACCACATCCTGGGTCCGTTCATTGGGGACGTTCACCAGGACAATATTCTGCCCGATCGTCGCGCGCAGATGGCCATCGCCGTAGCGCTCGCTCAGGGCGGCCAGGCCATGCAGCTGGTCTGGATTGAGCCGTCCATTCAGCACGGTCGCGCCCACGTAGCTCAGCCCGTCCTGCTTCTGCCGATGCACGCCGGCGTGATCGCGATAGATGTCGTCGGCGATGGGGCCTTCCTCGCAGCAATCGAACCTGTAGCCCAGCTTGTCCTCGAGCGCGGCGAGCATGGTCTCGGCGGTCCATCCATGGCGCATGAACAGGTACTTCATGCGGGCGTGGGTGCGGCTCTCACGCAGCTCCTCCTGCTCGCGGAAGATCTCACACACCGCCTTGACCACGGCATAGGCCTGCTCCTGGGGAATGAAGGCATTCAACCGAACTCCCAGGTGCGGCTCCGCGGAGAGGCCGCCGCCCACGCGCAGACTGTACCCAACCTCTTCGCGGCCGTCCTTCAGGCGCTTCAGGCCGGTTAACCCCACGTCGTTGATCTCCGGATAGCTGCACCAGATGGGGCAGCCCGTCACGCTGATCTTGAACTTCCGCGGCAGGTTGTAGAACTCGGGATTGGCGGTGAGCTGGTGCGCCACCTCTACAGCCAGCGGCGCGGCATCGAGCAGTTCATGCCCGTCGAGCCCCGCCAGCGGACATCCGGTCACGTTGCGCACCACATCGCCGCAGGCTCCCTTGGGCGAAAGCCCGATGGCGGTCAGCGCCTCCACCACCTCAGGCAGCGCCTGGATAGTCAGCCAGTGCAGCTGAATGTTCTGCCGCGTGGTGATATCCGCCACCCCGCGCGCGTACTTGGCCGTAATGTCGGCGATGGTGTGCAGCTGGTGCGCCGTGAGCAGCCCATTGGGCAGGCCGA
>CAXUIM010000400.1:0-3169 GCA_964250885.1 uncultured Acidobacteriaceae bacterium | reverse complement strand
ATCCGCGACCGCGACAGCGAGATCTTCCACACGTACCGGACCGCGCGCGGAGGGATCGAGTAGTACCTGGATGCGACTCTCCGCACTCGAAAGCTGCTCTTTGCAGCCATTCGAAAGATGCACCCCGCGTTCGAACAGCCGGACATTTTCCTCCAGCGTCAGGTCTCCGCGCTCCAGCCGCTCCACGATCTTTTCCAACTCCGCCAACTGCTCCTCAAAGCTTGCCATCACGCCACCTCCTCATCCAGTCCCAGAACTTCAGCCGCGGCGGCATACTTGCCGAAAGGCGCGCTCACCTGCACCCCCTGAACCTCGTCGCGTACGCTGGCCAGCATCTCCTGGGCGATCTTCAAGCCCTCGGCCAGAGCGGCTTCCTTGTCCGGCGTCGCGGCCATGCGCCGCAGTATCGCATCGGGCATCGAAACGCCCAGCTCATTCTTCATGAACTCCGCATTGCGAACGCTGGTCAGCGGCCATATGCCGGCGACCACGGGAATGCGAAAGCCCTCGATGCGGCGCAGAAACTCCTCCAGCAGATTCAGGTCGAACACCGGCTGGGTAATACAGAACTCCGCTCCGGCCTCCACCTTGTGCGCGAAGCGGCGCACCTCATGCTCAAGGTCAGGAACACCCGGGTTGGCGGCAACCGAGACAGTGAAGCCGGTCGATCCGCCAATGGGATTGCCTCCGATATCCAGACCGTGATTCAGCCCGCGCACAATCCGGGTCAGCCCAATCGCATCGACGTCGAAGACAGCCGTCGCATCCGGATAGTTCCCCATCTTCGGCGGATCGCCGGTCAGGCAGAGAATGTTTTTGAGCCCGATCGAAGCGGCGCCCAGCAGATCACTCTGGATGCTGAGGATGTTGCGGTCGCGGCAGGTGTAGTGCAGCACGGTCTCGATGCCAAGCTGCTGCTGAATCTGCACGCAGAGGCTCTGCGCGCTCATGCGGGCGCTGGCGCGGGGAGAATCGGGCACGTTGATTGCGTCGACGCCGCGCGCCGCCAGCAACGCCGCACCGGCCAGCTCCTTCGAGCAGTCGAAGCCACGCGGTGGAACAATCTCCACCATGGTCACGAACTCGCCCTCGGCGACTCGGCGGCCAATGTGGGAACGCTCGCGCAGCGGCCGGGGCTCGACCGCGCCCTCCCGCGCCGCATCCGGGCTCTGGACCGCACGGCTCCGCAGGTCATTCACCAGAACCTGATTCGACGAGTTCAAGCCGCTCTCCGCGTCACTCTGCGCGACGCTGCTCGCGGCTTCGCCTTCGCCTTCGCTTTGCGCCTTCATCGCTCGCAAAGCGCTGCGCATGGACCGGATGTGCACCGGTGTGGTGCCGCAGCATCCTCCCACCCAACTTGCTCCCGCGGCGACGAACTTGCGTGCGAAACTTCCCATGTACTCTGGCGAGCTGAGATAGATATTCCGGCCTTCGATGATCCGCGGCAGACCGGCGTTCGGCATGGCGACCAGAGGCAGCATGGTCACGGCGTGCATGCGTTCGATGACCCCAAGCACGGTCGCCGGACCCACGCTGCAGTTGCACCCGATCGCGTCCGCCCCGGCTGCACCGAGACGCTGCGCGGCGATCTCGGGGCTGTTGCCATCCAGACACGTTCCCGATTCATCCACGGTCATTAGAACGACAACTCTCAGATGCGGTGCAATCTCGCGGGCAGCCAACAACGCCTGCTCGGCCTCGTCCACGGACATCATCGTTTCCATGATCAGCAGGTCGACGCCGCCTTCGGCCAGCGCTGCGATCTGCTCGGCGAACGCGGCGCGCGCCGCCTCCAGGGTGGTCTCACCGTTGGGTGCAAGCGGCCGCCCCAACGAACCCACGGCGCCGGCAACAAAGGCCTGGCTCGCCTGCTTCTGGTGAATGGCTTCCACGCACTGACGCGCGATGGCCGCACCCGCACGATTGAATTCGCCAACCTTGTCGCGCAGCCCATAGTGCTCCAGCCGGAATGCGTTGGCGCCAAATGTATTCGTCTCGATGATCTGCGCGCCGGCCTGCAGATATCCCTCGTGCACCGAACGCACCGTGTCCGGCTGCGTGACATTCAGCTCGTCGTAGCAGCGATTGATGAAAATGCCGCAGCTATAGAGCATCGTGCCCATCGCGCCGTCGCAGAGCACCGTTGCACCGTCGAAAAGCGTGTCCACTGCAACTGCCATCAATCTCCTGCTCCCATGTAGGCTCTGCGTTTAAGGACGTCAGCTTCATCCTATATGCGAAGCGCGCGAGCCCGTTTCCCGCGGCCCACCAGGACGGATTGGAGTGGCTCCCCTGCTATACTTGCTGTGAAATTGCAATGCGGGCGCGGTAGCGCTTGAAAGCCTGGAGTGGTTTACGTTGAAGAATAGAAGTCTGTCTGCCCTTGTTGTCACGGTGCTCCTCCTGGCCGCGGCTACACTGTCACTCTCTGGCTGCCGAGCGCCCTTGTACTATCATCCGGAATACAACTATGCGGGACGGCCTACGCCTCCCAGCGGCCTGCTGGAGCGGGTTCTTGTGGCGTACACGGCAAACGGCACCTCCGGTAGTCTGGAGATCCTGGACGGTCTGAACAACCTTCGCAGCAACATCCAGAACACGATCAAGACGTACAGCATTTCCGCCTATTCTGAGGCCGACCCGCTCAGCATCATCAACTTCCCTGAGGAGACCACTGGCTATGTGCTCTCCGCCGATGGCAACCTCGAGGTGATGAATTACAGCAAAGAGTCCAGCAGCGGGGCCGTAGCCAAATTCGGCACCGGGGCTCCTTCGGCGGCCGCCGCGCCCACCGGTGCAACCTTTGCCGGAGCCGATGAGCAGGCCGGCCTGCTCATGGTCGTCAGCGGAGGCGTGACCTACGATCTGAATCTTCCCAACGTGAACAAGGTCGTCATCGATCAAGGTAACAGCACAATTCTGGCGATGGTTCGTAACTCGAATGCGCTCTATCGCGTCGTGTATCTGCCCTCCACTCCTACGCCGGTAGCACCTCCGGGCGCCATCGATTGTCAGCCGCTGCTGCTGCCCGTGTATTGCGTGGTTCCGGTCGCAGGCGCCTACGATCACCCCACCAACGTGGCGTTCTCGCTCGATGGCACAACAGCGTATGTGCTCAACTGCGGTCCGGAGTGCGGCGGCACGACCGCCAGTGTCAGCTTCCTGC
>CAXUIM010000399.1:0-3170 GCA_964250885.1 uncultured Acidobacteriaceae bacterium | reverse complement strand
GTAGTAGGCGTCCAGCTTCTCCCACTCCTTCGTGGTGGTCAGCGCGCGGTGGTGGGCGAGGTAGCTGGGCGTGCCGGCCGGATCGGGCGGGTTGGGCGCAGCGAAGGTGCCGAAGTGCTGCTTGACGTAGCCCAGCGAGCCATACAGGCCCTCCTCCTCGCCGCTCCACAGAGCGATCCGGAGGGTGCGGCGCGGCTGCACGTTGAGCGCCTTGAGGATGCGCATCGCCTCCATCGCCATCACGGAACCCGCGCCGTTGTCGGTAGCGCCGGTCGCGGAGATCCAGCTGTCCAGATGACCGCCGACCATGACGACCTCATCCCTCAGCTTGGGGTCGGTACCGGGGATCTCGGCGACGGTGTCGAAGCCGTGCTCGTGGTCGCCGGTGACCTTCGTTTCGATATCTACCTCCACGGTCACCGGCACATGCGCGGATACCATTCGCGCGAGCCGGTTGTAGTGCTCGATCATCATGACGGCGTTGGGGATCTTGACCGCGTTTTCGGGCTTCTGCGCGTTGCGCAGGAGATTGGCGCCATTGTCGTCAAAGATGATGCCGGCGCCGCCACCGTCTGCGCTGTCGCGGCTGGGTGTGATGATGGCCGCCACACCTTCGGCGGTCATCAGCTGCAGCGCTGCCTGGCGCAGCTGATACAGGCGTTGACGCGCCGCCAGCAGCTGCTCCCGCGTCTGATTGCCGAGGACCGGGCGGCGCTGCTCCATGGACTGCATGTCCTTGAGCTCGGCCTCGGTGTACCGGTGAAACAGCGGCTCCGTGATGTCCGGCGTCGGCCGCATCGCGCCCAGCAGCACGATCTTGCCGTGCAGCGTGCCCTTGAGTTTGTCGAGCTCCGCTTCATCCGTGAGCGGCACATAGACCACCTGGCCGGAGACTGGACCGCTGGTCGCGGGCGACCACGGCGCGGCCTGCATCCACAGCGGTTCGGGGTCGGGCGAGACCATGCGCGCCCAGGTGTTGATCTGCTGCCAGCCCATGCCGAAGTCGCCCCAGTCCTCCAGGTGCGCGTTGCTGAGGCCGATGGCGGTCAGGGTGTCGCGCGTCCACGCGTTGGCTTTGGCCATGTTTGGGGAGCCGGTGAGCCGCGGCCCGATGCCGTCCATCAGAGCCTCGCTGAACTGCATGACTTTGCCATGCTCGATGCCTTCGCCGCGGATGCGCCCGTACATGGTCAGGTCCAGGCTTTCGACCGCGGGCTGCGGACCGTAGTAGCTGGGCGGCTCGGCGTCCTTCTTCTCCGCGGCGCCGGCGGCGAGAGTGCCTGCCAGAGTGAAAGCGATACAGCAGGAGGTCCATCTGCGCAAAGAAGGAACACGACGGGCGGTGAAGACCATCAGGTAAGGCTCCTTGTGTTGTGATGAAGCCAGTATGACATTGCTTCCGCCACAGGCGTCAGCTAATGTTCGCGGCGGCGCGGAAGAACCAGCCGCGTGGTCGACGCCGCAAGCTGCAAAGCAGCAGGACGTGCGTCCGCACAACTCCTAAGGACCATAGCGCATGCAGGTCGTCTTTCCCGCGGCTGTCCTGCGCGGTCGAAGGCCCGCGACCGGCGCCAGTGGCCGCCGCTATCTCCAGACGCGTTCGCGCCGGCCATCGCCGCGGCAAAACTACTGGCCCGGCACAAGGCCAGGCCAGGATGTTACCGGGTGCTGCATCCTAGGTGTCGTGGTGCTGTAGACGAGGGGTCGTGGGGCTCCGTGGGTTCGACCAACGCCGAAGGCCGGTTTGTGCCGCCAGGACCCCGTGGGGGCTGGGCAACACCACCATCTCCTCAGTGTTTTTACGGTATCATCCGCGATTGTCAAATAGTGGTACTTTTTTTCCATGACACTGAATTCCATCAAGCTTCTCCCGGAACGGGAACCCTCTCGGCCGGCTGGGCAATGCGAACCGAAGCCATACCCGCAGCGGTCGCGGCCCTGATTCCGATGTCGGCATCCTCAAAGACCAGGCAGTCCCCGGGCGCGACGCCCAGCCGCTCGGCGGCCAGCAGAAACGGCTCCGGATCCGGTTTGCCGCGTTGGTAGTCGCCCGCGCACACCAGGATGTCGAACAGGTTCAGAATTCCGAGAGCGCTCAGCGACCTCTCGACCGATTCACGCGTGCTGCCGGAAACGACGGCGAACGGGATACTCCCATGGCTGGCGTGGATATGCTCCAGCACCTCCTGTACGGCCTGCAGCTTATGGATGTTCTCGTAGTACAGCTCCTCCTTCCGGGCGGCGAACTCAGCAACCGGAATCGCGAGACCATCGCGCTGGTTGAGAAGAACCACGACATCGCCTACGGGCATGCCCGCCAGGCTGTAGAACAGCTCCTCGTTGAGGGCGGCGCAGCCGTACTCGGTGAGCGCACGCGTCCATGCGATGTAGTGCAGCGGCATGGAATCGGCGATGGTTCCATCGCAGTCGAAGAGATAGGCCTTGAACGAGCCTTCCGGAAGCGTCAGTGTCATGGTGAAGAACGATTCTCCCTGCGGCGGCTCAGCCGCGCTCAGGCGTAGATGGCCGACTCGAAACGCTGCAGAACGGCGTCGTCCCAGACGTGGGAGCTGCGCCGCCAGCCGCCGCGCCGGGACTGGCTGTCGTCGAGGAAGTTGGGGAAGTTGGAACGGCAGAAGCTGGTGCGCGTTTCGAAGTCAAGTAAGGCCTGTGCGGCGCCGTCCAGGTACAGGACACACCGCAGGCCGTCCCGCGACCACTGAAAGCTGACCAGCCGCTCGCGGTCCCGGTTTTCGAGCGCGGATTCGCTGTAGATCAGCATGGCATCGAGAATGGATTCATCCTGGGTTTCGCGCGAGCGGTCACAGGCATAGCAGTACCCGGCCGGCCCCTCATCCTCGAAGACCGCCGTCCACGGCACAGCCGGCGAGTTGGATGAGAGAAAGGCGCGGCCGGGATGGAAGGTGAGCGAGTCCATGGGATCAGGGTAACAAGGAGACCGATTAAGGACATCGAGTTACCGAGCAGATTCAGCCTATCTGGCAACTCGGGTCTGGCAACTCGGGTTTGGCAGCTCGGGTCTGGCAGCTCGGGGCTGGAGGCTATTCTGGCGGGCGCCGCCAGGGACGGGTGCGACCGCAGGCTCGCTGCTGCAGCCGCGATACACTTTGGCCTGAATGAGATTGCGTGGTTTCTACGTTGGCCGCGCG
>CAXUIM010000398.1:0-3173 GCA_964250885.1 uncultured Acidobacteriaceae bacterium | reverse complement strand
GCTTTAGGGAAGATGCAGCACAATGCCCGCTCCGACCGACCGGACCCCGATGGAACTGGTGCTGGCGTTATTGCTGTTCCCCACCTGATTCATCTCCCCGAGTCCCAGCTCCGGGGCGCGCAGATCCAGGAATGATGTGATGCGAATGTCGGCGCCAATCAGGCCTTCATATTGCAGATAGCTATCGAGCGCTCGCGGAGCCGGGGTGCCGACGGATCCGTTGCAGAGATACGTCCCGCCGGTTGTGGTCTCGCAGATCGGCACCGCCGCGTCGCTGCGGGTGTATCCGAACAGGATTTCTGCGTAGGGTTTGAGCCACGATATGGGGGTACGGACCTCTCCCCGCACGCCGCCCAGGTAACTCTGCGCCGTGGTGATGTCCTTGCCGCCCGCGCTGCTCACGGCCGACTTGTTTGCGTGCAGCTCGCCCGCGCGCAGGTCCACCCCCAGCCGAATGGGGCCGTAGCTGCGAAAGTCGTAAAAGATACCCCCAAAGCCTCCCGTCGGATCCACCTTGTTGTCTCCCGGTTGCAGGGGACCCACATCGGGCTGATTGGAGCAGACGCCGGTGGATGAAAGGCAAGGAATCCCGGTCAAACTCGTACCCTGGTAGATGCCGTATACACCAAACTGAGCCTGGGCGGCCATGCCGCAGCCGAGCCAAAGAAGAACTACACCAAACCACTTGCCAAACTTCATACGGATAAGTCTACCGTCTGCACCCGTCTTGCGGCAGCACCCTGGAGCCTGTTATGACCCTTTCCCGGGCGCTGCGTTGCGAGTAAAAATTGTTTCAGACGAGGCGGAGGACGAAGCCCTGGCTGTTCCAAGGCGAGGACGACATCGAAGCCTGGGGCGATTTGCACCGCAACCCGGAGGGCTGGGGCACCGCGAAGGGTCATAACAAGCTCCTAGAAGCTGCCGGCGAAGATCGAGCGCAGCTTCTGCTTCAGCCCCTGTTCCTCGCTGGCCTTGCGCACCTGCGTGCGGTGGGTGTAGAGCAGCATGCCGATGGCCGCGGAGAACTCCGGACGCGCCAGCTCCGAGGGCATGCGGCTCAGCGGCACAGGATGACCGGTTCGTGCGGGAACCCGCAGGATACTCTCGGCGTTATCCAGCAAACCCACCAGGTGCGCTCCGCCTCCGGTAAAGACGCACCCGGCGCCCATGGCCTCGAGCACGCCCCCGGCGCGCAGGTTGTCGCGCAGCATGGTGAGCAGCTCGCGCGCGCGCGGCTCCAGAATCTCGGCCAGAAAACGCTGCCGCACCAGGCGTGCCCCTTGCCCTCCCACGGCCAGATCGCCGCCGATTTCAATCTCGTTCAATTGCGGCACCGCCGTCACCACGCAGTTGCCGTACGTCCGCTTCAATTGCTCGGCCTCTTCGACACTCACGTGCAGGCCCACCGCCAGGTCGTTCGTGAAGTGATCGCCGCCGATCGGCAACACGGCCGTATGGGCCACCGCGCCTTCGAAGTAGACCACCAGTTCCGTCGAACTCGCGCCGATATCCGCCAGGCAGACGCCCAGCTCGCGCTCATCGGCTGAAAGTACGGCCTCCGCCGACGCGATGCCTTCGAACACGGTATCGACCACCTCCAGCCCCGCCTTGTTGGCGCAGGTGACCACGCTCTGCGCCGCGCTCCCCGAGCAGGTCGAGAGATGCAGACAAACCTCCAGCCGATTGCCCACCATGCCCACCGGATCGTGGATCCCGGTCTGGTCGTCCAGAATGAACTGCTGAGGCAGCAGATGCAGCACCTCGCGGTCCGGCGACAGGCCGATGGAACGCGCGCGGTCGATGGCCGAGCGCACATCCTCGCGGGTGATCTCCTTCATACGGCTGCCCATGCTGATGCCGCCCTGCGAGTTCATGCCGCGGACGTGCGACCCGCCAATACCCACCACCGCCGTCTCGATTGGCGCCTTGGCCACCCGTTCGGCGCGCAGAGCCGCTTCGTTGATCGCCTCGGCCGCCGGTCCCAGATCGGAGATCACGCCGCGTCGCATTCCGCGCGACGGCTCCACTCCGTGCCCGCGATAGCGCAGCACGCCGTCGTTCAGCTCCGCCACCAGCACACAGCTCTTCGAGCTGCCGGCATCGAGGATGGTGATCAGGTTATCGACTCGGGTATTCATGGAGTGGTCCCGCCTCCAGTGTGCGCCATGCGCGCCGCTGTTTTCTTCGCCGCAACCTCCCTGGCCCAGGCCCGGCTCGCCGCTTCATGCATCTTGATTTGCTTCTCCCGGTTTCTGGCCAGGATCGCCTTGGCGTCGCGCGCGGCTAAGGAGCTGGCCGCAACCGCTTTTTTCGCAACAGCGCCTTTGGCTGCCGGCGCGGCCGGCCCTGCGTCGCCCGCCAGCGGTGTGGGCTCGCCCTTCTCCATCTCCAGCACAATCTGACCGTCGTAGCGCATGTCGGCGGAGGCCAGCTTGGGATACTGCTGCTTCCACTCCGGCAGATGCTCTTCGAACTCCTGGTAGCGGTGCAGGAACTGCTCCTCGCCGAAGTGCACCAGGATATCCGCGCCTCCCGAAGCGATCAGCGCCTTCACATCCTCCGGATTCGACACGTCCACCTCGCTCACCGTCTGCGAGTAACTCTGCCCCGTGCTGTCCAGATCGTCGATAAAGCGGCGATAGATCTCCATCCGCGCCGCCCGCGTGGACAGCGGATCCGCCGCCGAGATGCCGGTCAGCACCGGAAACGAGTACGAGGGATCTCCCGCGTCCTGTGGCGGCATGTTCAGCAGAACTCCATTGGCGTCCACCAGGCCAATCTGGGATCCCTGGCGCACGAACGCCACCGGAACCCGCTCGGTGATCAGCACCCGGATATGGTTAGGCAGCAGCCGCATGACGGTGGCATGCGCCACCCAGGGCAGCGCCTCCAGCTCGGTGCGGCGCTCGGGCAGCGGAATGCGGAATACGTTGCGTTCGATATCGCCGGCAAAGACGCCAAGCACCTGGCCTCGGCCGAGATGGGCGTCCCCGCTGATCTGAATGTCGGCCGAGGTTGCGACCACGAACCGGCTATCGTGCGATACAAACGACCGGAGCGCCAGAGCCGTCCCCACCCCGCTCCCCACCAGCAGCAGCAGAACCACTCCCGCCAGGATTCGGCCGCCCAGGCTCCGCGGCAGCCGCCGCACCTTGATCCGCCAGCCCCCGCGC
>CAXUIM010000397.1:0-3187 GCA_964250885.1 uncultured Acidobacteriaceae bacterium | reverse complement strand
CCCCGGGCTGACTGCGCTTATCACCGACGGTGAGACCACCCCTGTGCCGCGCCCTATCTACGCGCTTCCGGCCGAACACCGTTGGAACGGGGTACCGGGCGTGACGCTGCTTGGCGATGCGGCGCACCTGATGGCGCCATCGGGCGAAGGGGCCAACCTCGCAATGTACGACGGCGCTGAACTCGCAAAGGCCATCGCCGCCAACGCGAAAGACGTGGAAGCCGCGCTCCTCGCCTACGAGACCGACCTCTTTCCGCGCAGCGCCTCCGAAGCCGCGGAGGCGAACCGGATGCAGGAGGTGATCTTCGGCGACAACTCTCCTCAGAGTCTGCTGGACTTCTTCGCTGCGAACCAGCCCGTCAAGTAATTGCCGGCGCGCCCTTCAAGACTCGACGGACCGGCTCAAACCTTTCAACCAAGTCCCCGCCGGGACGCGCGTTCTCCCGGCATTTTTCGCGACGTCATGCAGCCTGAACGTTCATCCAAGCGGAAGATCCCTGGCAAACACACAGAGGCTCATAGCAAGGGCCGCTAAGGACTCAGTAACCCAGATGTCGCAAGGCCATCTGCGAAGTCCGCCTCAATTCCGCCCCGGTCGATCCATTCGCCGCCTGGATGGATAGGCCAGCAAGCAGCATGGAGATGTATCGGCTGTAGTCCTCCAGGTTCATCTCCTTTGGCAACTCTCCGGCTTTGCGGGCCCGTTGCAGGCGCTCGCGGATTGCGGCCTCATTCTGTTTGCGGACCGCTGTCATAAGATCTCGGGCCGGGGCTGCGTCAAGGCTGCAGCCCATGGCTCCCGCCAGGGTCATACATGTGGGCGGGTGTCCGGTGGCGGTAAGGAACGCCACTGTATTGTGGAACAGCGCGCGAATGGCTTTTTCAAGCGTCGGCTGCCGCAGCGCGTCCGTTGCGTACTGCGCGCGCGTGTCCAGATAGCGCTGTACCGCGAGCGAAAACAAGGTGTGCTTGTCGCCGAAGGCCGCATAGATGCTTGAGGGGCTGAGGCCCATTGCCTGGGTCAGGTCGGCCATGGAGGCGCCTTCGTAGCCGCGCGCCCAGAAGAGCAGCATCGCGGCCTCCAAGGTCGCGTCTTTGTCGAAGCCGATGGGCCGCCCCGTCTTGCCTTTGCCGGTGTTGGTCTGCTTACGGATCACTCTCCTGGATTAGAGGGCGAAATGGTGAATCCGATTCGCCCTTCACACATCTGTAATGACTGTTCCTCATGTGTTTGGGACGGAGATGGCGAACGGAGATGAAATGGGCGCACTGACAGGTAAAGTAGCAGTCATCACGGGAGGCAACAGCGGGATCGGGCTGGCGACGGCCGAGCGGTTTGTGAAGGAAGGCGCCTACGTCTTCATCACGGCGCGTCGCCAAGCGGAACTGGATAAAGCCGTCTCCCTCATTGGTAGCAACGTGACCGCCGTGCAGGGCGATGTGACGAAAATGGAGGACCTGGACCGTGTTGCCGCAACAGTGATGGCTGAGAAGGGTGTGGTTGACATCATCGTGGCGAGCGCGGGTGTGACGGAGCAGGGATCGGTTGATACGCTGACGCCGGAACACTTCGACAGGGTGTTCAACCTGAATGCCAAAGCTCCTGTATTCACGGTGCAGAAGCTGTTGCCGCTGATGACCAACGGCGGGTCCGTCATCCTGGTCGGTTCGGCCATGCACGTGATGGGTATCCCCGGGCATACTGCGTATGCGGCGACCAAGGCGGCGCTGCGTTCCTACGCGCGTACGTGGGCCGCGGAGTTCAAGGACCGTGGGATTCGTGTGAACACACTGAGCCCTGGAGTGACCGACACCCCCATGCTTGACTCGCAGTCTTCCGGGCTTGGAGACCGTGATTCTCTGGTGAAAATGTACCTCAGCATGATCCCGATTGGCCGGCTGGGGCAGGCTGAGGAGCTTGCCAGTGCGGCGGTGTTCCTGGCGTCCGGCCAGAGCTCTTACATGACGGGTGCGGACCTGATGGCCGACGGTGGCGTGGGTCAAGTCTGAGATCCTGGATGTATCCGAAGGCACAGAGAGTGAGACAGAGTCCCTGCTCCGTGTCAGATTTCCTGAAGAGACCTTGAGCACGTACTTACAACCGGAGAGTTACCATGGCAAAGAGTGACGTTGAAAAAGTGTTGTCCGTGTTTGCCGGCATCAGCGCCGGAAATGTAAACCTTGCAACGCAGTACATCGACCCCAGGCGGTTTGTGCAACACAATCCATACGCGGCCGACGGTGTGGAAGGGCTGACGCAATTCATCAGCCAGTCCCCGGGTGACCAACTGCGACTGAGCGTGGTACGGGCATTCCAGGATGGCCCCTACGTGGTTACACAGGCGAAGGGGCAGCGATCCGGTCGAAACATTTTCTTCGACATTTTCAGGTTTGAGGACGGCCTGGTTGTCGAGCACTGGGCCTTCTCCGCCATGGACGCTCCACCCAACCGGAGCGGGCACACCCAGATCGATGGACCGGCCGAGGCGAAGCACCTGGAGGACACGGAGAAGAACAAGTCATCGCTGCGCGCTTACTACGAGACCTTTCACATCCGCGGAGACCACAGTCGGAGCGAGCAGTACTTCGCGGGGGATCTTATGGTCCGGCACGAACCCGGCGTCCGCGACGGTGTGGCGGAGTTCCTGCGTGATGTAGAGGTCCTCATGCAACATCGGACCATCGATGAGATCGGGTTCCTGCTGGGGCAGGGCGACTTGGTCTTTATCGCCGCCAAGGGGACCCATGAGGGCGAACCGTGCGTCTACATTGACCTGTACCGCATGGAGAACGAGAAGATCGTGGAGCACTGGGGCTTCCCTGAGATGGTTCCACCGCAAGCGGAATGCAAGAACAACAACGGCATGCTATAGGGCGAAGCTGGCAGCCTGCTCTGGTTTGAAATCCGATTTGCTCGCAGCTGCTGGGCGTAGCGCGTGGGTCACAAGGAGGATTTCCGTGTGACCCATCATCGTCAGTTGATGTTCGATGAGCTTCAGCGTCGTAACTACTCTCCGAACATCGTGCGCTCTTGCGTCCAGGCGGTTGAGGAGTTTGCTCGGTATTTCCACCGTTCGCCGGATTAGCTTGGACCAGGCCATATCCGCGAGCAACAGGTCCATCTGTTCCGCGACTGCAAGCTCTCATCGCGGCCCCATCGAAGGGCAGACCGCTGCGCTGCGTTTGA
>CAXUIM010000396.1:0-3205 GCA_964250885.1 uncultured Acidobacteriaceae bacterium | reverse complement strand
GCACCGCGTGGTTCCAGGTTGCTCGGGCGTGACTGGGACTGGCGTGGCCGTTCTTCTCGATCAGCCAATCGGCGTTGTAGCGGTCGACGAAGACGCGGACCGCGTCGCGCACATCATCGGTGGTCTGGTAGATACGCCCGTGCACGACTTGTTCCTTGAAGGTGCGGAAGAAACGCTCGATGACCCCGTTGGTCTGCGGTTCGCCGACGAAGGCGTAGCTGGGCGCGAGACCCCAAAAGCGGATTTGCTTCTGGAAGTGCTCGGCCATGAAGTTGCTGCCGTGGTCGTGGCGCAGCGCCAGGCCACGGGCGGCGTCGGGGCTGAGGTGGCCGAATTCGCGGCGGACCGCCATGCCGACGGCCTGGGCGGCCTCGAACCGGGTTCCCTGCTTGGCCACATGCCATCCGACGAGTTCGGCATTCCAATGTTCGATGACGCCGAACAGCCAGACCTTGCCGTCCTGCACGGTGGGGATCTGGGTGGCGTCGGTGGCCCACATCACGTTGGGCGCCGTGGTGATGATCGTGCGGTCGTGCGGCTCGTCCCTGCGCGTGCGGGCGCGATGGGGCGACAACAGGCTGTGCTCTCCCATCACGCGGAGCACCCGCTTGCGAGCCACGCGGATGCCATCGATGACCCGCAGGCGGGCCCAGACCTTGCGATGGCCTTCGCCGGTCCATGGCGAGCGGGCGAGGTCCCCTCGGATCGCTGCCAGCAGCGCCTCATCCGACACCGCCGGCTTCGGACCGCGCCGCCGTGCCGGGGCCGCCGGCGCGGCGGTGTCCGCCTGCGGCTGGCGGGCCGCATAGAAGGACGAGCGAGGCAGGTCCCAGACCCGGCAGACACGGGCGACACCGTAGCGCCGACCAGCACCGGGAGAGATCGTCGTTGCCATCACCGCGACCTCCGGCGGGCCAAAGGGCCAGGGCGCTCGATGCGCGAACGCAGAAGTTCGTTTTCCATGCTCAGCTCGCCGATCCGTTGCATGGCGGCCGCCAGTTCGCCGGATGCCGAATCCGCTTCGCGCTCCTTGAGAGCGCCGTCGAGCGCCGCATCGGCCTTCTGCCGCCACTGCTCCAGCTTGTAGAGCGGCACGCCGAGCTCGCGCGAGAGGAGTTCGGCGGATTCACCGCGCAGCAGGCGGAGCACCACCTCGCGCTTGCGTCCCACGCTCCACCGCTGACCCGGCGCCAATGCACCCTGGGCCCCGCCACCATGGCCTGTGGACAGCGTGGACGGGCTGCGCCCGCCCTCGCTGACCACAGGCCCATCATTCGCATCGTGGGGTTCGATCTTGCTCATGCTGCACTTCATCATGACTGCCTCCGGTTGGACAAATCGCTGTCCAAGGAAACCGGGGGCAGCTCAGTAACCGGGGCAGATTGCCGGGCAGTCAGGCGGTTGCCGCGTGCCGCACGAGGTCTGGCAGCTGCGGGACGTTGATGGCGCCGGATATCTGGAGGCGGTCGCCGAGATAGCGGAAGAACGAGACGCCGAGCTTGCCGCAGGTCTTCATGAGACCCAGCATGACGTCACGGGCCGTCCGCCCCGCGTCACTCATGGTGCCGCCGGAGATTTTGCGTTTGATCACGCAGGCGCGGATGTCGTTCTCCGAACCATTCGTGTGCAGTGGGATCTCCGGACGTTGCAGCACACGGAGGAGTTCGGATTTGCGTCGATGGAGCCGCGCGAGGAGACGGTCCAGCAGGGCGTAGCCGGTCCGACGCGTGAAGATGCGATCGAAGCGCGCCTTCAAGGCAGCAGCTCGGCGCGGGCAAGTATCGCGCTTCCAGGCCTTCAGGTCAGCATACAGCCACCAGATGAGCGTCCGTGTGACCTCGACCGCCCGCCGTTGCGCGGCGGTCACCGGCACCAGCTTGTGGACGAGCCGTTCCGCATGGACCCAGCACAAGGCGTGCTCGCCGACACGGAACTGCCCGGCGTCATCAGAGACGATCACCGTTCCGTTCAACAGGCCATGGTGGCGGGTCGCGCCCCACAGCGCCCCTTCGCTGGCGATGCGCACCGGATCAGGTGCGGCGGTGAGCTGATCGATACCCAGCCGGGCGAGATGCGCAGTCCAAGCGGCAGCATGGGCGAAGATCCTGCTGGGGTGAGCCTTCAGCAACGTGATGACTATCCCGGCGAGACCACGGTCGCGCATGTAACTGAGCGCTGCCGGGTTGATGACGTAATCCGGGTAACCGGCCCGCAGCAGAGAGAGGAAGTTTTCCCGCGACTTCGACGTACCCGTTCGGAAGATCGTGAATGTCTCATGACCGATTTGGGTGGTGACGCCATCTTTGCGGGCATGCCGGGCGCCCGTGTCGTCCACCGTGATCCATGGCGCCGTGGATAATCCTGCCCGCAGCACTGCCTGGTCCTCGGCCACAAACCTGTCGAGTGGATTGCTCAGAAGCCGGACGACCTGGCGCTTTGAAATCTCGATCCCGATGCCGTTCAGCAGGGCCGTGAGCCGTTCCGTGGTGACCTGGCCCTGGATGTGGGCGGCAAGCAGGAAGCGCCGCAGTTCTGGACCGAACCCGCCAACAATACCGGCAGGCAAGGGGGCGACCACGGTCTCGCCCGCGGGTGTCAACCAGCGCTCCCGCCGATAGCGGATCACCTCCGCCGAAAGCTGAAGCTCACGCACCAGGATGTCTTCGAACCCTTTGAACCGTGACCCGGCCGGGACCGTGGTCTTCACCACGATCTCCTTGGTCACTGCATCCCGGTCACGCTTGGCGCCCCGTCGCGGCTTCGAACGTTTCTTCCCCTTGGCGCCCAACGCAGGTTCGGTCGCCCTCTCCATCCCAGACGGACGTATGGTTGGTCGCGCGGGCAAACCCTTGAGCCGCGCAACCTCATCGCGTAACGCTTGGTTCTCGGTCTGCAAGATCGTGATCCTTGCCTGCTGCGCTTCCACCTTGTCTTGCAGGATGGCGTTGTCAGACTGAAGCCGTCGGACCTCCGCAAGTAGGACGCCAACCAGCTCCCGCAACTCGGCAAGGGAAAGAGCCTCCAGCGATCCGGGTTCCGGCAGCGACATAGGAAGCGTGAATCACAACGCCACCGTCAGCGCAACCTCAGCGCCCGGCAATCTGCCCCGGTTACCTAGCGGGCCGCGCAAGTGATTGAAACCACAAGTAGCGGGTATTTTTGCCTCGCATAAACGGGAGAGACTTATGAGAAAGCTAAATATTCG
>CAXUIM010000395.1:0-3221 GCA_964250885.1 uncultured Acidobacteriaceae bacterium | reverse complement strand
GGCGTGAATCCGTGGATCTTCCGGCGTGAATCCGTGGATCTTCCGGCGTGAATCCGTGGATCTTCCGGCGTGAATCCATGGACCTAAGGATAGATACGGTTCAGCGTGCGCGCGAAGGGGATGGTCTCGCGGACGTGTTCCAGGCCGCAGATCCAGGCGACACAGCGCTCAATACCCATACCGAAACCGGAGTGCGGAACACTGCCGTACTTGCGCAGATCGAGATACCACTGGAACGCGGCCATCGGCAGGTTGTGCTGCTCGATGCGCGACTTCAGCAGGTCGTAGCTGTCCACGCGTTGTGAGCCGCCAATGATCTCACCGTAGCCCTCCGGCGCCAGCACATCGACGCAGAGCGCCTTGCCGGGGTCTGTCGGGTCCGGCTGCATGTAAAACGCCTTGACCGCCGCAGGGTAGCGATGCACCATCACAGGCTTATCGAACTGGTTGCTGATGTAGGTTTCGTCGGGCGAGCCGAAGTCGTCGCCATAGGTGTGCGGATGCTCGATGCGGCCGTCCTTGTAGGCCTGCTCCAACATGGCGTGCGCTTCATCGTAGCTGAGGCGTGGGAAGGCGCCGCCAGTGGTTTCACTGCCCCCGTTACCTGAACCCCGGGCGATGACCGCTTCCAGCCTGGCGCTATCGCGGCCCATAAGCTTCAGGTCAGCCCGGTGCGTTTCCAGCACGCGCGTGACGATGTGGGCGAGGAAGTCTTCGGCGAGCTGCATCAGACCATCGAGGTCCATGTAGCAGGCCTCGGGCTCGATCATCCAGAACTCGGTCAGGTGGCGGCGGGTCTTGGACTTCTCAGCCCGGAAGGTAGGACCGAAGCTGTAGACCTTGCCCAGCGCCAGCGCCGTCGCTTCGACGTAGAGCTGGCCGGATTGGGTCAGGTACGCCTTGTCGTCGCCGAAGTAGTCCATCTCAAACAGCTCGGAGGTCCCCTCGCAGGCGTTGGGCGTCAGAATGGGCGGATCGGTGCGGACATAGCCATTGCTGTCGAAGTACTCGGCGGCGGCGCGCATGATGGTGGCGCGGACGCGCAGGATCGCCGATTGCCGGGGCGTGCGCAGCCAGAGATGGCGATGCTCCATCAGGAAGTCAACGCCGTGCTCCTTGAGCGAGATGGGGTAGGGCGTCTCCTCGGAGATGCGTTGCGTCACGTTGATGTCCTGTACATCGAGCTCGAAGCCGGAGGGAGCGCGCGCATCGGCGCGGACCTGGCCCGTGACCGTCAGGGACGACTCCAGTGTGAGCGACTTCAGCGTCTCGAACACCTCTTCGGACACGGCCGCTTTGGGCACGATTCCCTGGATGGTTCCGGAGCCGTCGCGAAAGATCGGAAACAACAACTTGCCGGAAGCCCGCAGGTTGTATAGCCAGCCGCGCAGGGTCACAGTCTGGCCGACATACTGGCCGATGGCGGCTATGGTGGTGAGCACGGGAGCGGATGCGGCGGGAGTGCCTGACTCGGTCAACATACGAGGTTCAGTGTACTCGCGCTGGGGGCCCAGAGGAGCCGTCTGGACTGGCAGCGGGCCCGGGATCGCAGCGACCTCGCTTTGTTGCAGGGCAGAACCGCAAATCCATTTTTCACGTCGCCAAACTCGCGGGCCTGAAGCTACCCTTCTCCACAGCCGCGGCTGTCTATCATTCAGTTGATGGCCACACACTTCACAGCGGAGACGCTGAAATTCCTGCGCGGGCTGGCGCGGCACAACGATCGCGATTGGTTTGAGCCTCGGCGCGAAATCTATGAGCGCGCCTTGCGCGCGCCCATGCTGGCCCTTGTGGACGAGATCAATGCAAGCATGGAAGAGTTCGCGCCGGAGCATGTGCGCCCGGCCAACAAAATCATGATGCGCATCTATCGCGATACACGGTTCAGCAAGGACAAGCTGCCCTACAAAAAGCACATCGCGGCGTGGTGGGCGCGGCGCGGGATGGAAAAGACCTCCGGCGGCGGCTTCTACCTGCAAGTCAGTCCGCAGGAGGTGCTGATCGCGGTCGGTGTGTTCATGCCGGAACGCGAGCAGCTGCTGGCCATCCGGCAGTGGATGGCTGACCACCACCAAAGCTATCGCGCCGACCTGCAGCGGGTGCTCAAGCCGCGAGGAAAGTCTACGGACCCAGCTGCGTTCGAGCCCATTGAGCCAGAGGCGCTGACTCGCATGCCCCGAGGCTTCGCGCCGGACCATCCGGCAGACGAGCTGCTGCGGGCGCGCAACTGGGGAGTGCACCTTCGCCTTCCCGCCGAGACCGCGCTGGGGCCCTCTCTCTCCGTGCAGACCGTGCGGCGATTTCGCCAGGCAACGCCTCTGGTCGAGGTGCTCAATGGCGCCATTCTGCAGGCGCGTCGCAGAGCGGAGCCCGCTGCCCGGGAGATCTTCGCCAGACCCTTCTGAGTCAGCTGTTTCCTCGAAAACCGCTCAAAACCTCTAAAAATGGGTCATAAAGGGAACATTACTGAAGAAAACCCGCGAATATCTGTGGAAACCAACGATTTACGGTTGACAAAGAGTCGGAGAGGGTTGAAGGTGAACATCGGCGCGGTTCTCCGCACCCGCATAAACACTGGCGTTTTGCACAATAGCCAGCTCGGCAGGACGGCTGCAAGCAAAGCGCCGCAGTGCAGGTTGCGGTGGATGGGCCAAGGCCCATGCTCAACTGATCAACAAATGAAGGAGTAGACAATATGGCAAAGGGTATGACCAAGACACAGCTTGTCCGCACGATGGCCGAAAAGCTGGAACTCACCAACAAGCAGACCTCAGGCTTTCTTGAGATGCTGGCCGAAACAGCCGTGAAGGAAACCAAGAAGAATGGCGAGTTCACGATTCCCGGTGTAGGCAAGCTGGTCAAGGCGGAGCGTAAGGCGCGTGTGGGCCGCAATCCGCAGACGGGCGAGGCCATCAAGATCAAGGCCAAGACCGTGGTCAAGTTCCGCGTGGCCAAGGTGGCCAAGGATACGATCGCCCCGCCCAAGAAGTAGGGACAATCGAACCGCGAGGCCGAAGGGTCAGACCGGACGCTGGCCCTTCGCCGCTTTTCCCCCGCTTTACCTGCGGGAGGAATAGTCTAGGAGTCTGTCGGGGATAGAATTTTTGGTGTTTAGAATGAACGACTTGCAAAATCTACATGGTCTGGTATGTTATTGAAACCAAAGGGTTTACGGTTTTCCAAAAGCTTATTCCCGACACACTCCTAGGCCGCGGTGTTGA
>CAXUIM010000394.1:0-3247 GCA_964250885.1 uncultured Acidobacteriaceae bacterium | reverse complement strand
AAGGACGCGCGGCCCTGACCGACGCCTCGGCTGCGGGTGGTTTCCATGAGGAGCATGTCTTCTTCTCATGTTCGAGGAACATGAGGGCTGCGACGGCAGGGCCAGCGGCGGCGCGGTGAAGGGTAATCACCATCCCTAAGCCCGTCGGCTTAGCAGAGGCCGCGACCAACCTGGAAACCGAACAGAGATCGACGGGGTTCGGTGCTGTCCGATGGATTTTCGAGGTCAGCGGTAGGCTTCGCGGCGATGGCGGACGGCGGTGACGTAGAGCGTGTCGCCGTAGTCGTGAAGCGGAGCCGGTAGTCTCCGACGCGCGGGCGGAACTCCGGCGGCTCGATGCCGTGGAGACGCTTTACGTCGCCCTCTCCGGTGGCGGCATAGGCAGCGAGAGCATGAAGAACAGAAACTCCTGCATCAGATCACCGATCCCGACCCCGGCAACGCCCACCATTGCGTCCTCGAAGGGTCCGTCGGAGCTTTTTGGGATTGGGTCTGGGCTGGCGTAGGAGGCAGGACGCTCGCGCGTGAACAGGCTGGGGCGGCAAAGCCGCTCATGGCACACGCAACGACGGGTAAAAGGAGGGTCTGTCGAAGCCGTTTCAGGATTCTCAACCGGACCCCGGGACCCTCACCTTCGGCGTCCAACGTCCATGGGCCCCGTTGCATGCTGCGACGATACCGAACTAAGCCCTCCTGTGCGCCGGACCTCGCGGAAAGCGACCTGATCCTGGGCGAGCTCAGTTTCCAATTCAGGATCGCATACTGCCGGAACAGGTAGACCCGGCAGATCCCGCGGGAACATCCTCGCCCTCGACCTCTGGAGACCGCCGCGACAGAGGCTTGCTATCCTGTTGGGGTGAAGACTCGGACGCCCTTCCTCGCCCTTTCTCTTATTCTGCTGTTGACCGGCTGCCATATGCGCGGCGTCGGCGCGTCCGCTGAGCAGGCCCGTGCTGAACTCGAAACCCAGCGCGAGCAGCTGGACCTGATTCCGCCGCCCGCCAAGAGCCGCTACATGGCCATCCACAGCTTCGACAGCTGGCAGAATCCCTACCTCACGGTGCAGTCCGGCATGCTGGAGCTGCATGTGACCATGGCCGACTCGAATCCCAGCCCAATCGGCGCCGGCGGCATGTTGCGGCCGGTCGGCGCTCGCCGCCGGGAGCTCAACATCGACCTGGACAGCCTGGGCGAAGCGATGAGCGCCATCCCCCAGAGCTCCTGGCCCTACGGCCGCGTCGTGGTAGTCGCAGAGGCACTCAAGACGCCGCCCAGCGCCGAACCGGGCGTGCGCCGCAATATGGAGGTGACCATCTCGCGCCTGAACGATCTCGGCATTGTGGTCTACGACATGAACGAGGGCAGCCTGCGGTAGCCTTCAATCCGCTGAACCAATACTCCACTGACCATTGTCAGAACCAGACCTCCAAGGGAACGCGGGCGGCTTACGGCGGGAGGAGCTGGCTCCCTCGGTGAAAACCGCGGCTGCGCGCGACTCCTGGCGTGATAGCTGCTGGCTGCGCTGGACCCCGCCGCCTGTGCCCCCGCGCGTGGCGGGGCACTGCTGGCGATACAATCGAGCTCTATGATTAAGGGACTTACAACCGTGGTTGCGGTCTCCGGCGAAGCCTTCGCGCAGCTCGGAAAACTGTTTGAGGCGCTCGGCTTCGAGGCAGGAAAAGGCTGGACGGATGCGACGGGCCGCGGAGCGGCGTTTCTGGCCCCGGTCGGCAATCTGGAACTCGTCGCCGGCCGCCCACCCGCCGTGCCCTCGGTTCTCATCGAGGTCACACAGCTCGACGCGGTGCATGCGGCGGTGAAGTCCTGGCTTGCGACGCAGCCCTTCGCCACCCAGACCGCCCGCGATGAGAAGCTTGCCGGGCATAGCTCGCGGCCGGCGCTTACCGATTCCGTGCTGACCCACTGGAACTCGCGCCTCTTCACCGTGGCGCTCACAGGAAGCCTGCAGATCGGCTTTTGGGAGGCGGAAAACCCCCTGCACGGCCGGCCAATCGCCATCGAAGGCGATCTCTCGGCCGCGGGCCGGCGTTTCGCCATTGTCGTGGCGCGCTGGAACGCGGTGATCACCGATCGTCTGCTGCAGGGGGCTCTCGATGCGCTGCAACGCTCCGGTTGCGCCCGTGCCGATATCGAGATTGTCCGTGTGCCGGGAGCCTGGGAGATACCTTCCGCGGCGCGCACGCTGGCTGAATCCAGACGCTTCGCAGCCGTGATCACATTGGGTGTTCTGCTGCGCGGCGAGACGGCGCATTACGAGGCCATTTACACCGAAGTCGCGCGTGGCATCGGCCAGTCGCAACAGGAGACCGGCATCCCCCATGCCTTCGGCGTCCTGACCTGCGAAACCCTGGAGCAGGCTCTGGATCGCGCCGGTCTCAAAGCCGGCAACAAGGGCTTTGAAGCCGCCATCGCCGCTATCGAGATGGCTTCCATCCAGACTAAGGTCAAGGCCCAGGAGCCCGGCGCTGACTCCTCCCCAAGCGGTCGCGAGAGCAACGAGTTCGCCGGGCTGTCTTCCTGATGGGCACCCGCCGGAAGTCTCGTGAGCTGGCCATGCAGATGCTTTTCCAGGGCGATCTGGGGAAGCAAAAGCCCGCGGAGGTGGAGCGCCTCTTCTGGGACTCGCGCGAAGATATAGATGGCGAGACCCGCGGCTTTGCCGATGACCTGCACCGCCTCGCCACCCTGCGCGAAGAAGAGGTGGACGCGCTGATTCAGAAGCATGCGCAGAACTGGCGTCTGGAGCGCATGCCAGCCGTGGACCGCAACCTGTTGCGGACCGCGGTGGCCGAGATGCTTGGCTACCCAAAGACGCCGGCGGCGGTCATCATCAATGAGACTCTCGAGATTGCCCGCCGGTATGCGGCGCCGGAGAGCATCCACTTTCTCAACGGCGTGCTGGATGCCATCGGCCGCGAGCTGCTGGCGACGCGCCTGAAACTATGACGCGCCTCAAACTAGAAAGACGCGCCTCAAGCTATGCAGCGCATGTGCAGGCCTCTCGCCGGGCGCCGCGTGTGTGCGCTGGCAGGATCGCGCTCGGTACGGAAAGCCCGGATGGGGACGAGGCAGACACACAGAACCCTGTCGCCAGGGGGCGCTGTCGCTCGGGCTTTTGGACTTCCGGGCTTCTGATTCGGCAAAGCGCCACGGCCGTACGGGGTGGGGGAGGCCCATGGGGGTTGGGGGGGTTTCGGTGTTGGTGTAGAGCGTTTTGTTTTTGGTT
>CAXUIM010000393.1:1858-3256 GCA_964250885.1 uncultured Acidobacteriaceae bacterium | reverse complement strand
CGCTGTACCAGCAGGGGGCGTTCTACGCCAACGGCGAGTTCATCCAGGTGCATCCCACGGCAATTCCCGGCGAGGACAAGCTGCGGCTCATGTCCGAGTCCGCTCGCGGCGAGGGCGGGCGCGTCTGGGTACCCCGCGACAAGCTGGACAAGCGCGAAGCGCGGTCGATTCCGGAGCAGGACCGCTGGTACTTTCTCGAGGAGTGGTACCCCAAGTACGGAAATCTGGTCCCCCGCGATGTAGCCACGCGCGCCATCCACAAGGTGGTCTACGAACACGGGATGGGCATCGACGGCCAGCCGATGGTGTACCTCGACCTGACGCATATCGACCGCGAGACCCTCAACCGGAAGCTTGAGGGCATCCTGGAGATTTACGAGAAATTTGTCGGAGACGATCCCCGCGAAGTTCCGATGAAGATCTTTCCCGGCATGCACTACACCATGGGGGGCCTTTGGGTGGACTTTGATCAGCAAACCAATCTTCCCGGCGTGTTCGCGGCGGGCGAGGCGGACTACTCGATCCATGGAGCCAACCGGCTGGGGGCCAATTCGCTGCTCAGCTGCATCTATGGTGGCTTCGTGGCCGGCCCCAACGCGATGAAGTATGCCAAAGCGTTGCCAGCCCAGGTGGGCGACGGCGGCCACGCAGCGGAGTTCGCCCGCCAGACGCAGCTCAATCAGGCGCTGCTGAACAACAGCGGCAGCGAGAATCCCTTCCGCATATGGCGGGAGCTGGGCGAAACCATGACGCGGCACGCTACTATCATCCGCTACAACGCCGGTCTGGCCGAAGCCGACGCCAAAATCCTGGAGCTGCTCGGCCGCTCCCGCAACATCAATCTCTCTGACAAAAGCCAGTGGGCCAACACAAGTTTTGCTTTTGCACGCCAACTGATAAATATGCTGCACCTGTCGCGGGTGGTGGTTCAGGGCGCGGCGGTACGCGATGAGAGCCGCGGCGCTCACTACAAGCCCGACTTTCCCGAACGAAACGACGAAAAATTCCTCAAAACCACCAAAGCCAGCTTTGTGGATGGCGCGCCTCAACTCAGCTTCGAGGAGGTCGACATCCAGTACATCAAGCCGCGGCCGAGAAGTTACACCGCCACTGCCTGAGTTTCGATCAACCGAGGCGAACGCCCGCAGAATTCTGAAGCGAAGTCTCCCCAGCCGGTAGTTTTGGAATCCTAGTTAGCATTATGTCCGGCGATCCCAAACTCACCATGACCGTTTACATCCTTGCCGCTGTGATCTTCGTCAGCGTCATCACCTTTATGGTTGTTTACAACATTAGACTCAAGACCCGGAAACGGACCCAGGAACTGATGGGACGACCGCCGGCGAGCAAAGAAGAGGGCATCGCAATCGCCACGCAGGAGAAAGAGCGCTCCAGCCG
>CAXUIM010000393.1:0-1758 GCA_964250885.1 uncultured Acidobacteriaceae bacterium | reverse complement strand
GAGCGGCAGGACGATAAAGGTTGAGATCAAGCGTCAGGCATCGCCCTTCGCGAAGCCGGTGACGGAAAAGTTCGAGATTCCGTACCGGCCCAACATGAACATTACGTCGCTGCTGGGCGAGATCGCCTTGAACCCGGTGGACGTCGCGGGAAAACCCACCACCCCCATCACCTACGACGCCAACTGTCTCGAAGAGATTTGCGGCTCCTGCGCGATGCTCATCAACGGCAAGGCCATGATGGCCTGCTCGGCTCTGGTGGACAAGCTGCTGGGCGAGCATACGGACAAAGCGATCACACTGGCGCCGCTGTCCAAGTTTCCGGTGGTGCGCGATCTTGCGGTGGATCGCTCGGTCCTGTTCGAAAACCTGAAGGCGGTCAAGGCCTGGGTACCGATCGATGGAACCTACGACCTGGGCGCGGCGCCCCGGCAGCAGCCTCAGATCCAGGAACAGCGGTATCCCTTGTCGAACTGCATCTCCTGCACCATCTGCATGGAGGTTTGCCCCCAGTTCAACGACGCCACAGGGTTCGTAGGCGCGGCCACCATCGCGCAGGCCAAGCTCTTCAACATGGATCCCGCCGGTTCTGTGCTTAAGCCGGAGCGCCTGCGCGCCCTGGCCGGCGATGGGGGCGTGCAGGAATGCGGCTTTGCGCAGAACTGCGTGCAGGCCTGCCCCAAGCAGCTGCCCTTGACCGAGGCCATCAGCGACATGGGCCGGGATGTCTTCGTGCAGCAGGTAAAGGACTTCTTCCGGCGCTAAGGATTTACCTATTAAGGATTTACCTATATAGCTATATGGCGGGATAACGGCATCGACGCCGTTTCCCAACGAGGAAACGGCTCTGCACGACGGTGTCTGCCGCACACCAATAGGGTCGTCGCTCTAAAGCGGTGGATCGAAGCTGGCATCCAACCTGAGGCACGCCAATTTTGGCGTAGGAGATGCATCCTCATGAGTACCACCACAAGCACCCTTACCCTGGAAGACGCACGTCGCATCATCGCCGCTGCGACCAAAAAGGCCGAAGCTATCAAATCCCCTTCCAACATTGCCGTTGTTTGCGCCGGCGGACACCTGCTCGCGTTTGAACGCATGGCAAATGCCTGGATGGGCAGCATAGATATCTCGATAAAAAAAGCCTGGACGTCACGCGCCTTCGACATCGAAACCAAGAAGCTTGGCAAGCTCTCGCAGTCCGGAGATCAGTTCTTCGGAATCCATGTTTCGAACGATGGCAAGGTGATGATCTTTGCGGGAGGCGTGCCGATCAAGGAGGATGGCACGGTGATCGGCGCTGTTGGCGTAAGCGGCGGTACGGGCGACCAGGACCAGGCGATTGCCGAGGCGGGCGCGGAAGCGTTCAAATAGAGCTATTTTCTCGGCATGCCGATGAGCAATCCGATCATAGACACCAAACAGAAACCCCGCTGGATGCGGGGTTTTCTGTTTGATTGCTGGGAACCGGCTATTTCGTGAACATCGTGTCTTCGGGGTTCTTCTGCTCTTCGTCATGGATGCGATTCTGTGCCCGCTTGGCGCTTTGCATCGCCTCATGATCCACATGTTGCAACGGGGTCTCGCCCGCCTCCGTCGCCTCTCCACCGGTCATCTCGACAGCCTCGTGCGAAGGCCGTGCCCCTGTCTTGGTCGAATCCAATCCGCTTGCCATATGGCACCTCTGCGGAATAAGACACAGATCGCTGGGCGCACGTTGCCCGCTCCGGTGTTGCGCCGCCCTCCGCTGCGAGCCGCAA
>CAXUIM010000392.1:1274-3286 GCA_964250885.1 uncultured Acidobacteriaceae bacterium | reverse complement strand
CCCGCCGCGGGCCCACCAGGACGATCTTGTGGAACGAGCCATCGTGCTTCAAGTTTTTCGGCCGGTAGATGAGCCGATACTCATCCCGGAGGTCGCTCTCGATCGTCTTGATGTCGGTGCGGATTTCAGCCTCAGGCGCGTCATCGTGGAAGAGACGGCCGCCGGTTTGCCCCGTAAGCTCCGCCAGAGCTGATGGCCCCGAAGACGAAGCACCCGGATTTGGCTTCGGTCCAAACGCATAAATAGCGGTATGAGAGTGCTGACACATACTGACGGCTTGCCGCAAGGTAGTGTGACTCGCAGTGTCTTCGCCGTCCGAGAACAGCAGGATCAAATTGCGCCCGGTCTCTTGTTGCCCGGTCTCTTGTCCAAGCTTCCCAAACTCATACGCGCACGTGCTCACTAACGCATCGAAGAGGCTTGTGCCCCCGAACACACTGGACGCACTGGGGCCGATTCGGCTGATCGCTTGCACAAGAGCCTTGCTGCTGTTGGTCCAGGGCTGCACGACTTGTCTCCACGAGCCGAATGCCACGGCGAAGCCGGAGTCGGCCGGCTGGGCCCCCAGCTTTTGCGCCGCTTGCACTGCGAGCGCCCCGCTCTCGGCCACGTGCGCCGCGACCGCAACGCTGGTGTGGCGGCGAAATCCGGCGCGAATGGAGAGGTTCTGCAGCTGCTGCAGCGCAATCACACGGACCGGCCCCTGCTCGTTATCGAACACGTCGACCTCACCCGGTTCCAGATTGTTTACCGGCAAACCGTGAGCATCGGCTGCATGAAATATCAGGCTGACCTCATCTACAGACACGCTCAAGCGATACGAGCCTGCGCGCGGAGAATCGGCCGCAATCTGCCCGGGGCTCACCTTCGCAGAAGAGGTCAACAGCCACAGGATGAGTCCATAGCTCGCCCAACCCCAGCGCCGACTGCCAGCGCTTTCTTTTCCTGGCCCTCGGCATTCGCCCTGCAACGCGGAGAGGCGCGCAAAGCCGCCCATGATGCAGCAGTATAGCGTCCGCTCGAAGGCTCGGTTTGGAGAGCGAAGCTCCCGGCCAGCGAAGATCTCACAGCGGTAGAAAGCGACAACGCTCTAACTGAAGCGCTTTAGTAGGCTGGAGCTTGCATGCCCGTCCGCCTGATACTCAATGCCGACGACTTCGGTCTCACCCGCGGCGTCAACCGCGCGATCGTGGAGCTGCATGCAGCCGGCGCTCTCACCGAAGCCACACTCATGGCCAGGGGGCCCGCCTTCGAGGACGCTGTGACGCTGACCCGCGCGCACCCCGAGCTCAAGGTCGGCTGTCATATCGTCCTCACCGACGGTGTACCGGTCTCACCTCCGGGCGCCATCCCCACGCTGCTCGGGCCTGACGGCCGCAGCTTCCGCCCGTCGCTGCACCGCTTTATCCTCGCCGTCCTGAGCGGACGCATCGATCCGCTCGATATCGCCCGCGAGGCGCAGGCCCAGATCGAATCCCTGCAGCACGCCGGCATCGATGTCTCTCACATCGACACGCACAAACACACGCACATCTTTCCTCGCATCGCGCGCCCTCTGCTGGAGGCCGCCGAGCGCTGCGGGGTGCCCGCGATTCGCAATCCCTTTGAGCCTGCATGGAGCCGCGAGCTGAGCCCGGACACCATCGTGCGCGGCCTGCAGGTCCGGCTGATCCACTATCTGCGGCCCCGCTTCATGGCGCTGCCGCAGATTCGCAGCGGGGCCGTCCAGACTACCGATGGCACCCTCGGCGTCTCCGCCACCGGCCAGCTCAACGCGGCGTCGCTGCAGTCTCTCCTCAACGCGATGCCGGAGGGAGTGTGGGAGATGGTGTGCCATCCCGGGTATAACGACCGCGACCTGGACACCGTGACCACTCGCCTGCGCCAGACCCGCGAGATCGAGCGGGAAGCGCTTCTGGCCGCCTTTGCCGAAGATTCATCGACCCGGATGCATCGCCCGCCGATCGAGCTCATCCACTATAAGCAGGCGCGCAGGCAGGTATAAGCAGGCG
>CAXUIM010000392.1:0-1174 GCA_964250885.1 uncultured Acidobacteriaceae bacterium | reverse complement strand
GCCGGAACGGTTGTTCCATGAAGATTGGCATCACCTGCTACCCGACGTACGGAGGCTCCGGCGTCGTCGCGACCGAACTGGGCATCGAGCTCGCCGCGCGCGGCCATGAGATTCACTTCATCACTTACTCGCAGCCCTTCCGCTTGACCGGGCGTGAGAACAATATCCGCTACCACGAGGTGCCGGTCTCGAACTATCCGCTGTTTGAGTACCCGCCCTATGATCTGGCCCTGGCCACGCGCATGGCTGAGGTGGCCGAGTTCTACGCACTCGATCTGCTGCACGTGCATTACGCCATCCCACATAGCGTGAGCGCGCTGCTGGCGCGACAGATGATCCGCGCAGGCAGCCTGAACGCCCGCGGCCGATACCTGCCCTTCATCACCACCCTGCACGGCACCGATATCACGCTGGTGGGCCTGGATCGCTCCTACCTGCCCATCACCCGCTTCGGCATCGAGGAGTCCGACGGTGTGACCGCGATCTCGGAACATCTGCGCGAGCAAACCCGCATGGCCTTCGGCATCAGCGGCGAGATCGAAGTCATTCGCAACTTCGTCAACTGCGACTTCTACGATCGCCATCCGGAGATCGTCGCCGCCAGGCGCCCACGCTTTGCCCGCCCCGGCGAGCGCCTGCTCGTGCACCTCTCCAACTTCCGGCCGGTCAAGCGCGTCCTCGATGTCGTTGAGGTCTTCGCGCGCGTGAGCCAGGCATTGCCGGCCCGTCTTCTGCTGATTGGCGACGGCCCTGACCGCTCCGGCGCTGAATTTCTCGCGGCGCGTCTCGGCATCGCCGACCGCGTGGATTTCGTCGGCAAGCAGGAGAACGTCAACGAACTGCTGTCACTGGCCGATCTGATGCTCATGCCCAGCCAGATGGAAAGCTTCGGCCTGGCCGCGCTCGAAGCCATGGCCTGCCGCGTTCCCGCGATTGCCACACGCGTCGGCGGTGTTCCCGAGCTCATCCAGGACGGAGTCAACGGTCTGCTCTACCAGGTCGGCGACGTGGAGGCGATGGCCGCGGGAGCGATTGCATTGTTGCAGCAGCCGGAGCGCCTGGAGGCGATGTCGACCGCCGCTCGCGCCACCGCCCAGAACCACTTCTGCGCCTCGCGGATTATCCCGCTCTACGAGGCGTACTACGAGCGCATCCTCACCGCATCGGCGGGTCG
>CAXUIM010000391.1:0-3319 GCA_964250885.1 uncultured Acidobacteriaceae bacterium | reverse complement strand
CGCCCTTTCACGGCGGTAACACGGGTTCGAATCCCGTCGGGGACGCCAATAGAATCATAAAGTCACGAGGCTTTAGCGGAATTACCCTGAAATCCGGTGACGCTGTGGTGACGCTAATTGAGAACCATTGCAGTCCGCTATGCGCCGTTCATTCTTCTCGAATTACGAGATACCCCAGTAGTCCTGAGTGATCTGCGGAAGCGGTGATATGCAGCTTTCCAGCTTCGAAAGTCCAACCGCTGATTGTCTCTTCACTGCCGGAGTGCACGGCAACAACCCGGTCCGGCCGCGACTCAAGAGGGATCTCAAGAAATCCATCATCAAACGGAATGCACGCTAGCTTTCTTGAGGTGAAGATGCTGCGCTCGTCCTGGGAGATGAGCGCCCAGCGGCCTTGCCAACGCATTCCACGAAGCGCCGAAGCTTGGTCGCCGTCCGGTTTCTGCTCACGCAGAGCAACCGCCGTCAGCTGATCGCTTCCTGCGATGCGTTCGATCCGGCCGAAGCAACGCATCGCCGGCTCGTGCCCAATCGTACCCGGCTCCGAGTTGAGCCAAAGTGGCTTCCATCCAATGCTGCGGCGATACCATCGCGCGAGCGCCTGACGATGAGCGACCCAGTCCTCGGGCAGCGGCGGTTCTCCGGAGTGCGGCAACGGCAAAACGGAACCGGGAGCGCCGATGATCGCGGTGTCGAGCAGCACATCTGTATCCGCTTTCCAGTCATAGCCGCTTGACGCCATAATCGCGTAACCTTGACCAGCCGCCAGTGCCGACCATATCGACCACTGGCCATGAGCTTCTGCCTCGTACCCACCGGCATCACCAAGATCGTCGAGCGCCACGACGTCGGTCACTGGCCGCATCAACGGATGGATCCCGTAATACTGAATCGTGACGTCTGGCTTGACCTCGCGTGCGGCGTCGACAATGATCTTCATCAATTCGAAAGGGAGCTTCTCTCCTCGAAACTCGGGATTACGCGGCGCCGAAACATCCGGATCAGGCAGGCCATAACCAAAATCCAATTTCAAAAGCTGCGGGTTGAATTCAAGCATGATGCGCTGCGTTCTCTGGCGCAGGAACTCCCGCGTGCGTGGGGAACTCGGATCGAGACAATAATGTGCGCCCTGCAGAGAACTGACCGCCATATTCCATGAAGCCCGCCTTGGTTTTTTTTCCACCCCGACGAGCAGGTCATCCGCTGTCAAACCGAATGCGTCCGGATCCGTTACCCATCCAACCGTCATCCAGAAGCCGAGCGACAATCCCTTGCCGCGAATATATTTAAGATCGGTTGCAAAATTTGGAAATCGCTTTTTGTCAACAATTCCGCTGCCGGTCGACGTCTCCCATCCATCGTCAAGGGTCAGTGTCTGAGCGCCAAAAGCCGCAGCCTGGTCTGCCTCTAACCGCAGATCATAGTTCTTATCCTTGAAGTTTCCCCAGGTGTTCCAATTCGCCTGCTGGTGGATGGGCGCTTCAGGCTTGCTCCGCCCAAACGAACCGAAGAGCCCGTTGAAAGCATCCCAGGCCGTCGCAGCCCATGCCAGCCTTAATGGCTCCTTCCACACTCTTGTCCGACTTGTGGGCCCGCCCCACAAGTCTTCGCGGTACAGATAGTGGAGATCGCCGGTTGTCGCGCGAACTTCAAAGGTCAAGGCAGCGTCTGGAATCGATCCAGGTCCGACTGCGACCCAGCCGTGCTGGCCGCCCAATGCGGCGCTTAAAACAGGTCGTGGAAAGGCCGCGGCATAGGGCGTACCAAGGGAGGGCCCGAAGTTTCCCAGGGGGAACGTTGCTTGGCCCAGATCCCAGTTGCGGAAGAAACTCTGCACCGGTGCGCCTTTTCCACTCGGCACACAGTAGCCTTCTGCATTCCATCGAGGCCAGAACGGCAGTTCGAGCGAGGGCACGACCGTTCGCTCCTCATCTGTGAGCGCGGCTGACCCGAAATAGAGGCCGATGACGGCCGGCGGGACACCAACCCAAGTCACTCGAAGTTCTTCAAATCGGATGCCCCACGACTCAGCTGTAAATCGCAACGAGCCATGGCCGATTCCCTGCAAAAGCAATCTGATCGTTCCGCCATTCGTTCCGGGCAGGCTTGACGTTGGATCGAAGTCAGCCTTGACGAACCGTCGATCTCCATTGGACAATCGCAACCAGAAGCCGGGCAACAGCGGTCCAGAAAAGACACGCTCTCCAGTCTCTACCCGTACCAATTCCGCCGCATCGGCGCGCAAGTTCCAACGCAGCGCGAACCCATGCGCTTGCCAGGTCCACGCGGTTTCACCCTTCGCGTATGTTGACATAATTGGGAGCCCGAGTAGCAGGATGGCTACATAGCGCGCGATCTTGAAGAATTCCATTCGACGCTCCATCTGATTTGTTCTTTACGTGCCGGGATCATCTGCAAGAAGCGCCTTCAGGCTCAACATCGATTCCTAGTAGAAGGCACTATGGATGCGCGGTTGCAGCCATTTCGGCTTCGCAACACTGGCTGGAGCGACCTATGGCCTGGCAATTGTCTTCAATCCTGCTCCTGCGGTTCCTACTCGCATTCCCTTGCGGTCCATGAGCACGCCGGCGGAGCGTGTGGGCGTCGCGCACATAGAGGTTCTTGCCGTGCACGAAAGAAAGCGCGGCAAAGCCGGAAGCCGATCCCTCGCCTTCGAACCCGTCTATCGTCAGACCGTCGAAGTCTTCAGCGCGCCGCATTGCGATAAAACTCCGGAAACGTTCCGTGCCAATGGACCTGCAAACCGGTAAACGCCAAGGCTCGCACGCCGTGGATTTGCACGGCAGACAAATCATGACGCACCAGACCGAGAGCAATTGGGGTGGTCGGCTGCAAATCCAGATTGCCTCCGAGGATTGCCCGTAGCGGACTTGACTCCATGGTCAGCTTCAAATCGCGGAAGGCAACGTCTTCGATCAAGCCGGGCTCAGTACTGTAGATGACGATCGGCGACTAGCAGGCTTCAATGAAATTCAAATGCTCGGCCCGAGATTGGCGGACCGGTATTATTGCCCGGATTTATAACACTGAAGAAGCGGAAAGGCACTCTTCTTCGGTCCCCAGGATTCGTGATCTTACATAAGATTTGTTTCGATCTCACGGGCATAACGCCAGACGCAGGACTAGCGGAAGGGCCTGTTCAACTCGCGGTTTGGTATGCCTGCGGCCTCCACACCGTTCCCGCGGAACGCATCTCTTGAGAGTCGATACCAGATCGCAGTTCTTCGATCGCAGACCTTGCCCAACACAGTTCCCGGTCTCCTTCTCTGCTGCCAAGGCATTGACATATCATTATATT
>CAXUIM010000390.1:0-3331 GCA_964250885.1 uncultured Acidobacteriaceae bacterium | reverse complement strand
CCGGGTCGGATCGAGCGAAACAGAAGAGGTGGACCCGGCCGGTGGAACAGTTGACTCTCAGCGTGAACGGACAGCAGCACACCGTCCGCGTGGATCCGGACACGCCCTTGCTCTTCGTTCTCAACGATGAGATTGGATTGCGGGGGCCGCGATTCGGCTGCGGAATGGCGCAATGCGGAGCCTGCACCGTGATTCTCAGCGGGCAGGTGGTGCGGTCCTGCGTCCTGCCGGTCGCCGCCGCCGGCGTGGGCGAAATCACGACCCTTGAAGGCCTGGGCACACCGGAGAACCTACATCCCCTGCAGCGGGCGTTCATCGATGCCGGAGCGGCGCAGTGCGGGTTCTGCCTCAGCGGTGTGATCCTGACAGCCAAGGCTGTGCTGGACGTCAACCCCGCGGCCACGGACGAGGAGATCCGGGTCGCACTCGGCGGCGTGCTGTGCCGCTGCTTCACGCACACCCGTATGTTGCGAGCCATCCGAAATTATGCTGAGGCGAAAAAGCATGGCTCCCTTGGATAGTGAGTCCCCGCATAGTGAGTCCCCGCATAGTGAGTTCCCGCGTCGTGAGTCCGGCCGTCCTGAGCTCCTCAAGAGCCGTCGTGACTTCCTCAAGGGCTGCGGCGCCCTGATCGTAAGCTTCAGCGCGGCGCCGTTGCTGCAGTCGCCGGCCAGCGCGCAGGGCAAGTTCGCAACTCACGCCTCTCACATTGACGCTAGCAGACTGGACTCGTGGTTAGCCGTGGCAGCCGATGGCCGTATCACCGCCTACACCGGAAAGTGCGACTTGGGACAAGGCATCTTCACCGCGCAGACACAGCTGGTCGCCGAGGAGCTGTGCGTGCCGTTGAGCCGCGTCCGTCTCATCGAGTGCGACACCGCCATCACACCGGACCAGGGGAGCACATCAGGAAGTCAGTCCACCCCCACCAACTTCAATAACGAGAATCTTGCTCTGGCCGCGGCAACGGCCCGGGAAGCTCTTCTGAATCGCGCCGCGAACACTCTGGGCGAGCCCGTCGACCGGCTTGTTGTGAAGGATGGGGTGATACGCGCTGCGTCGGGACGCAGCGTTCGCTATGCGGACCTGGTCGGGAGCGGGCACTTCGACATTCCGTTGGACAAAGCCGCAAAGCGTCGCTCGGCCGCTCAGTGGACGGTGCTGGGCAAGCCCATTCCTTCACTCGATCGACTCGCCTTGATGACCGGACAGTTTGAGTTCGTGCAGTCAATCCGCGTTCCCGGCATGCTGCATGGCCGCGTCGTTCGCCCGCCCGGGATGGGCGCTACGGTCGCCTCTGTGGACGAGCAATCGGTGCGCAATCTACCCGGCCTGATCAAAGTCGTTGTGCGCAGGGATTTCATCGGCGTCGTCGCGGAAACGCAGTTCCAGGCTGTACTGGCGGCGCGCCGGCTGGAGGTCCGATGGAACCCGGGGCCGCCGCTTCCGGAGCAGGCGACCTTCTTGAAACAGCTTCAGAGCCAGCCCGCGCAGGATGAACTCAGTGTCGACTCGGGAGACGTGGATGCGCAGCTGGCCGCGGCCAGCCACCTTGTGCGTGGGCGCTACACATATCCGTACCAGATGCATGGCTCCGTGGGTAGCTCCTGCGCCGTCGCGGACGTTACAGCGCAGTCCGCCACCGTCTGGTCGTCCACCCAGTCGGTGTATCCCACGCGCAGCATCGTGGCCATGCTGCTCAGCCTGCCGCTGGAGAGCGTGCGCGTCATCTTCGTGCGTGGATCGGGTTGCTATGGCCTCAACGGCGCCGATGCCGTCTCCTTCGACGCGGCCATGTTGTCGCAGGCCGTCGGCAGGCCGGTTCGCTTGGCGTTCTCGCGCCAGGACGAAATGATGTGGGAGAACTTCGGCTCCGCGTGCGTGATCGAACATCGCGCCGGGATGACGCCGGACGGACGGGTCACGGTCTGGGACCGTGAGAACTGGGTTGCTTCGCTGGGAAACCGGCCCGGCTACGACCGGCCGGGAAACGTCATCAGCGGCATGCTGGTGGGCTACGCGCCGGAGACGCTCACGCCCGGTCCCGCCAAACCACCCGCCGGGAAGTTTCGCAACGGCAGCAACACCGTGCCCTCCTACATGGCCGGTTGTATCGGCGACACCTGCGGCGGGGGAGGAAGCATCCGCAGCGAGCGCGTTCTCACCCATACCGTAGCGTCGCCCTTTTTTACGGGACCCCTGCGTTCGCCGCTGCGCATCCAGAATACGTTCGGCAATGAGTGCTTCATGGACGAGCTCGCCGAACACTCCAACGCGGATCCGGTGGCCTTCCGCTTGCAGCATTTGCAGAACGCTCGCACGATCGCTGTCCTGCAGGCGGCTGCCCAGGCCGCACAGTGGGAGGCGCGCTCCTCGCCGGCCGTCCCGGTTGCCCAAAGCGGCATCGTGCGCGGCCGTGGCGTTGCCTGCGTCGCCTACGAGGGGCAGAACGGCTATGCCGCCCTGGTGGCCGAGGTGACCGTGGATCTGAAGACCGGTGTGGTTCAGGTGCGGCGTTTCGTGATCGCCCTGGACTGCGGACCCGTTTCCAATCCGGACGGCCTGAGGAATCAGATCGAGGGCGGCCTTCTGCAGGGCATGAGCCGCTCCCTCGTGGAAGAGGTCACCTGGGATTGCCGGCGGCTCACATCCATCGACTGGGAGACCTACAACAGCTTGCACCTGGATCTTGAAGCTCCCCTGATTGAAAGCGTCTTCGTCACGCCGGTTGATGTGCCGGCTACCGGCGCCGGCGAGACGGCGATCACGGTCACTCCGGCCGCCATTGGGAACGCCATCTTCGACGCAACCGGAATACGTCTGCGCGATCTGCCTTTTACACCGGAGCGCCTGCGGGCGGCGATGGCTCAGACAGGACCGGCACGCCAGCAGATCCGGCAAGGCGAAGGGATGAGTTCATGAGCTCCCGGGCCAAAAGCGCAAACCGCATCCAGGTTCTTGCAGTCCTCGCAATCGGTGTGCTGTCATCCTTGCTGCTGCCGCGCGCCACCGGAGAAGCGGGCCAGCCGGCCCACGTCACTCCTTCGCCGCCGCGCCCGCGGCAAGCGGCGCGGCAAGCTACGCCGGCCGACGATGCCGCCGCCGCGGCGGCTTTCGAAGCCATTGTGCCCGTACTTCGTTATCCCCGCTGCATGAACTGCCACTCCATCGGCGACTATCCCCGGCAGGGCGACGACAGCCATCCTCACACGATGCAGGTGCGGCGCGGCCCGAACGGCGAGGGAGTCAATGCTGTCAGATGCAGCACCTGTCACCAGGATCACAACCTGGTTGGATTGCATGTGCCTCCCGGAGCTCCCGGCTGGCATCT
>CAXUIM010000389.1:0-3335 GCA_964250885.1 uncultured Acidobacteriaceae bacterium | reverse complement strand
AGGGCGCGGCACAGGGGTGGTCTCACCGTCGGTGATAAGCGCAGTCAGCCCGGGGGCCCAGCCTTCAAACTCCTGGGCGACCCAGGCCACGGCAGCCGCCGCATTGGAGAAGTCGATGCGGGTGATCCAGTCCTCGGGCTTTTTCAAACCCACGTACGTATGCAGTACGCCATCGGGCTCGCGGTGGGCCATGATGCCTTTTCCCGGCGCCATCGCAAACAGCGCGCCTCCGCCAACCGCATCGGCACTGGCCTTATGACGAGTGTCACTGTCGTACAGGTAGGTCTCGACATAGGTGATGCCGGCATACACCGGTTTCGCCTCGGAAAGCAGTGGACGAACCTTCGACCAGGCTCCGTCCGCGCCCACGAGGAGCTCGGCCGTAACGGCTGAGCCATCAGCAAACCTCAATTCGTGCCGACCGCCTCCCAGGGGATCCGCCGACGTGAGTTTGTGTCCCCAGCGGACCGTTTCGGCTGGGAGTGATTCAAGCAAAATCCGGCGGAGCTCTCCCCGGGGCGCCTCAGGTCGACCGCCTGTACCGTCGTCGGGATCATCGAGCAGCACGTTGCCATCCTTGTCGAGTACGCGCCCCTGCTGACCGCCAGGGTGAATGATCCCAAGGAATATATCGAAGAGTCCCGCGGCCTTGATTGCGAGCTGCCCGTTTTCTTCGTGGATATCGAGCATGCCGCCTTGTGCCCGGACGGCGGCTGAGGCTTCCGCTTCGTAGATCGTGGCTTTGATGCCATGCACGTGGAGGACGCGGGCAAGTGTCAAGCCGCCGAGCCCCGCGCCGATGATTGTGACTGGAGTGTTCATCTTGTCTCCTTACGGACAAACCAAAGTGCGGCCGCCTGCCGGATGGATGATTCCTTCGCTTCGCTGCCAGAGGCATCGCTATCAGAAGCCCAGGCGACAAACCCATCCGGACGTATCAAGGCAGCGCTCAAGCCGAGTTGTTCTTTCGCCCGGCCTGAAACGTACTTCAACTGATCGCCATATTCGCTCGCCAAAGTCTTGAGTAAAACATTGCCATCAAAGTCGAGCAGCAATCCTTTGCCGTCGTGCATGAGGCCGCCAATCCTTGCACCGTGTTCGAATTCAAAGTTGGGAACGCTGTGGCCGACCAGAGGGTGGTCGCCACCGAGATCGTAATGTGTGGTGACACCCCACAATCGTCCTGCAATGTAGGTGGCGCCATCGCGCGTGTCCATCAGGTCACGCATAATTGCGTTCAGTGCGCGGGCGCCTGGGCCGGGCTTCATGATGGCAGCCTGGGCGCGTGACCAATCCAGGACCTTTGCACCAATAGGGCGCCGCTCGGCGCAGTAGCTATCCAACAAACCTTCCGGCGCCTTCTCCCGTTCCGTCGAGTGGATCGTTGCGGCGAGCTTCCAGCCGAGGTTCATGGCATCGCCCAGCCCAAGGTTAAGTCCCTGACCGCCTAACGGCGCGTGGATGTGCGCGGCATCGCCGGCTAAAAGGACTCGTCCGTTGCGGTAGGTCGTGGCCTGCCGTGCCCGGTCAGTCCATGTGGATGCGATATGCAGCGCGCTGATGGTGACGTCGGTGTTCGAGATGCGGCGCAGCACCTCTTGCAGGTGTCCCAGCGTGATCGGCTTGTCCAGACTATGGAATGCCCCGCCATCGAAGTCCTGGATTACCAGATAGCCAGGCTGCGATTGCAGGTACATGCCTGTTGCTGTCATGTTTCGGCCCGGCTTGAGCTTCTCCGGATCGACAAGATCAACGTGAGCAGAGTAGCCGGTAAATTCCGGCTCTGTGCCGTGGAACTCAAAATCGCCCGCCTTGCGAACAACACTGCGGGCTCCATCGCAACCCACAAGCCATCGACCTAGAAAGGATCGGTCACCACAGGCAACAGTCACTCCGTCCTCGCTTTGATCGAAGGCAATAATGGCAAGCCCGCGCCTGATGTCTACGCCCAGGGCTTCTGCCCGGCGGGCCAGCACCGTTTCAAGTTCTTCCATCTCCGTTATCAAGCTGGTTTCAGTAGAGCTTGGCAGGCGATATCTCCATTGGGAGGCGTCGACGTTGCCGGAAATCAAGGGGATGCCGGCGAAGTGTCCGACCTGCCGACCTGGACCTTGTACGGGGTTGGCGTGAGGGTCTTTCAGGTGCTTTGGCACCTCAAGCTGTCCCAGCAGTCCTCGGCGGTCCAGTGCTTCAACAGACAGCGCATTGAGTCCCCGCAGCCCCAAGGGAAGTTGCTTCAGTGGCGAGTGGAGATGCTCTGCCTTCTCCAGTACCAGGACGGAACATTGCGCCATCGCCAGTTCACAGGCAAGAAAAAGTCCAACCGGGCCCGCCCCGGAGAGGATGACGTCGTACGCCGTTCGATGTGAATCGTTGCTCAACAAAAACTCCCGAGGTGTTTGTGGAACGCCATTCCATGATTATGGAATGGCGTTCCAAATATGTCAAGATAGGGCATGGTCAAAAGAGCACCCAGCACCCAACGACGCGAAGAATCGCTCTCTCGGGAACGCATCATTGAAGCGTCGATCGAGCTGTTAGACAGTAGCGGAGAAGAGGGTCTGACGTATCGCGCGCTGTCCGAACGGCTCGCCACCGGCCCCGGTGCTATCTATTGGCACATCGCCAATAAGAGCGACCTGCTGACCGCCGCGTGCGACGCCGTGGTGGTGCGCACGATGAACGAGACAGTCGTCGTCACGCCACCGGAGGCAACGATCCGCGCTGTCGCGCTGGGCCTGTTCGATGTGATCGACGAGCATCCATGGGTGGGCTCGGTGCTCACCAGCGCCCCGGGACTGTCGCCGATCGTTCGCCTTCTCGAACGCATAGGCCAGCAGATTCGCGCTCTTGGCGTACCGGACGAGCAACAGTGGGCGGCGGTGGGCGCGCTGATGGCTTACATCCTCGGTGTCAGCAGACAGAACGCGGCCAACGGGCAGCTCGCCCGGATGCGGGGCCTCGATCGATCCGACTTCCTGAAGACCCTGTCGACCGCCTGGTCGCAGCTCGATCCGAAAGAGTACCCGTTTGCACGCAGCGTAGCCGCACAGGTGCGAGATCACGACGACCGGGTGGATTTTCTCGCCGGGATCGATCTCATCCTCAGGGGCATCGACTCACCGCGGCGCCGCTCACGCCCTCAACACAAACATGTGCCTTGCACCGTGTAGACCTTGACCCTCGCTCGGTGCAAGCAAATCAGCACCGATGAGGCCAAAGCGAGCTTTTGATCGCAGGCTCAGTCGTCGAGCGCGCTTATTGACATACATCCCCACGCCTTAGGAGCTTGTTGAAAAAGCACCTCGGATGTCCGCGAGGCAAGTACGAAACCC
>CAXUIM010000388.1:0-3347 GCA_964250885.1 uncultured Acidobacteriaceae bacterium | reverse complement strand
TGTCTTGCTATGATTGCGCCCGATTTTGAAGTGTAGGAATGCCGTTTTTCCTGAGGAAAAACGGCGTTGAGACCTGAAGCCCGGGGTACACCTACAGCAACACTGCTTTAGCCGCGCAGCTTCGCCAGCAGATCTGTCGGATGCACGGGCTTGGCCAGGATCTCGAACTCATGGCCCTGGGCACGCGCGCGCTCCAGCAGGTCGGCCGTTGCCGCCTGTCCGGAGAAAAGAAGGATCTTGCACCTGGGAAGCTTCTTGCGAGTCTCGATGGCCGCTTCAATGCCGGTCATTCCCGTCATGATCACGTCCGAGATCAGCATGTCAGGTTCAAAGCTGTCGAGTTCCTCGATCGCCTTCTCTCCGCTATACACAGCGCGTGCTTCAAATCCAGCCTGGTTCAAAATGATAGCCAGCGTATTGGCAATCACCTGTTCGTCGTCAGCGACGAGAACGCGCGGTATCGAATGATTGGTGTTTGTTTCTGGCATGAATGGGGTACCTGGTTCCTTCTAAGCCTGCGGACGGGTTCCAAGCCTACGGCGGGCTGGAGAGCATCGTGGGCGCAGGTCAACTCTGAACATCATACGACGCCATACAGCCGGCTCCAATTCCAAAGCTCAAATTCGTCAACGGTATGCGTAGTGTCCCGTAGCTTACAAAGGGCCGGGGCCCTGTCCGCGGGAGTTCGTGACGGTGATAGCCTGAATCAGAATGGTCGATCTCCACCATCATCTTCTCTACGGGCTGGACGACGGCTCTCCCGATCTGGAGACTTCGGTTGCGATGGCCCGCGCCGCGGCGGCGGATGGAATCACTCATGTCGTAGCCACTCCGCACGCCAGCGCGAGCTGGGCCTTCGACCCGGAACTGATCTCCGAGCGCCTCGCCACCCTTCGGCAGGCGCTGGCGCGCGAAAACGTCCCGCTGACCCTGGGGTCGGGGTGCGACTTCCATATCAGCTACGAGAACGTGCAGGATGCCCTCGCGCACCCCAGGAAGTACACCATCAACGCCACCGACTATCTGCTGATCGAGCTGCCCGACTTCGGTCTGTCTCCGCATCTCGGCGAGACCCTGTACCAGCTCCGGCTCGGCGGTATGGTGCCTATCCTCACCCACCCGGAGCGCAATCCAACTCTGCAACGCGATTCATCGCGGCTGCTGGACTGGCTGCGCAATGGCCTGCTCATCCAGATCACGACCAGCTCCGCGCTGGGACAGATGGGCAAAGCCGCCGAACGCATGGCCCACCGCCTGCTGACCAACCGCTGGGTCCACTTCCTCGCCACCGATGCGCACAATCTGGACAGCCGGCCGCCGCGCATGCGGGAGGCCTGCAGCCTGATTACAAAGCGCTACGGAGCCGAGTACGCCAAGCATCTCTGCACGGCCAATCCCATGGCCGTCTTCGAGGGACGAACGCTGTCGGGAGAGCTAGACGAACCTCTGAACCTTTACGACGACGAAGTCCGCATCGCCCAGCCCTGGTGGAAGCGGCTCCTGAAGCAATAGGGGCAATCCCTGCTCCACGGCTTCCCAAATCCCTCCTGCAACCTTGCGCTACAGCCCCAGGCCGCCGTCGACGGCCAGCAGTTGCCCGGTGATAAAGTGCGGGCCCGTCGCGAAGAACAGAACCGCCGCCGCGACATCCTCGGAGCGTCCATTGCGCTTCATGGGCGTCTTCTCCGCGAAGTGGGTGTACGCCGGGTTGAGCACGCCGGTCACAATCATCCCCGGGGCAACGCAGTTCACACTGATCTCAGGCGCCCAGGCCTTGGCCATGGTCTGCGACAGCATGTGGAGCGCGGCCTTCGACGTGCAGTAATGCGCATGCGTGGCCCAGGGCGTAATTCCGCCCAGGGAACCGATATTGACGATGCGCCCGTGCGCCGCCTTGAGGTGCGGATGAGCCGCCCTGGCGACCAGAAACGGCCCGCGCGTATTGGTGGCAAACATCGCATCCCACTCCGCGACGCTGATCTCCTCCAGCGCCACCGTTTCGAACGCGCCCGCATTGTTCACCAGGACGTCCAGGCCGCCGCCCAGACCCTCCACGGCGGAGGTCACCGCGCTTTGCACGCTGTCCTCGATACGAACATCGCACCATACGGCGACAGCCTGGGAGCCCAGTGCGCGGAGGGCGGCAACGGTCTCTTCCGCGGCAGCCTCCGAACCGCGGTAGGTAATTGCGACGTCCGCACCCGCCTCGGCCAGCGCAAGGGCCAATCCCCTGCCAATTCGCTTGGCGGCGCCGGTGACCAGCGCCCGCCTGCCCGCCAGCGGGCGACCCTTTAGCCGCGCCTCGAGACGTGCTTCCTCGCTCACTGCCGCGCGCCCGGCTGGGAGGGCGAGGGCGCCGCGCCGGAAGGCGGCGCGGTGGAGGGTGTGCCGCTGGCGGGCGGGGAAGTTCCGGGCGCTGTGCTTCCAGGCGCTGTGTTTCCAGGAGCTGTGTTTCCCGGAGCTGTGTTTCCTGGAGCTGTGTTTCCAGGCGCTGTGTTTCCAGGCGCTGTGTTTCCCGGAGATGTGCTTCCTGGCGCTGTGCTCCCGGGCGTCGTAGCCGGAGGCGCAGCCGGCGTAGGACTCGCCGTCGAAGGCGATGCCGGCACCGCGGCCGGCTGAGTGGGATCCGCGGTGGGAGGCGTGGAGGCTGGAACCGAGGGGTCCGGTGGTGTGTTGGGAGCGGTTGCCGGCGAAGCGGGCGACGGCTTCGGCACCTGATGCACCTGGATACCGGGCTGTACCTGCGCCGGCTTATCCTGATTGTCCTGATACTGGGACATCTGCGCGCGCGGACGCTGCAGCTTCACCAGCAGCTCCTTGCTGGGTCCATCGACATTCAGCTCTGTCGCCGACGTGGCAAACCCTGGCGCAATCACCTGCACCGTGACCTGGCTGCCGACTTCGATGACGTCGATCGTCGCCTTTCCGTCGGGGTCGGTCTTGACCTCGAGGTTGCCGTCGTTCTTGCCCTCACGCACCGCGTGGAAGACCACCGCCGCGTTGGGCAGCGGCTTCTCATTGAAGCCCTTCTCCACGGTCACCACGATGTGCGCCGTGGGCGGCATCGCCTTGTACTTGCGCCCGTGTTCGTCGCTCTGCGCCCCGGCCGAGCCCAGAGCCAGCGCCACTGTCAGACCGCCTATCATGCCTATCCCGACGCCGCGGAGAACCTGGTACATGGATGAGATTCTAGAGCATTTCTCGTACTGCCGCTCCCGCGCAGATCTCCAGTCCCGGCTTCCGGCCACCAATTGGCTGCGCAGCCGCGTCCCACAGCCTCGGCGCTGGAGAATGTCGCTCGGCTGCGCCCAGGAGCCGTCGGCCCGATGGTCAGCCAATGTCTCAGT
>CAXUIM010000387.1:0-3399 GCA_964250885.1 uncultured Acidobacteriaceae bacterium | reverse complement strand
TGATGAGCCGCGGCAATCTGTTCGACGGCCTGGTCTGCATTGCCGGCTGCGACAAGAATCTGCCGGGCACGGTGATGGCGCTGGCCCGGCTGGACATTCCCGGTCTCATGCTCTACGGCGGCTCCATCGCTCCTGGCCATCTGCATGTGGGGCCGAACGGCAAGCCGCTGCCCGGAGCTGTTCCCGAAGGCGCCGGCGGGTCCGGCCACAAGGAGATCGACATCACGATTCAGGCCGTGTTTGAGGCGATCGGGTCGCACGCCGCGGGCACGCTCTCGGACGCGGGGCTGGAAGCGGTGGAAGCCTCGGCCTGTCCCGGCCCGGGCGCCTGCGGGGGACAGTTCACGGCCAACACCATGGCCATGTCCGGCGAGTTCCTCGGCATCTCGCCCATTCAGCTCACCGGCGTTCCGGCCATGAGCGTGGAAAAGCATGAGGCCAGCCGCGCTGCCGGCCGGCTGGTGATGGAGATGGCCCGGGCGGGCGTGCGGCCGTCACAGATCATCACCCGGGAGTCGATCGAAGATGCGATTACCGCGGTCTGTGCTTCGGGCGGCAGCACCAATGCGGTGCTGCACCTGCTCGCGATCGCCCACGAGCTGAAGATTCCACTCTCGATCGACGACTTCGACCGCATCAGCAACGCCACGCCCTTCATCTGCGATCTCGTACCCGGCGGAAAGTACGTGGCCAAGGATTATCAGGAAGCGGGGGGCTCCCGGCTGCTGGCAAAGCGGCTGCTCGACAAGGGCCTGCTGCATGGCAACGCGCCGACCGTAACCGGCAAGAGCCTTCGCGAAGAGGCCGCGGCAGCGGTCGAGACGCCGGGCCAGCCGGTGATCCGTGAGTGGTCTGAGCCGCTCAAGCCGACTGGCGGTCTGGTGATTCTCAAGGGCAATCTGGCGCCCGAAGGCTGCGTGGTCAAGGTGGCCGGCCACGAGCGGATTCACCATACCGGCACGGCCCGTGTCTTCGACAGCGAAGATCTGTGCTTTGCCGCGGTCAGCGAAGGCCGCATTCACCCCGACGATGTGCTGGTGATCCGCTACGAGGGCCCCCGCGGCGGCCCCGGCATGCGCGAGATGCTGGCCGTGACAGCGGCCATCAAGGGCATACCGGAGCTGTCGAAGACCGTGGCGCTGCTGACGGACGGGCGCTTTTCGGGCGCCACGCACGGTCTGATGGCGGGCCACGTCGCGCCGGAAGCCCAGCTCGGCGGCCCCATCGCCGCGGTGCTGGAGGGCGATACCATCACCTTTGACATTCCCGGCCGCAAACTGACGCTCAACGTTCCCGACGAAGAAATTGCCGCTCGCCTGAAGGGCTTCGCCGCCCCCGGCCCACGGTATGAACGGGGCGTCTTCGCCAAATACGCCAACTCGGTCCGCAGCGCCAGCCAAGGGGCCGTCACGACCTAGTCGTGAGAAGCAAGTCCAGCCGGGCCGCAAGCAACGCACCTTAGGAGCCGTCGAATGAAGAGTCCGTCCAATCAAAATCCCACCCTCACCGGAGCCGAGATCCTGTGGGCCACGCTGGCCGGCGAAGGCACGACAACGGTCTTTGGATACCCTGGGGGCGCCATCCTGCCGATCTACGACGCGCTGCGCAAGTTTCCAACCATCCACCATGTGCTGGTCCGGCATGAGCAGGGCGCGGCGCACATGGCCGACGGTTACGCCCGCGCCTCGGGCCGGACCGGCGTGTGCATGGCCACCTCCGGGCCCGGCGCCACCAACCTGGTCACCGGCCTGGCCACGGCCATGCTGGACAGCATTCCGCTGGTCGCCATCACCGGCCAGGTCTCCTCGAAGGTGCTCGGGTCCGACGCGTTCCAGGAGGTCGACATCACCGGCATTACCCTGCCGGTCACCAAGCATAACTTCCTGGTGACCCGCGCCGAAGATGTGGCGACGGCGGTGCGCCAGGCGTTTCAGATCGCGCGGTCCGGGCGGCCCGGGCCGGTGCTGGTGGACATCACCAAGGATGCTCAGCAGGCCGCGGCGGTATTCAGCTTTGAAGCCGCGGCGCCGCCGCCATATCGCCCTCACCCCATGATGCGCGCCGAGAGCTCCTCGATCCGCCAGGCGATCGATCTGATCCGCGCCAGCCGCAAGCCCGTGATCCTGGCTGGGCATGGAATCGTCGATGCCGGAGCCGAGCGCGAGGTGCTGGCCTTTGCCGAGTCCGAGCAGATCCCCATCGCCAGCACCCTGCTCGGGCTGGGCGCGATTCCCGCCGCCCATCCGCTCTCGCTGGGCATGATGGGCATGCACGGCGAGTCCTGGGTAAACAACGCGATTCAGCAGGCGGATCTGCTGCTGGCCTTCGGCATGCGCTTCGACGACCGCGTGACCGGCAACCTGGCGCATTACGCACCGCATGCGAGAAAGCTGCACATCGACATCGATCCCAGCGAGATCAATAAAAACGTCCGTGCCGACGTCGCACTCATCGGAGACCTGAAAGAGGTTCTGCAGCTGCTTCTGCCACTGCTGAATGGGAGTGCGGCAGATCACGGCAACCGAATCGCGTCGCGCAGCTGGCTGCAGGAGATCAATCGCAGCAAGGGAACGGCCGCGGTCCGCGACATCATCAACCTGCCCGACAACGGCCATCTCTATGCCGCGCACGTGATCCACGATATCGGCCGCGAGGCTCAAGCGGCCGGCCGGATGGACCAGACCATCATCGTCACCGATGTGGGTCAGCACCAGATGTGGGAGGCGCAGTACTTCAAGCACGAGGCCCCCCGCTCGCTGGTGACCTCAGGCGGCCTGGGAACCATGGGGTTTGCTCTGCCGGCGGCGATTGGCGCAAAGTTCGCCTGCCCAGAAAAGGACGTCTGGGTCATCGCCGGCGACGGCGGCTTCCAGATGACCGCCGCCGAGCTCTCCACCATTCAGCAGGAAGGCCTGGCGATCAACATCGCGGTCATCAATAACGGCTTCCTGGGTATGGTGCGGCAGTGGCAGGAGACCTTTTATGAGAAGAATTACTCGGCCTCGCCGATCCTCAGCCCGGATTTCGTCATGCTGGCGGCGGCCCACGGCATTGCCGGCGCGCACGTCCGCGAGCGCAGCGCCGTGCTGGGGACCGTCACCCATGCCCGCGCCTCGGGCAAACCGTTCCTGATCGACTTCCAGGTGGAAAAGGAAGATGGCGTTTATCCCATGATCGCTCCCGGCGCCGCGCTCCACGACATGGTGCGCCGCCCGATGCGCGATCCCCTGATTGAGACCGCGGAGGACGAATAGATGCGGCCGAGCCGATACCCGGAATGCGCCGGCCGGAGCGCGCTGTTGCTGCCGCTGCTTGTACTCGGCTGCCGGCCGGCGCCGGCGCCGGCGCCCGCACCGCATGCCCGGGCGGCCCCCACCGCGGCGGGCGCGTGCCCGCCGC
>CAXUIM010000386.1:0-3451 GCA_964250885.1 uncultured Acidobacteriaceae bacterium | reverse complement strand
TTGCGGGTTGTGACGACCCAGACTTGAATACAGGAGGCGGCGTCTGTATCTGCCAGCCGTTGTTCGCATCCACGAGCGTCGCGGTGGCGGTCCCGCCATTCATGTCTGAACTCAGCTGCGGAAACGCGCTCTGCATCTCGGGCCCTTTGATCCAGTCCGGAGCTCCGGTGAAGCCGTAGTTGAAGGCAACCTGTGTGGTCGCTCCGGCCTGACCGTTATTGGGTGTGCTGCTGGTGATCGAGTCAACCTCGCGATGGCCATAGCAGAAGTTGCCATAGCCGGGCTGGGACGGATCGGCGGTCCAGTCGCTGCGCCCCTTATCGCTCAGGTCGTAGTTGGTCTCCTGCTTGCTGATGATGATGATCTTCTTCTCACTCGTAGAGCGCGTCAGCAGACCCTGATCCACCAGCGCGGCGAAAGGCGCTATCTTGGTGGAATCCGAGGAGGCAACCTGCGCGGGAAATTTCTGCGGCTGCTGCCACAAACAGGAAGGATGAGCCGAGTAGAAAGTATTGATGGCACTCTTGTAGTTGCTGGTATTGTCCGCGGTCTTTTTACAGCCTGCGAAGAGCAAGAGCGTCGCAGCTCCGCCCGTCAACGTGCATTTCAGGATTGTTCTTTTTGTCATGGGAACCTCGCTCCGTCTTCAGATGCCGGCTTTAGTATCAGCGTTTTGCGCTGCTCTTCCAATTCCTCGCAACCTTCAATCGCCGTCAGCGCAAGTAAACCGGAACAGCCTGTCGCTGGGAAGAGGGCGGATCGTGCAAGCAAGGCCTTTCTTCGCGGTGAAAACGGCCATGGAATACGAAGCCCCGCCAACAACCGCAGGGAAAATGCCGTAGTCACCTGGCGAACAACAGTTGCGCAAACTCGCGAATGTCGTAAAGTGGAACGCAGCACGGAGGGCTACCAGCTTGGCGCCACGGACGAAGGATAAGCCGGTTCGTTCCAGAGAGCCGAAGAAGCCCAGTAAGCCGAAGAGAGGCATTCATGCGGTTGCCGAACTGGCGGGTGTGTCCATTGCCACGGTTTCGCGGGTTGTGAATGGGGCGCAAACCGTGGACGCAAAGCTCAGCCGCAAGGTGTGGAAGGCTGTTGCGGAGACGGACTACGTTCCAAACCGGCATGCGCAGGCGCTTACTTCGGGCCGAACACGTCTTCTCGGCCTGATCGTTTCGGAGATCGTAAATCCCTTCTTTCCAGAGCTGATCCAGGGCTTTGAGGAAGCTGCGATGGCAGAGGGATTCAGCGTGCTGATCGGCTCGACCAGCGCCAATCCGAGCCGCGCGGGAGACTGGGTGCAGCGCATGTTGCAGCACGGCATCGAGGGCATGGCCCTGCTCACCTTTACCCGGGAGCCGCCGGCGGTGTTCAACTTTCTAAAGAACACGCCGACAGTGCAGATCGGCATTGGCGTCGAGCAGGAACGGCTTCAGGTGGTCGAAGTGGAATATGCGAGCGGTCTCCGGCAGGCCGTGCAGCACCTGGCCGTGCTCGGACATCGTGACATCGTCTTCGCTGCCGGATCGCCCGAGGACCCCACCGCGGCGCTTCGGGAAGCTTGCTTCCGGAACTCGATGCGCGAAATTGGGGTTGTAGTGGCGCAGGATTCGGTCTTTCAGGAGCAACACACGCTGGAGGGCGGCATTGCAGCGGCCCGCCGTATCCTGGAGCGGAAAACCCTGCCGACGGCACTCATCTGCTCAAACGACCTGATGGCCATCGGCGCCCTGAAGATCTTCCACGCCAACAATCTGGTGGTTCCCCAGGACATCTCGCTGATCGGGCTGGACGATATCCACCTGGCCGAGTTCACGTCGCCACCGCTGACCACGATTCGAATTCCGCGGAAGCAGCTGGCCCAGGTCTGCTTCGACGTGCTTTTGAAAAAGCTGCGGCCTCAAGGTCAGGCCGTCACGCGTCCTCCGGTAGTCTCGACAGGCCTTGTGGTTCGCGAATCGACACACTACCCGCGGACGACGCCGGCAGCGGCCGAGAAGTTGAAGCGTTCGAGATGAAACTTTGGAGCATTTCTCCTGTTGATGTGGTATGCGCAATCAGGTGGCCTTGAGGGGGAATCCCTTCAAGACGGGCGGCAACGCTTTTCTCAATGCCGTTCGGCTAAACCTTGCGAGGGGGACAGGGCTGCGGCTGAATCCTCCGGAGCCAAATGGGCGGCTGGACTGAACCCGGCCACTCGTTGGGATGGAAGCCAGGGGTTCCAAGGATCGGACACCTTGCGAAAACGTTTTCGATTCGCGTAGCATGACCCTGCTTCGTCTTGCCGCACCCCGAGGCACTGGAACTCTCGACTATAGACGCGCAGCAGATGAGGCTGGCGGCCCGGGTGCGCCAAGCCGGGCCGGCCGTAGCCCTGTAGGAGAAATGGTTTGCGAATTGTTGCAGGAGTGGACTTCGGAACCCTGAGTACCCGGGTCACGCTGCTGGATGCGGAGCGCGGCTCGCTGGGCACAGCCTCCGTGGCCTACCCGTTGAAGCGAAAACGGGAGGATCCGGATTTTGCAACCCAGGCCCATGCTGACCAGATGAGTGCGTTGGCCGAAGCCATGCAGGACGTGCTGGCTAAGACGGGTGTGGACGGGTTGCAGGTGGAGGCCGTGGCGCTGGACACGACCGGCTCCAGCGTGGTGTTCGTGGATGCTGCCATGCAGCCGCTGGATGACTACTATCTCTGGTGTGACCATCGTGCCCTGCACGAGGCGCAGGAGATAACGGCGCTGGCCCACGCCTCCGATCTGGAGGCAATTCAATGGTGCGGCGGCGTGTATTCGCATGAGTGGGGCTGGGCCAAGCTACTGCATTGGCTTCGCCACAATCCTGAAAAGCGCGAGCGCTTTGCCTCTGCCTTCGAGCACTGCGACATGGTGGCCGCAACCTTGTGCGGTATCACGGATCCGCACGCGGTTCAGCGCAGCGCCTGTGCCATGGGACACAAGTGGCTCTGGAACCCCAGGTGGGGCGGCTATCCGCCGCAGGAGTTTCTCTCCCGGCTCGACCCGCTCCTGGACGGGGTCCGCCAGAAGATGGCGGGAGAGGTGCTGACCTCCGATCACCTGGCCGGACATCTGGCTCCCGCCTGGGCGGAGCGGCTGGGGCTGCGGGCCGGCGTTCCGATCCCCGTGGGCGCTTTCGATGCGCACTGGGACGCCATCGGCGCCGGCTGCCGCGAGGGCGACGTGGTCAACGTGGTGGGAACCTCAACCTGCATCATCGCCATGGGCGCCAAGGCAGGTCTGATTCCCGGGGTCTGCGGGGTGGTTCCGGGAAGCGTCCACCCGGCCTTTACGGGCGTAGAAGCGGGTCTCTCCGCGGTCGGCGACATCTTCGAGGCCATCGCTCGGCGCGCCGGCTCCAACGTAGGCGAGCTGTCGCAAGGACTGGAGCGGTATCGCCCCGGACAGACCGCGCTGCTGCGGCTCACCTGGGACAA
>CAXUIM010000385.1:0-3483 GCA_964250885.1 uncultured Acidobacteriaceae bacterium | reverse complement strand
AGTTGCTCGCCGCGGCCCTCCGCCATCGTCCCGACCGCATCATCATGGGCGAGATCCGGAACGAGTGCGGGTACGACCTGCTGCAGGCCATGAACACCGGCCATGGCGGCACCCTATCGACGATCCATGCGAAGTCGGCATGGGATGCGTTGAGCCGCCTGTCGAACCTCGCGCTCAGTGCAAGACCCAACCTGAACCACGCCTTCATCCGTTCCGAGACCGCCGAGGCCATCGACTTCGTTCTCTACTGCGAGCGCGATGCGACCGGACGGCGACAGGTGCGGGAGCTGATCACCGTCACCGGCTATACCCACGAGACGCAGAGCTTCGAGACCACCGCGCTCTACCGCGCTCCCAACCTTCGCGCAGCCTAGCCCAGGAGAAGACCCGTGCCCCTACTCAAGATCGTCGCTTCCAAAAAGATCACCGCCATCGTCACCATCGAGGACGCGACCGCCAAGCAGATCAATCAGTACGCTGCCATGACATCGGGAAGCGCCGACGACGTTGTTCAGGCCGCGCTTGACTATGTGTTCAGCGCCGACAAGGACTTCCCCAGGTTCCGGGACGCAAACCCACACGCGACGCCTACCATCCCGCTTCGCCTGAAGAAGCCTGCGAGCACGGGGACGAAGCCGGAAGAAGCATCGGCCAGCACCAAAGCCAGCACAGCGGCAGCACGGTAACGCACTCGCCACATGCAAATTCTTTGCAGGGATGGAAGCGGTGCTTCGCACCGGAATACAGGAGACACTCCATCCCTTCAGGGTGGTGCAGCAGGACACAGCAGGGTACCTATAGGTACCCATGAAAACAAACAACTTAGCCGAGCGGAGCACATTTCGCTCGGTGAAGAGGGTACCTATAGGTACCCGATCACTCAGAGGCCCAATGCACTCAGCAGAAGCTACGACGGACTTAGGAATCGCGGATCGAGTTCGCCGCTCCGGCGGTCGGCGCGGCCGTGTGATCTCGACCAACGCCAAGGTCACGCGGGACGAGCATGACGAACTAGAGGCAGCAGCAAAGCGGGAAGGCAAAGCGCTCGGCGAGTGGGCCAGAGAGGTGCTGCTGGAGAAAGCTCGCAGTGGTCCGACTGGCACCGCGATCTTCACGGAGCTGATCGCCCTCCGCCTGCTGATGAACGGCGTCCTTCGCTCGATCGTCGTCGGCGAGAAGATGTCGCCCCAGATCTACCAGCAGCTGGTGACCGAGGTCCGCAACACCAAGCGCGACGCCGCCCGTGACGTGCTCACCCAGTATCAGAACCCAACCGGAGGACAGTGAACCATGGCGACGCAATGGGGCAGGAAAGAAACGGTCGTCTGGCCACCGCACATGCCGATCTACAGCTACATGGCTGTAGCCGGGGCCTTGCTGGCGACGGTGTTCTTCGTCTGGCAGAACTACCGTTTCGGGCAAACACCCTTGCAGCGCGCCTATGCCACCGAGTACATCCGCTCGGAGGTGGGGGCGCAGTTCCATCAGCACGGGAAGTACCGGCTCCTCTTTCTGGGCGGACCGGGGCGGCACGCCCGTCTCGCGTTGCCGGATGACTTCGTGAAGGGAACGACGTTCCTTCCCAACGGCAAATCCGTCTCGGTCATGCTCTCGCCTGGCGCCCGGGCTCAGGGATACGAGGTGTTCTACCGCGCACCCTCGCAGAGCTATGGTGATGCCTCTCTGTACCGCTGGCTACGCGACGCCGTCTTCGAGCGGCACGGCCTGCTCCGTACCTACGCCTACAGCCTCGGGGAAGGTCTGTTCGTACTGATCGTGGGGCTCTACTACACGTCCCGGCTGGATTTTGCCCGGCTGAAAGAGATGAAGTACGGGCGCCGCCTGAAAGGCCCGGTCATGCTCTCATCGCGAGACTTCAATGCAGCCGTGAAGGGGGAAGGCATCGGCATCGTGACCACGGACCCGGCGAAGACGCTTCGGCTTCCCAGCCGGAAGCGCAAGCAGGAGAAGGCCATCGTGCGCATCCCGAAAGTGAATGAGGCCCAGCACATCGAGATCATCGGAGACACCGGCTCAGGTAAGACGACCCTCATTATGCAGATGCTCCAGCAGATTCAGCAGCGAGGCGAGTCCGCCATCATCTACGACCCCGCCTGCGAGTTCGTGAAGCGCTTCTACGACAAGAACACGGACATCATCCTGAACCCGCTCGACAAGCGCTGCCCATACTGGGGACCGTCCGAGGAGCTCCGCCGCAAGGCCGAGGCGAAGGCGATTGCAGCCTCTCTCTACCAGCCGACCTCGGACAAGAAGGGCGAGTTCTTTACCGAGACGCCGCAGAAGATCTTTGCCCATCTCCTCACCTTCGGTCCCTCGCCTCAGCAGCTCGTGGAGTGGATGTCCAACCCGGATGAGATCGATAAGCGGGTAGAAGGAACGGAGCTCGCTTCCATCATCGCCCAGGGAGCTCAGCAGCAGCGCGCCGGTGTGCTCGCCTCACTCGGGTTGATCGCCGACAGCCTCCGCATGCTGCCGACCAAGGAGCAAGCAAAGGGCCGGACGTGGAGCGCAACCGAGTGGGCCGAGAAACGCGAGGGGTGGATCTTCATCACGTCGAAGGCCACAGAGCGCGAAGCCCTGCGCCCGCTGCACTCCCTCTGGATCGACTTGCTTGTGCTTCGATTGCTGAACGCGCCGACAGCCCAGCAGCGGCCTGTGTGGTTCGTCCTGGACGAACTTGCCAGCCTGCAGCGGTTGCCACAGCTCCATACCGCCATCACCGAGAACCGGAAGAGCAAGAACCCGCTCATCCTCGGCTTCCAGGGTAAGGCCCAGCTCGAAACGATCTATGGCCATCTGGCCGAGGTCATGCTCTCGCAGCCGGCCACCAAGATCTTCCTGAAGACGACCGAGCCGAAAGCTGCCGAGTGGGTTTCGAAGGCCATCGGCAACGTCGAGATCGAACGCATGCGCGAGACGCATGTGCACGGCACCCGGGAAGGGAAGAGCTTCACCATCGACCGGCAGACCGAGCCGCTGGTGATGGACTCCGAGATTTCGGGTTTGGCCGACAAGCACGCTTTCCTCAAGCTCGGAAACAACGTCGCGCGCTTCGCCTTCACCTACTGCGACATGCCGCCCATCGCCCTCGACTTCGAGGCTCGGGCGGTGCTCGATGACGAACTCAGCTTCGATCCTCTGACGCTCACGCCCAGGGCGAAACCCGCACCAGCCCCGCAACCGGAACCCGAGCAGACCGACATCCCGGAGGCTGACATCCTCGATGCCGATTACGAAGACGTGCCGTTGCCGGCTCGCGGCCCGATCTCTGAAACAAATACAGCAGAGCCGGAACCGCAAGTTACCAAGTCCCGGCAGGAACAGGAACATCCGGTCAGCCCGGAGATGCAGGCGCGGTTAGATGAGATGTTGGCCGACTTCGCGCGCCGTTGGGATCGCACCGCCGGGCCTGCTCAGACGGCAGAGCAGGAGCAGGGAGCAGCAGCGTCGCAACCCGTGTGT
>CAXUIM010000384.1:0-3502 GCA_964250885.1 uncultured Acidobacteriaceae bacterium | reverse complement strand
CCGGGGTGGGAGTGACCGGAGCCACGATGGCATCCACCGCTTGGAAGGCGGACATAAAGTCGCGGGTGAGCAGCGTGCGAACCTGCTGCGCCTTGCGATAGTAGGCGTCGTAATAGCCAGCCGAGAGCACATAAGTCCCCAGCAGGATGCGGCGCTTGACCTCAGGGCCAAAGCCGGCGTCGCGCGTATTGCGGAACATCGCGGAGAGCGTATCGGAAGCCGCGGCGCGCAGGCCGAAGCGGACGCCATCGAAGCGCGACAGGTTGGAGCTGGCCTCGGCCGTGGCGATCACGTAGTATGTCGGGACAGCGTAGCGCGTGTGCGGCAAAGAGACTTTGTGGAGGCTGCAGCCTGCGTCGCGCAGGTCGTCGAGGGAGCGCTCGATCGCGGCACGAATCTCGGGGTCGAGGCCTTCGCCGAAGTACTCCTCGGGGATGCCGATGCGCAGACCGGCGACCGGCGCGCGAGCAGCGCTGGCGTAGCCGGAGACTGGCTCAACGGAGGCGGTGGCGTCCATGGGATCGGGCCCGGCGAGAACTTCGAGAACGGTCGCGGCATCGGCGACGCTGCGGGCGAAGGGTCCCACGCGGTCCAGGGAAGAGGCAAAGGCGATCAGCCCGTAGCGCGAGATCCGGCCATAGGTGGGCAGCACACCCACGACCCCGCAGAAGGCCGCGGGTTGGCGAATGGAACCACCGGTGTCGGTGCCGAGCGACGCCACGCAAAGACCAGCTGCCACCGCGGCCGCGGAACCTCCCGAGGAGCCGCCGGGAACCCGATCCAGGGCGCGCGGATTGTGTACCGGACCGTACGCGGAATTCTCGTTCGAGGAGCCCATGGCGAACTCGTCACAGTTGGTCTTGCCGAGCACGATGGCTCCGGCTGCCTCCAGCCGTTCGACGGCCGTGGCGTCGTAGGGAGGGCGGTAGCCCTCGAGAATCCGCGAGCCGGCGGTGGTGAGCTCGCCGCGCATGGTGAAGACATCCTTGACCGCGATGGGAACTCCGGCCAGGGAGCCCAGCGGTCGGCCGGCCTGGACCATGGCATCGACGCGGGCCGCCTGTTCCAGCGCGCGGACGCGGGTCAGCGCAAGGAAACTGTGAACCTCAGGGTCGACCTCCGCAATCCGGTCGTAGTGGGCCAGGGCCAGGGCGACGGCGGAGGTGCGGCCCTCCACCACGGCGCGGCGCGCGTCGGCGAGGGAGAGGTTTTCAAGTATGAGGTTCAGGGCCGGGGGCATGCGATGCGGGGCTTCTCCTTTGTCTGTGGCCTTGTGCGGCCGGCTGGGCTGCGGGGGCGGAGGAGCCGGCGAACTCCGGATCAGGGCAACGGAATCCGGGAGCTTGCGGCGTATTTCTGAAACATTAGCGCGGGCATTATGAACCCTAACGAGCGGGCGTTTCTGAAACCCTAACGGGCAGGCGTTTTTGGATCGCTAACGTTCCAGGACCTTGGGAACCTTGAAGAAGCGGCCGTCGCTCTCCGGCGCCGCAGCCATGACCGCCGCGCGATCGACAGAAGGCTTGATGTCATCAGGGCGAAGCGTTTGGCCAGCCTGGGCAGGCGCGAGCCCAAGGGCTTCGCTGACCTGGGCCATGGGCGGGATCTCCGTTGTATCGAGCTCGTCTAATTGCGCGATGTGGCCCAGGATGGCGTTAAGATCGCGCGCCATGCGCGGCAACTCCGCGGTGGTGAGCTCAAGATAGGCGAGGCCGGCTACGTGGCGGATCGTGTCCAGAGAGACCGCTTCCGGCTCCAAGCCCGTGCGGCCAAACTCTTCAGGCTGCGGCCCGCAATCGGACGCGGCGGCTGTGACCATGATTGCTCCTTGAAGTCCGAAATCTGAAATCCGGGAAGCCGCAATGCCGCAAATGCCAGAGCGGCTACGGCGTTCCAAAGCGCCGGCTTCCGGCAGGTTTAGCGCGACCCTGCGGTAACGGGCCGAAGATGCCGGCGGATGATTCCCTGCTCTTCGAAGTGTATCCCGGAGAGCGGCACACCGGCGATGCGCCCAAGATCGCGAGCCAGGGCGGAGCGCATGTCCAGAAAAGTCTGCATCCACTCCGACCCGGTAACCCGGATGTGCAGAACCTGTTCCGCATCCAGATGCAAGACCTGCGCATGACCGGCCAAAGCCGGACCACAGGCCACCGGCCATGCCGCGGCCAGTCGATCTTCGTCGGGCAGCTCGCGCAGGGTTCCGGCGAGCGAGCCGCGCAACATGTCACGCATCCGCTGCATCAGGAAAGCTCCCGGCCGGCGCTGGTCTGGTTTGCGGGTCTGAAATGGGTTTCCATTGGATCTTCGGGGGAAATGGCGGCTTTGCACCGGCTCATCGTGACACCATAGCAGCCGCCTCGGCTGTGGAGATCAGGTCCTCTTCGGCCCGCGGCGCGTGATCCAGAACGAAGCGTCGATAGCGCTCCAGGAACACTGGAGTGGCGAAGCGCCCAGCCCACTGCCGGGCTTGATCCGTCTGGAACTTCAGCTCCCCCGTGCGCTCCCACGCCTGAATGGCCGCGGAGGCGGAGGCGGAGGTCTGCTCCGCGAAGTAGGCGCCGGTGGGGTGAGCTTCCTCAGCCTCGCCGCGAATCGTCTCCAACGAGCCGCCGGCGCCGTACGCGATGACGGGGCGCCCGCAGGCCTGGGCCTCAAGGGGCACCATGCCGAAGTCTTCGTCGGCGGCAAACAGTAGAGCACGGCAGCGGGCGTACTCCGACCAGAGGTCGGGGGTGGAGACTTCGCCCAGGAACTCGACCGCAGGGTCTCCGCCAGCCAGCCGCCGCAGCCGCGGAAGCTCCGGGCCGGCGCCGGCGATGCGCAGCCGCCGGCCCAAGCGGCGGCAGGCCTCGATCAGGATTTCAGTACGCTTGTAGGCCACCAGCCGCCCCGCACAAAGGTAGTGCTCTCCCGGCGTCAGCGCCGCAACCCGCGCAGCCCGGTGCAGATCGATCGGCGGAGGGAGCACCTCGGACGGGCGATCGTAGCAGCGGCGAATCCGGCCGGCGACGTACCGCGAATTGGCCAGGAAATACGTGACGCGCTGTGCCGCTGCGGCATCCCAGCGCCGCACGTACGGCGCGGTCAAGGCGAAGGCCGCCCGAGTCCAGCCGGACATGGAGGCCTTGTACTGTTCGAAACCATCCCACAGGTAACGCATGGGCGAGTGGCAGTAGCAGATATGGATGGCGCCGGAGTCCAGGCGCACGCCCTTTATCGGGCCGCTGTCGGAGGACAGGACCAGATCGAAGCCGCGCAGGTCCAGATGCTCGGTCGCGGCTGGGTAGAGAGGCAGAAAATGTCGATGATGGGTGCGGGCTCCCGGGAGACGCTGCAGGATGGACGTATGCAGGCTCCGGCCCGCCAGAGTTTCCGGCAGACCGGCGGGGTCCGCGACCAGGGTGAAGATCTCCGCCTTTGGAACCAGTGCGGCGATGCATTCGGCAACGCGCTCGCCACCGCCCCGGGTGACAAACCAGTGATGCACAACAGCTATTCGCAC
>CAXUIM010000383.1:0-3545 GCA_964250885.1 uncultured Acidobacteriaceae bacterium | reverse complement strand
CTCCTTCGGACCTGATCGACCTGTCGCGGATCCCGCATGCCACGCCCCTTCCGGCGGACAAGCAGCCCGATCGAGCCATTCTGTTGAGCGACACCCAGTCCCGGCACGGCGACATCTACCTGCTGGCCGGCGATGTGGAGATCGACTACCGCGATCACATCCTGCGCGCCGACACCATGACCTACAACCAGGCCACCGGCGACGTGGACGCCGAAGGCCATGTGCGGCTCACCGGCGGGGCGAACGACGAGTCCATCCACGCCTCACGGGGAACGTACAATCTCCGCACCCAGGCCGGCAAGTTTTACAACGTAGCTGGCTCCATCGAGATGCATCCGGCGGCGACGCCCGCCATCCAACCCAATGCGACCACCGGCGGGCCGCCCGCCAGCCGCAGCCCCGGGTTCCTCAGCCCCAATCCGTTTCTCTTCGACGGCCGCATCGTGATCAAGACCGGCCCGGAATCCTACAAGATCTACAACGGTTCGGTGACCTCCTGCCTTCTGCCCCACCCGGACTGGCAGCTCTTCGCCAGCAAATTCACCGTCGACAACGGGAAAGCCCGCGCCGCCGGCTCCACCTTCGAGCTGCTGGGAATCCCATTGCTCTTCCTTCCCTTCGTCAGCCACCCCACCGACACCGAGCAGCGCGAATCCGGTCTGCTGATCCCGGACTTCGGGTACTCAAGCGCTAGCAAAGACACGGGATCGAAAGGATTGACGTTCGGCGAGCAGCTCTACCTCACGCTGGGCCGATCCGCAGACCTGACCGTCGGCACGGTGTACTACTCTCTGCGCGGCTTCTCTGAAAACGGCACCTTCCGCTATCGCGGCCCGGGCGACGACTTCTTCAACGCGCACTTCTCCGCCCTGCAGGACCGCGGCTTCACCCCCGTCGGTGGGACCTACCAGAACCAGGGCGGTCAGGACGTCACCGCCAGCTTCCGTTATCAACTGGCGCCGAATACCCGCGCCGCAGGCGACGCCGAATACCTGAGCTCCTATATATACCGCGAGGCCTTCACCGATAACTTCAATCAGGCGGTCAGCTCCGACATCACATCCATCCTCTACGTGACCCGGCAGACCGACGGCTTCACCCTGGACGGCCGCGTCGACCGCTATCAGGGTCTGAAGGTGGTGCCCATTGGAAATGAACCCGGGGAGGAGGTGAAGATCTACCATGCTCCCTCCATCGACTTCTCGGGTGTGGATCACATCATTCCCGGCACGCCTCTGCTGTGGAGCGTGACCTCTTCGGTATCGGGTCTGAAGCGCGTGCAGCCCAACTTCACCTCCGCCGGGATTACCGAGCGAGTCGACCTCCGGCCCGAGATCTCGCTTCCCCTCGCCTTTGACGGATGGCACGTACTGGCCTCAATCGCCGGGGAGGAGACTGCCTACTCCCGCTCGCGCGCGGCGCCCTATGATGCCGAGGCCGTGCCCGTCGAGCTTTCCACGCCCCTCAATCGCGCCGATGTCGATATGAAAGTCGAGGTGCGGCCGCCTGCCATCGAGCGGACCTTCGCCGTGCCCCAGGCTCTGCGGTGGCTCCTGGGCAGCGAGGTGCGTCACACCATTGAGCCCGACATCGTTTATCGCGACGTGCGTGGAGTCGATAACTTTCTGAGCGTCCTGCGCTTCGACGAAAAAGATCTGGTCAGCGATACCGACGAGCTGCAGTATGGCGTCACCCAGCATCTCTACTTCCGGCCCCGGCGATCTGGGGGGGAACGGGCGAGACCCGGCTGCCCCGCCGCGGGTCCCGGCAAGACTGCCGCGGCCGGCAGCGCTGCGGCGGGCGGTAATGCCGCAATGTCCGGCGCGCCGGGGATCTCCGCTTCCGGAGTCGAACCGGCCCAGGGCTCAAGTCAGCCTCCTTCAGCCGAGCTGCCGAATGCACCCGACGCGCTGAACCCCACGCCCGAGGCCAGCACCGACGCCAACGGCATTCCCGACGCCTCCGCCGAAGCCCCTGATAGCCCGTTGCGCAACCATCCGCGCCACTACGATCCCTGCGCCCCTACCGGAGCCGCCGCCCTGCCTTCCCAGCAGGAGTGGTTCAGCTGGATGCTGGCCCAGAAGGTCTTCTTCAATCCCACCTTCGGGGGCGCGGTCATTGACAGCCGCCGCAACATCTTCGAAACGACACTGGACTTCTCCGGCGTGGCGTTCCTCACGGAGCCGCGCAACATCTCGCCGTTGATCTCGCGCATGCGCTTCCGCACCTCCGGCCATACGGATGTTGAATGGGATTTCGATTACGACACCGGCGCCAGCAGGTTCACCAGCCAGAACATCTTCCTGGATACCCATGTGAGCTCGGTCTTTGGGGGCGTATCCTACGCCCGTCTCAACGCTCCGGGCCGCTTCTATACCGAGGACATCACGACCGATACCCTGATCGGCTCGGCCACCTCGAACTTCAACCAGATTCGCCTGCTGATGGGGTATGGGACGCCGAGCCGGCCGGGGTTCTCTGTCGCCGGCAATGTCGGGCTCGATCTCAGCACCGCCGGCGTGCAGTACGCTACCGTGCAGAGCAGCTACAACTGGAACTGCTGCGGCCTCACTGTGGAGTACCGCAAGTTCGAACTGGGATCGGTGCGCGACGAGAACGCCTACCGCTTCAACTTCACTCTGGCCAACATCGGCAGCGCCGGCAACCTGCGCCGCACCGAGCAGATCTTCTAAGCGTTTATCCTGTCGCTCAGGACAGTACCTTGAGACCATGCTTCTGCACGATCATGAGCAGCTTAATGGCCATGCCGCTCGGCCGTTTCGTTCCGGTCTCTCACTTCTCGACGGTCGATTCGCTGGTGTTGAGGTGACGGGCGAACACGGGCTGGCTGACCTGCTGGCTCTCTCGGATCAATTTGATCTGCTCTGGTCCTTCTTGGCGAACAAATACGTGTAAACAGAACTGCAGGCGAAGCCTCAGCCCTGGCGAGCAGGACGCTCCAACGTTCGCTCTGCTTACACCAGTACTGCCGGCCACGGGCGGGGATCAGCGATCGGTACAGATTCTTGCCGAGGCGTTTCTTGAACACGCCGCCTCTTAGATCGTCAGCCCGGCCGAGCCTGACTTGGCGAATGGCCGGGCAAAGCTCATCGTCTGTGATGTTGGCCTTCTTGGATGCCTTGGCGAACCGGGCTGTCTCGAAGACTCGCTCCGGTTTTCCGACCATACTTCGTGATAGCACCTAGCGCTTCTAGCCTCCACGCTGTCGAGCCAGGTCTGAAGCCCCCACGCGGGGCGGATGTCACAGCCGCAAACCGCCTGCCAAGAGCCGCGAGGGTGTTCCGGCCAGGGCAATCGGGCGTTCTCAACCGGCTCTGGAACCGGATCGTTCTGCGATAATCAAGGGATTGTGTTGACCGCCCGCCGTCTGGCCCTCCTCCTGCTTGCCACCAGCCTCGCCTCCCTGGGCTGCCGCGCTCAAAACGCAAACCACACGCCAGGGTCGGGCCTCACTATCGGCAGCCCGTTACCGCTGCCGCTGACCCGGCGCATTGAGGTGTTGCTGCGCCAGAAGGCGCAACTGC
>CAXUIM010000382.1:0-3547 GCA_964250885.1 uncultured Acidobacteriaceae bacterium | reverse complement strand
CTTTGCTGCGGGTTTTACCCGAAGCCACGAGGCAATGGCCGGCCATGTTTGTGCGTGCTGTGGAAACCCTTGTTGCACGGTGGCCGTAAGGGTGATACAAACGATGTATTCCATCCGCTACGGCGGGTCGAATTTCATGCAGAGTGGTTGAGGGACGAGCCCTGTGACGCCACGACAACCGGACAGAACATAGTACCGGTGTCAACTCTCTCCTGGTGATCAGGGCACATGAGATTCGGTGGAGTGCAGTTCCAGTTCGTTGAGTTCTGCTCATCCGCGATTCTCCGTACCTATTCCCCAGACAAGAAGAGTAAGCGTCCGCGAGGCAGGACCCCGCAGCCATCGGAGTTGTGATGGAGTCTTCCTGTACCTTGTATGAGCTGCGCTGCAACGAATGCGGCAAGAGCTATGGAAACCAGCCGCTTTCCGCTTGTGCGGAATGCCTCGCTCCTCTCGAAGTTCAATACGATCTCGAATCGGTCCGAGGACGATTTACACGGGAGAGCATCGCGGCCGGTCCGGCCAGCATCTGGCGCTACAAGGAAATGCTCCCGATCCCTGAGGGATATCAGCCCGATCTGCCGGTTGGGTTCACGCCGCTGGTGCGCGCCCGCAACCTGGGCCAGCATATTGGGGCGAACCAACTTTATGTAAAGAATGACGCCGTCTGCTTCCCGACCCTGAGCTTCAAGGACCGGGTCGTGTCCGTGGCGCTGGCCAATGCGCAGGCCTTCGGGTTCACGACGGTGGGCTGCTCGTCAACGGGGAACCTGGCCAACTCGGTGGCGGCCCAGGCAGCAAGGCTTGGACTGAAGTCCTGCATTCTGGTGCCGGCCGACCTGGAAGCTGCCAAGATCCTCAATACCCGCGTGTACGGCGCCCGGCTGGTGCGTATCGACGGCAATTATGACCATGTCAACCGGCTCTGCACCCTGATTGCCGACGAGTACAACTGGGGCTTCGTGAATGTGAACCTGAGGCCGTACTATGCCGAGGGATCGAAGACGGTGGGCTATGAGATCGCGGAGCAGCTGGGGTGGAAGCTGCCGGACAACGTAGTCTGCCCCATGGCCGGGGGCTCTCTGATCCGCAAGATAAAGAAGGCGTTCGACGAGCTGATGGCACTGGGCCTGGTGGAAGCCAAGAAGGTGCGGTTTTTTGGTGCGCAGGCCACCGGCTGCTCCCCGATCGCGCATGCCGTGAAGCAGGGATGGGATCACATTGAGCCGCAGCGGCCGAATACCATCGCCCGCTCGCTGGCCATCGGTAATCCGGCCGATGGTCCCGCCGCGGCCCGGATGATTCGCCAGACAGGCGGCTGGGCGGAGGATGTCTCCGAGGTTGAGATCGTCTCCGGAATCCAGGAGCTGGCGGAGACCGAGGGCGTCTTCACCGAGACCGCGGGCGGTGTTACGACCGCAGTCACCGCGCGGCTGTATGCGCACGGTCGCATCAGCCGCGATGAGACGACGGTGGTCTGCATTACGGGCAACGGTCTGAAGACCACCGATGCCCTGGCAGGCCGGTTCGAAGCGGAGCGTGCCATAAAGCCGAGACTGACTGCCTTCGATGAATACATTCGCGAGCTGGACGGGGAATTGGTCGAAGCCGGAGAGGCTCCTGTGCTGGCGGGAGGTGTCCTGTGAGTGTGAAGGTCGTATTGCCCACGGCGCTGGCGCGGCATACCGCAGGCCAGAAATCATTTCAATCCGAGGCCGGGAATCTGCCCGGTCTGCTGGCTGAATTCGATGCCAAGTTCCCGGCACTGGCGCAGAACGTGAAGGATGAGCAGGGCAAGCTGCGCCGCTTCATCAACGTATACGTGAATGATGAAGATATTCGCTTCCTGGGTGGGGAGTCCCACCAGTTTGAGGACGGCGACGAGGTGATGCTGATTCCGTCGATTGCGGGCGGGACGGGCTCGGCTCAGGCCTGGACTTTCACCGTCGTCTCTAAAAGCCGCTGGGAGCGTGGGGAAGTGTAGATCAGCGGGAAAGTGTCTGAACAGTAATTGGTTCTGGCATGGCACCCGGATCTCCTGGCTGAGTCAAAAGGGGTCAGACCGCAAAGATGGCTTGTTCGTCTGACGTGATCTATAGGCCGCCGCCAGCTCTTCACCAAGCCGCACTTGCAAATTCCCCCAGCGCGCCCTGAAGCCGCGTCCGCTTAACCTTCAGGTTCTTGGTACAGCATCGGCTGCTGCGCCGGGGCGAGTTTGAAATTGCCGTTTTCACTGGGGAAAACGGCGCACGTCTCATGTTTTTCTATACGCCCGCGGGCGAAAGGCTGTATCTCTCCAGGCGGCGACAGGCCTCGGCGAGTTCGTCGTCTTTCTTCGCGAAGCAGAAGCGGAGCAGGTCCTCGCCGCGGTTGACGCCCTCCTCGTTTACGCCAAAGAACGCCGAACCGGCGACGGCAGCCACACCTGTGGCGGCGAGCAGGTTGCGGGCCTTCTGCGTAGCATCGCTGCCTGGAAGGCGAGTTGCGTCCGCGAGCACATAGTAAGCGCCTTCCGGGATGGAGGGCGTCAGGCCCGCACGGGTCAGCGAGCTGCAAAGAGCATCGCGCTTGCCTTGGTATTCGACAGCCATATCGGTGTAGAAGGCCGGCGGCAGAGCCAGCAGGCCGGCCGCCGCCCCATGCTGCAGCGGAGCCGGGGCGCAGACATAGGTGAGGTCGTGGAAGTAGCCGATCGCCGGCAGCCAGCGGGCGTCCGCCGCCAGATAGCCCAGCCTCCAGCCGGTCACCGAGAATGTCTTTGAAAAACCTGAGATCGTGATCGTGCGCTCCGCCATGCCCGGCAAGTGGGCGATGCTCTCATGACGCGAGCCATAGACAAAATACTCGTACATCTCGTCGGTGAAGACGAACAGGTCATGCTGCAGGGCGATCTCAGCGAGCATCTCCAGTTCTTCGCGGGAGCAGACCTTGCCGGATGGATTTGCGGGCGTGTTCAGGATCAGGCCGCGGGTTCGCGGGGTAATCGCGGAGCGCAGACGGTCGAGGTCCAGAGTCCAGTGGGGAGCCTGCAGCGGAACGATGACTGGAACGACGCGCTGCGAGAGCAGAGTGCTGACGTGATAGCCGTAAAACGGCTCGAAGATCAGGCACTCGTCGCCTGGGTTCAGTAACGCCAGCAGCGCTGAGTGCAAGGCGCCTGTTGCCCCGCTGGTGACCAGGACTTCGCGAGCTGGGTCGACCGTGAGGCCGTTGAACGAAGCGAACTTGCGGGCGATTCCCTCACGCAGCGAGGCGATGCCGTCGGCGCGGGTGTAGATATTGTGACCGGAGCGGATCGCCTCGATCGCCGCCTCCACCACAGAGTGGGGCGGGTCGGTGTCGCAGACTCCCTGGGCGAGGTTTATGCCGAGAACCGCCGCGCACGCCACCGTCATGGCGCGAATCTCGGATTGCACGGCGTGGGGAGCAAGTTCGCTCAAACGAAGGCTGGAGGCTGCGGGAGAGATGGCTGACATTGAGGTGAGATCGCTGAAGGAGGCGATTTACTGATTTTAGCTTTAGCTGAGATGAGTGGTATGTCTCCAGC
>CAXUIM010000381.1:0-3611 GCA_964250885.1 uncultured Acidobacteriaceae bacterium | reverse complement strand
TTGCCGGTGGGTGCGGCGCCGGGTTTGGCGGGGGCGTACTTGCTGGCGCACTTGGCCTGAAGCTGCGTGGCGTGGAAGGTTCCATCGCGGCCGAAGGTGCCGATGGCCAGCGCCTGGGCATCGTCCTTGAAGGTGTCCGGCGGGGGCTCGGCGCCGATGTAATCCACGCGCAGGGTCTTTCCCTGTTCGATCAGCGTGAAGTCCGCGTTGGGACCGGAGCGCGCGATGCTGCCGGGAAGCACATTGCCGGCGACCCGCAGGTTGCGCGAATACGCCTTCGCACCCATGGCCTGCAGCTCGGTGATGGTAACGTAGTAGCTCTTGGTGTCGCGGGCACCGGAGATGGCCAGCCAGGCCACGGCGGCGATGATGATGGCCCCGGCGATAAAGAATTTTGTGGGCGATTTCGATTGCGAGTTCGGCACCCATCCAGTTTAGAGCAAATTACCTACGCTGTCGGACGAGGCAACCGCATCGCACGCCGTTTTCCAAGCAGGAAAACGGCTCTGCGGGAAGACGTCGGCTGCGCGCCAAAGGTAATTCACTCTTAGAGCACCCTGCCCGTGCTGTCAGCCGGCCGCCCGTGCGCTCAGCCGGCCGCCCGTACAGTCAGCCGGCCACCCGTGCTGTCAGTCGACCACCCGGCCAGAGCGCGCCGTTTTCTCAAGCGAAGTCGACCTCGAGGGTGCGCCGTTCGCGGCTGGACTGGATCGCCAGCTCCAGCAGACGAATAGTGCGGAAGCCGTCCTCGGCGGGAATGGCGAGCGGGGCCTCGCCGCGGATGGCATCACGCACGCTGGCATAGAAGAGCCGGTAGTCGCCGGTCACGCTGGGATACTTGGACCGCTCGAGCTGAATGGGCTCCTTGCGTTCGGTGGCCAGGGTCAGCGTGCCCCAGGCGGACTCCGCCTCCGGCAGCCAGGGATCGGCGGAGCCCAGCAGGGGCGGCTTCCGGCCGGCGTGGAGCGCGGCCTCCTGCGGGTCCAGGCCGAACTTGGTGTAGCTGCCGTGGGTGCCGTGCACGCGAAAGCGCGCGGAAGGGTCCGCGGCCAGCATCGTGGCATGGCATTCATAGTGCAGGCTGTGGCCGTCGACGGTGTACTTCAAGGCCAGATCGGCCGCGTCGTCGATGTCGGTCTGGTCCCGGTCCGAGCGCACACTGGCGGTGATGTGTGTGGGCGCGCCGTAGAGGGCCAGGGGCTGATCGACCAGGTGCGGTCCCAGGTCGAAGAGATTGCCGCTGGCGGGCCCAGCCGCCTCCTTCCACGAGTTGGGGCGCTGCATCGGGCGGAAGCGGTCGTAGTGGCTGAGCACCTGGACGACGCGGCCCAGGGTCCCCTCGGTGACCAGCTTCTTGACGGTAAGAAAGTCGCAGTCGAAGCGGCGGTTGTGAAACGGAGCAAGGATCTTCCCTTGGGCTTCGGCCAAATTGATCAGGGTGCGGGCCTCGCCCGAGCTGGGGGCCAGCGGCTTGTCGACAACCGTGTGTTTGCCGGCCTGGAGTGCGGCGGTCGCCAGCTCCACGTGCGAGACATTGGGCGTGGTGACCACGATCAGGTCAATGTCCGGATCGCTGAAGGCTGCTTCAGCCGAGTCCAGAAGACGCGCCGACGGGTAAGCTGCCTGCGCGGCCGTGCGGGCGTCCGCGGACTTAGCCGAAGGACGCACGACGATGGCGCTGAGTTCCAGCCCGGGGACCGCGCTTACGAAGGGACAGTGGAAGACTCGGCCGCCAAGACCATAGCCGATGACAGCAGTGCGGATCGGGGAGGAACTCATGACCTTTATGGTACGACGAGGCCCGCTGGCCCATTCCTGTGTGCCAGCCGTGCGGAACGCGCCCACTCGCTATGATGGTCTTCCGCGATGTACCGTGGCGGAGAAAGCCGTCTCCCGAGAGCGTCTTCGTGGGGGGGGCAGCGCACCCAATGGCATCTGAAAATCGGCAATCGACGCAGTCTTCCCATCGGGACAGTCCCGTGATGCTTGCCGCAATGGGTATCCTCGCCTACGCCGCCTCAATGATGACGCATGAGGCGCTTGGACACGGCGGATATTGTCTGGCTGCCGGTGGCCATAACGTGATGCTGACGGCCTGGTGGGAGACCTGTAATTTTCCAGGCGCGCCTGCACCTGGAATTAAGGCGGCGGGTCCCGGTGTGCAATTCGGCGCCGGGTTATTGGCCTGGCTGGTGCTGCATCTGCTATCCCCAAACGCGACCAGGCTGCGCTGCTTTTTGTGGCTGTACATGGTCTTCAATCTGCTCGTCTCCTCCGGCTATGTCGCATTCAGCGGCGTCACCGATTTGGGAGATGCCGCCGAACTCGTCGCTCGGCTCCATCCTCCTATGGTGTGGCGCGGCGGGCTCATTCTGCTCGGTTCAGTGGTCTACTTCCTGTCCCTGCGGGCGGCCGCGTTGGAACTCAAGCGATTTGCCGGCCTGGATGACGGAAACCGGCGCCTCTTCCGCCTCGTCTGGATTCCCTATGCGACTGCCGGAATTTTTGCGTGCTGTACCGCTGCCTCGAACCAAACGATGGGACATGGAGCCGCGATTGGACTGGCAGTGGCATCCCCGGCCTTGAATCGAACGATGGGACACGGGGCCGCGATGGGATTGGCCGTGGCATCCTCCTTCGGCGCCGGTCTGGGTATGTTGTGGCTGCCGGATATGCAGCGCGGGATGGCGTCGGGCGCACGGGCGCCGAGTGTTACTCTCAGCTGGAGCGCGGCGTGGGCTGTCGCGGCGGCCGTCGTAGTTGTGGCTTTTCTATTCTTTATCGGCCCTGGACTGAAGTGAGTGTGTCCACCGCCTCACTTACAGAGGGTCACACCAGTGCTGAGCCTGCCGTGCCAGGCGAGTCCCACTGCTGCCGGGCCCCGCGTCAAGCTTCTGTCGCGCTGCCTGTGGCGTCGCGAAGCACGCCTCAGGATTGACTGATCTGCTTGAGGGCGGGGTAGAGTCGCCGGTAGTGGGTGTAGGCCTCGGCCATGGCGGCGGCGTTTTGCGGCGCGACGGTCTGGGCGGCGCGGATGGTGGCGGCGCAGGCCGCTTCCACCGACGGCCAGGCGTTGACTCCGGTGCCGGCGAGCAGGGCCGCGCCGAACGCTCCGCCCTCCTCCGCCTGCAGAACTTCGACCGGCCGGCCGTAGACGTCCGCCTGGATCTGACGCCAGAGCGGGGCGCGGGCTCCGCCGCCGCCGAGACGGATTTTCTCGACCGGGATGCCCAGTTCGGCAAAGAGGGTGAAGGTGTCCTGCAGGGAGAAGGCGACCCCTTCCAGCACGGCCCGGATGAAATGCGCCCGGGTGGTGGACGCGGAGATGCCGGCGAAGGCGGCGCGGGCGTTGGGGTCCAGGTGCGGGGTGCGCTCGCCGAACAGGTAGGGCGCCCAGAGCAGGCCGTCGCAAGCCGGTGGAGCGTCGGCAGCCAGCATCGCCAGGTCGTCGTAGGTACTGGCCGGGAAGAACGTATCGCGCAGATAGCGAAGGCTCAAACCGGCGCCATTGGTCACGCCCATAACGTGCCAGACTCCGGGAGCGGCATGGCAAAAGGTGTGCAGCCGGCCCTGCGGGTCGAGGGTGGGTTGGGCGGTGGCGGCGAAGACCA
>CAXUIM010000380.1:0-3626 GCA_964250885.1 uncultured Acidobacteriaceae bacterium | reverse complement strand
ACAAGATCAACGCGCTGGGCATCGGGGCTCAGGGCCTGGGCGGCCTGACCACCATACTGGACGTGAAGATACTGGATTGGCCTACTCATGCGGCCAATCTTCCGGTGGCGATGATCCCCAATTGTGCCGCCACGCGTCACGCTCACTTCCTGCTGGAGGGCCAGGGCCCGGTGTATCTCGATCCGCCGAACCTGGAGAGCTGGCCCAGGCTGACCTACTCGCCGCAGAATGCAAGGCGCGTCAATCTGGACACGCTGACTCACGAGGAGACGCGCTCCTGGAAGCCGGGCGAAGTGCTGCTGCTGAATGGCAAGCTGCTCACCGGCCGTGATGCCGCGCACAAGCGCATGACCGAGATGCTGAGCCGGGGTGAGACGCTTCCGGTCGATTTCACTAATAAGCTGATCTACTACGTCGGCCCGGTAGACGCGGTGCGCGATGAAGCCGTGGGTCCCGCCGGACCGACCACCGCCCCCCGCATGGACAAGTTCACACGGCAGATGCTGGAGCAGACGGGCCTGCTCGGCATGGTGGGGAAAGCGGAGCGCGGCGTCGCCGCCATTGACGCAATCCGGGACAACCAGGCCGTCTATCTGATCGCCATCGGCGGTGCGGCCTACCTGGTCTCGAAAGCTATCCGGCATTCGCGCCTGCTGGCGTTCGAAGACCTCGGAATGGAGGCCATCTACGAGTTCGAAGTCGTCGATATGCCTGTAACCGTAGCCGTGGACGCCGAGGGTACCAGCGTGCACCTCACCGGCCCTGCGGAGTGGAAAGAGCACATTGCACACAGCATGGCGGTCGGCGGCGTCGCGATTCTGGGTCAATAGAGCAGAATTGCTGCAGGCGTACCCAGGCTTCAGGTCTCGACTCCGTTTCCTCAAGTAAAAGGCACTCGTACAATTGAATGGAGCGCAATGACAGCAATACGGCTCTGCATCGGTCAAAGGGAGTTCCCAAGATGGAACCACGCCTCGAAAACACGTATTTCGAGACACCTTTTGCACTTCATCAACCATCCGAATTGACTGAACGCCTTAGGCGTGGCCGCAAGTGAGCGGCAGATGAACGAGGAGATTGAAAGCGATGTCTGGAAAGTGGAAGAATCATGCGGTTATGGTGTATGTTGCGGCCTTGTTGGCCGGTTGCTCTCTTGCGGCAGGGGCTCAGGAGGCGAACCCCACTACGGTAGCTCCGGGCGCACAGTCTGGCCAAGTGATCGCCCAGGGCCAGAACGGTATTTACGTCTATCACGTAAACGTTGTCCAGAGGCAGCTCGACGCGGTGAACTATCTGAACCGCAGAGGCGCCACCCATGTAGGGTTTACCGGCACTAATCTGATGCCGGGCGCCCGCGGCGATGCCAAGGTGAACGCCCTTACCGGTAAGACCAATATCGACGTGCGCTTCGAAGGTCTCACCCCCGCCAATGGCTTCGGTCCCGAGTACCTGACGTACGTCCTGTGGGCCATCTCCGCCGACGGGCGTCCACAAAACCTCGGTGAGGTGGAACTGTCGGGCGGCAAGGCCAGCCTGAACGTTACCACCGGCTTTCAGGCGTTCGGTATGATCGTCACCGCCGAACCGTACTTCGCCGTCTCCCAGCCTAGCGACGTGATCGTGCTGCAGAACGTCTTTACAGATCAGACGCAGGGCGTGCTGCAACAGGTCAATGTGCACTACCAATTGCTTCCGCGCGGCCTGTACGCGGACACTGCCGGCGCGAAGTCGGTGTCTCACCCGATTACGGATCGTGAACACACCCCCCTGGCCCTGTTTGAAGCCTATAACGCGCAACGCATTGCTCTATCGGTTGGCGCTGATCAGTTCGCTCCGGACATCATGAAGGAAGTGGCCACCGACATTCAGAACGCGCAGGATATTCAATCGTCCAAGCACCGCGACGTGAAGATGGAGTTCACGTATGCTCGGTCCGCCGTGCAGCGTTCCGAAGATGCTCGCCTGGTAACCCTGCGCAAGGAAGCGGAGCAACGGTCTCAGCAGCAGCAGCAGGCAAAGGAAGAGGCGCAGAATCAGGCCGCGCAGTCCCAGGCGCAGGCCCAGCAGGCTCAGCTACAGGCTGCGCAGGCGCAGGCTCAGGCTGATGCCGCGGCCGCAGCCCAGGCGCAGGCGGACGCTGCCAAGGCGCGTGCCGATGCCCAGGCTGCCGATGCTCGCGCTGAAGCCGCCCAGGCCAATCAACGGGCCGCCAACAGCGAAGCCAGCGCCCAGGCGATGCGCGAACAGCTCTTGAAACAGCTGAATACCGTTCTGCGGACGACCGAGACTCCTCGCGGTCTGGTGATCAACCTGAGCGACGTGCTGTTCGACACCGGTAAATACACCTTGAAGTCCAATACGCAGCTCAGTCTGACCAAAGTAGCCACCATCCTGGAACTGTATCCGGGTTTGAAGGTTCAGGTGGAAGGTTATACGGACTCCACCGGCGCCCCGGCCTACAACCAGACGCTCAGTGAGAACCGCGCCGATACGGTCAGGAACTTCCTGGTCCAGGGCGGCGTCTCGCAGACCAACGTAACGGCGCAGGGCTACGGTGCGACAGACTTCGTCGCGGACAACACCAGTGCTGCGGGGCGGGCTCAGAATCGCCGCGTGGAGATGATCGTCTCGGGCGAGGCTATCGGAGTCAGGACGGTGGGGCCGAACGCGGGGGGCGGCCAGCAGCCGTCTGGGCAGCAGCCAACCGCGCAGCAGCCTACCGACCTGCAGCCTTCCAATCAGCAGCCGCCGGCTCAAGGCACGTCCAATCCTCCCAGCGGCAACCCGCAGTAACCCCGGTCGTGGGACTTCGGCTGATGTTCAACCGGGTGCCAGGCGGGGCAGCATGAATCTACGTCAGCACGAAGACCGCGACGCTCGATCGCGGTCTTCGTGTTTCCGAAGCGGAAGCGACGCAGAGTAACCAAGCAAAAGGTCTGAGGCTGTGCTGGGGAGCAGGAGGAGAGCGTCGTGGGTCTTTCATTGCGTGACAAAGTTGTGCTGGTAACAGGCGCCAGCTCCGGGATTGGGGCCGCAACCGCCGTTGAGTTCGCACGCCGTGGAGCGCGTCTGCTGTTGTGCGCACGCCGGCTGGATCGGCTGCAGAGCATGGAATCCGAGCTCCGCGATGCAGGCTCTCCTGACGTTCTCAATGTGCAACTGGATGTACGCCACCGCGGCGCTGTTCAGGACGCGTTGAGCACGCTTCCCGAGTCGTGGTCCGCCGTGGATATCCTGGTCAACAACGCCGGTCTGAGCCGCGGGCTGCAAAAGCTTCAGGACGACGACATCGACAACTGGGAAGAGATGATCGACACCAACGTTAAGGGCTTGCTCTATGTCACCCGCGGCATCGTGCCCGGCATGGTGGAGCGGGGACGCGGTCACGTGATCAACCTGGGGTCCATTGCCGGACACTTCGCCTATCCCAACGGAGCCGTTTACTGCGCGACCAAAGCCGCCGAGCGCTTCATCACCGATGGCCTGCGCATCGATCTCAACGGCACGCCGGTCCGCGTAACCACCGTCGATCCCGGCATGGTCCAGACCGAATTCAGCAACGTACGTTTCCGCGGCGACGGCGAGCGTGCTGCCAAGACGTATCAGAACGTAGATCCGTTGCAGCC
>CAXUIM010000379.1:0-3659 GCA_964250885.1 uncultured Acidobacteriaceae bacterium | reverse complement strand
TCGTTCTTCGCTTCAGTCGCCTGCATCGCCTCATAGCCCTTGACCTGCTGCGGGTTGATCGAGGCCGGGCGGGTGAGCAAGGCGCTGTTTGTGGCTGCTTTCTTCTTCCCGCTGAGTAGGTTCGAGACATTCGCGACGAGAATGAGCACGAGGACAAGAAAGAGGCCAAGGATGATCGGGAATTTCTTCTTGATCGGTGTTGCGGCCTCAGGCTGGGCGGGGACGGTGGCAACGGTGGGCTCGGACATGGCTAATTTGCCTCTCCGGTGCGGTTGAACTCGACCTTCTTCTTGCCGATCGCCAGATAGCCGTGCGCGACTTCCTTTGGAATCGTGTACAGACCAGCCGAGAAATCGAAATTGATGAGCGAGGGCTTACCGTCCTTGAGCTCGTACAGCGCCGGCGTCTCTTGAAACTGGCCACGCAGGTAGGTGAACTTGTCGTCGTGCCAGACCTGCTGGAGGCCCAGTTCCCTGCCTTTCTTCTCGTCCCAGGTGTAGTCGAAGTGCAGCGTGCCCGGGTAGCTGCTGCGGTACTGCTCGGCTTTGGAGGCCTCAGCCTTCAACTCCGTAGCCTGAGCAGCTTCGGCAGCAGTAGCTTCGGCTTTGGCCTTGTCCAGTTCAGCCGCCGGCACAAAGACTGGCATCGCGGCGAGCTTGTCCTTCCCTGCTTGGTCGCCCGGCGTAATGAACACTTTGGAATCGAAGTGCGGATCCGCGTCTCCGGATACTTCCCGGAGCTCCAGGGTGTATTCATTGCCGTGATCGGAGATGATGTGTAGATCCGTCTGGCTGTTCGCGGTCTTAGGCTTGACGGAGATGAAGCGGCTGGCAACATGTCCGCCGTCGAATACCCAATCGACGGTGTCTCCACCAAAAACGGTTGCGACCTTCTCCTCTGCCGGGAGCTCTATCAGGGTCGATTGCAAAAGCCCAGTGCGGATGACGGGCGGAGTGGCGCTGTCGACCACCTCCACCGTACGTGGGGCGTTCGGCTGGGGTGGGGCGTGATGGGCCGCCGTGCTGCTGGCGTACCCGCTTGCGCTGGTTGCGGCAATCGCAATTCCCAAGAGCATCGATGGTTTCACGGCGGTGTCCTTTGTGGTGGGGGTTGAGGTCTAGGCGGTTTCGCCCAGGACGAAGCGTTCAATGCCCTCTTCGAGCCCGTACTTCTGAACCAGCCTGGTGCGTCGGACCTTGTCTTTGGGCTTCGTCGAGAATTTGGCATAGCTGCGCGGGTCGAGATTGAGCGTCACCACCTTGGTGAGGCCGTCGCGGCGTATGTAGAGGCCTTCGCGCTCGCGCAGGCTCTCGAAAAGGTCCAACTGCTGGTCCGTCAACTTGAAGAGCTCGGCGTGGTGTGCGCGGTTGAACGTGGCATCCGGCAAGAACAGGAACGAGGTGCAAGAATTCACGATGCTGTCCGCGTTTTCGCCGAGATCGTTGGCAGACTGGCCGATGAGTGTCACACCGCCAAGGATCTTGCGAACAGTCTTGATCGACCCGAGAGCGGCTTCGAGGAGCTGTTTGTTCTTCATCGAAGAAAAAATCTCCTCGATCAGGACATGCTTCGGAACGCCAAGGTTCTTCGGGTCGTAGAGCACGTCGTCGATCCGGCGCAGGAGCCAAACCATAAGCGGCTCGATCAAGTCTGCGTTCTGCTTGTTGTTCACGCCCTGGAAATCGAAGCACTGCAATCGGCCGAGCGAGAGCTCGTCGTGGACGTTGTCGAAGATCGCGTTGTACACGCCGTCCCGGACCCACTTGGAGAGGTAGCGGTCTAGGTGCTTTGGCAGGAACAGATTCCGAAGTCGCCGGTTCTCTGGATCGAGCAGATACATGTCTCGGACGGCCTTGTGGAGAACGTCATCGTCTTCCGGCGCGAGCTCGGCCCCGCCGTTCGTGAGCAAGAGCTTGACGAAGGAATACAGGAACTTAATGTTCGGTTCGGTCGGGGCCAGGGCAAACGGGTTCACGCGGGGCTCGTCCTTCCCTACCCTGTCCACCTTGCCTCCGTACAGCTCGACCACCGACTCATAGCTGCCGCCGATGTCGAAGATGTACGTAAAACCGCCATATTTCTGCTCGTGGGCGATGGCCAGATTGCCATGGACGGACTTCCCGGTTCCGGTTGGGCCGATGATCAGCATGACTCGGACGCCATTCACGTAGGCGTCCTGGAAGAATGGCGTGCGGGTGCGGGTCTCGAAGACGTTGAGGTATTCGGCGTCCAGATCCTCAGAATGCGGGTGCCCGGTGTGCGGCGCGAAGACGCTGGAGAGGCGGGCATGGTGGTCCTCACCCAGCCACAGCGGAAAGACGCTGACCTTGTGGTTCCCGGGAAACATGGCATAGAACGCGGAGAGGTTCCCCAGCGACTCCTCCATGACCTGAGCGCGGGCATCTACAAACGCCCGATGGACTCTCGGGGTCGTCTCCCGAAGCTGCTCGGCGGTCCGAGCGGCGAGCAGGAGGCGCAGCGAGTATTCGCCCTGGGCCTTTTTGTCGAGGGACCGGATGACGTCGCTGAGGTCATCGACGGTCAGGTTAGCGGCTTTCGCGCCGGCTGTCGTATCCAGCGAGCCCACATTCCGGCCGCTCATCACCCGAGCCATGACGCCAACCTTGAAGAATTCCGTGAACTTCTCCTGATGGTCGATCTCCTTGCGCACCGCGGCTGTGGACTTCGGCCGCCAGGTCGAGCAGAGCACGCTATCGCAGTCCAGCGTGAGCAGATCGGAGAACAGGCAGGGCCGGGACGCTTCCGGCGTGGTCTGCAGGGAGAACATCTGGACGTGCCGCTTCCCTACCCGAAGATGGTCTTCGTGCCATGACACGGGACTGTTGACGATTTGCCGATCTACGCCAGTATCGGAGCGGAGGCGGTGATCTCCAGCCCACTCCTCCAGATTGAACAGGTAGCTGAAGAACTGAAAGGTCTGTTCTTTGCCGAGCTGCTCCAGGCCTAACGACGTGGTCAGGTGCGCTTCGAGGATGGTCGCCGTCTTCCGAAGGTCGGTGAGCACGAGCGACGTGTCGGCTGCATGCTCCTGGGGCTCGCGCTCAAAGGGATTGGCTGCTGCGGGCTCGAATGTGAGACACCAGTGCAGATCGATCCGGCGGAACGATGCGGTCTTCTCCAGAAATGAGAGACGGTCCCGAACGAAGGTCTCTGTAACCGCGCCGTACGTTTTGTGCCTGGGAAGGTCGAATCCGGACATTACGCGGGTGTACTGATACAAGCAGGCGCCTGGAGGAAGGCTGCGCAGCGCCGCCTCGATGCCGAGCACTCGGGAGTTGAGCTCCTGGTCTGTGAGGCTCTCCTGGTCGATGCCGGCGAGTGCGAACAGGCAGCCGTAGCCGCCGCCCTTCAGCGCGAAGATGCGATTGTCTACAAAGCGGGAGATAGGAATGATGCTGCAGGCGGCTCCCGCCTTCGCGAACCAGGGCGTGTGCTTCAACTGCTCAGCTTTTGCGCGGGTCATAGTAGCTCTTCTGGCTGAGGCTCAGGCCCCAGAGCTGGAACATCTTCGGGTGCTTGCGAACGATCAGCCAGGCCCCCAAAGCAAGCAGCGGAAACCCAACGATCGCGACGAGGCGGAAACCGAAAAGGAACACCGTTATCGACACAAAGGCGATAGCCATCCACGTGGGAAGCTC
>CAXUIM010000378.1:0-3661 GCA_964250885.1 uncultured Acidobacteriaceae bacterium | reverse complement strand
GCCGCGATACACTTTGGCCTGAATGAGATTGCGTGGTTTCTACGTTGGCCGCGCGCAGCAGATTGCTGCGCTGCTTCTGCTGATGCTTTTCGGCGAGTGTCTCTGGACCATAGCGCATCAGCCGCTGGACTCCAACGATTATCGTTATGCACATTGCGGGCGGGAGATGTGGGAGAGCCCATCGGTGTTGCAGGGGTACTTTACAACCTGCGGCAACCTGAACGGCGACGGCACCCTGGGCTACCGCCTGGCCGGCCTGCCCCTCACCCTGCAACGGCTGGTGCTGCTCTCGGTGGATCACTTTCGCAAGCCGGAGGACCGGCTATACGCCGGTGGTTCGCTCAATGGGACCACATGGGAGGCGCGGCACGAGCTGGGATTTGTGAAGTACCTGCTTCGGCTCCCCTTCGTGCTGTTCGCCCTGTGGCTGGGCGGCGGCCTCTGGTGGGTGGCAAAGCGGCTCTTCGGGGCTGCCGGTGGAGCTTTGGCCCTGGCGCTGTATGTCTTCTGTCCGGCGATCGTGCGCTACGCCACCCATCCCAACAATGAAGTGCTGGCGATGTGGGGGTTGTACGGGCTGGTGTATACCGCCATGGGGGTCGCCCATGCCTTGCAGGGACCGCGGCGAAAGTGGAGACCGCGCATCGTGTTGCTAACCGTTGCCCTGGGGCTGACGGCAACGGCCCATCTGCTGGCTGCGATGATTGGCTGGCTGGCGGGATTTCTGTTCTTCTTCTACCTCGCCGAGCGGCGCCGGGCCTATGTGTCGCAGATCATGATCTTCGCCTTCTTCGGCGCCATGGCGATTGTCTTCGCCTCCTTCAGCTTTCGGCTGACAGCATTTCTCTACGTCTTTTCGGGCGGCAGCGGGCGCTTCTGGTGGACCACCGAAGGGCTGCGGCACCTGGTGCGCTCCCCCGCGAATGCGGGCATCCTGGTCGCCTCGCTGGTGGCGCTGGTGCTCTACGCGGGCGCGCGCCGCAGCCGCTACTTCGGCAACACGGCGCCGCTGCTGATGGTGCTGGCGCTGCTCTTCGTTTACACCACGCAGGTGGTGACCGCACCCTGGCTGTGGGCGCTGCCCTTTCTGTTCACGTTCGTCGGAGGCGTTTTCGCGGATGCGCTGGAGACGCGGCAGCGCAAGCTGTTCCTGCTGCTGACGCTCGGCATCATCATCACGCAGGCGGCGCTGTGCTGGAGCTCCATGGCCGGAGTGCTGGGGTGACGCGTTCTTCGTGTGAGTGCGCCGGAGCGCCGGTCCAGCGCCTGTTCTCAAGGCTCCAGAGCACGAATCGGGCGCAAGGACAGTAATGAAGTGTACGAGTGCCGTTTTTCTGGGGGAAAAACGGCGTTGACACCTGGAGCCTTGGGTAGACCTACAGTGATACGGCTCTAGCTGAGCACCCAGGTGTCTTTGGACCCGCCGCCCTGCGAGCTGTTCACCACCAGCGACCCGCGCCGCAGCGCGACCCGGGTCAGGCCGCCGGGCACAATCGTGACCTTATCGCCATACAGCACATAGGGCCGCAGGTCGACGTGGCGCGGCTCCATCTCATCGCCGATCAGGCACGGAGCGCGGGAGAAGCTGATGGTCGGCTGCGCGATATAGTTGCGCGGGTTGGCTTGAATCTTTTCGGCGAAGACCACGCGCTCCTGGGGCGTGGCATGCGGTCCGATCAGCATGCCGTAGCCGCCCGACTCACCGACCGCCTTCACCACCAGCTTGTCCAGGTTGGCCAGAACATGCTGACGCTCCTTTTCGCGCGTGCACAGGAAGGTTTCGACGTTGTTCAGTACCGGCTCTTCGCTGAGATAGTAGCGGATGATATCGGGCACATATGCGTAGAGGGCCTTATCGTCGGCCACACCGGTGCCGAACGCATTGGCCAGGGTTACATTGCCGGCGCGGTACGCGTTGAACAGCCCGGCAACGCCCAGGATCGAGTCCGGGCGAAACGACAGCGGATCGATGAAGTCGTCATCCACGCGGCGATAGATCACGTCCACGCGGCGCAGACCGCTGGTGGTGCGCATGTAGCAGATATTGTCGTGCACCATCAGGTCGCGGCCTTCGACCAGCTCAATGCCCATCTGGCGGGCCAGGTACGCGTGCTCGAAGTAGGCCGAGTTGAAGACCCCGGGGCTGAGCAGAACAATGTTCGGTTCGGGCCGGCCCTCCGGCGCCAGAGACCGCAGTGTGCCCAGCAACAGCTGCGTGTACTGCTCGATGGGCCGCACGTTGTAGTTGCGAAAGAGCTGAGGGAAGATGCGCTTCATGACGCGCCGGTTGGTGAGCATGTAGCTCACGCCCGAAGGAACGCGCAGGTTGTCCTCGAGCACGACGAAGTCGCCGTTCTCGAGCCGAATCAGGTCCGTGCCGCAGACCGCGATGTAGACGTTGCGCGGCACCTGCAGCCCGCTCATCTGGCGGCGGAAGTGCTGGCAGGAATAGACGATCTCGCGCGGAACGACGCCGTCGTTCAGGATCCGGCCTTCGTTGTAGATATCTTTCAGGAAGAGATTCAGCGCGGTGATGCGCTGGGTCAGGCCGCGCTCCACCTTGGCCCACTCGGCGCTGGTGATGATGCGCGGCAGCAGGTCGTAGGGGAAGATCTTTTCCGTGCCTTCTTCGCGGCCATAGACCGTGAAGGTGATGCCCTGGTTCAGAAAACTGAGATCGGCGGCCTGTTTGCGCCGCTGCACCTCTTCCGGAGGCAGCGCGGAGAAGTGCTCCAGCAGCGGAACGTACTGCGGGTGCAGCTCGCCTTCGCCGGCGAACATCTCGTCGTAGGCCTGGTCCAGCTTGTAGTTGCGCAGGGCAGGCATCCGGAACTCGCCTTCTTGCGAGGCAGTCTGCGCTTCTTGCATCTCAGGCAGCACTTCCGGTGAATTGTTCTCCATTGAATTTGAGTATAGAGCGGTTCCCCGATTGTGGCGCAGGCAGGCAAGCAGGCGCCGGTCGTGAGAATTTATTCTGTTGCTGTACAGCGAACAGATGCGCCGGGCGCCCTACATCTCGAAGAGATGTGGGTTCGCAGGCGAACGGCTATCCGCAAAGGCGGGGCGGAGAATGACGGCACCCGCTGCACAGCAGTGGCGCTGAACCAGCTTGCCGCGCCTGCTTCAGAAGTCCTGGAAACCCACATCTCTTCGAGATTTGGGGCACCCATTTCCGGTCTGACCTTTCAGGGAAACCGCCGCAGCTGCTTGCTAAATCCGCGGGAGTGGTTACGCCGCTCACCCAGTCGAGCGAGATCTGCTGCCAGAACGTAATGTGCCACAGCTCCGCGTAGATGCTGCGCGGCGCGCCCGGTAAAACAAGGTGTGCCAGTGTGCCATCGACGCCTTCCAGGATGTGGTTGGGAGCAGCGGCGAAGCTGTCGCCCGCCAGGGTCCGTTCCTGTTCGTTGGCGAAGCCAGGCTGCATGTCCTTATTCCTCGCCGACCTTCAGCACGGCAAGGAAGGCTTCCTGCGGAATATCCACCTTACCGATGCGCTTCATGCGCTTCTTGCCTTCCTTCTGCTTCTCCAGCAGCTTGCGTTTGCGGCTTATGTCGCCCCCGTAGCACTTGGCGATCACATTCTTGCGGATGGCGGTGACGGTTTCGCGGGCGATCACCTTGGAGCCGATGGCGGCCTGAATGGCGACCTCGAACATCT
>CAXUIM010000377.1:0-3664 GCA_964250885.1 uncultured Acidobacteriaceae bacterium | reverse complement strand
CCGGAGGCTTTCGCTCAGACAAGCAGGTGACGAGTTCGGCGACGACGACTGGAAGCACGATCATCGCCCCGAGAAATTGCGACGTGATAGCAAGCGCGATCACACCGGCCAAGGCGAGCGCATACCAGCTATTGTGGGTGCGTTCGAAACGAGTGCGGTACCAAAGCAGCAGTGCCGCCACCGTCAGCATCGCGAGTAGGCCGTAAGGACGGCATTCCGCGCCGTAGGTGACAAACCGCGTCATAAGAAGTGCGCCGGCGGCGATCATTCCGGCACGATAGCCGCCCACCAGAGTTGTCACGTGGTAGAGAAACCATTGCAAGAGCAGAAAGAACAGCATTGAAGAAGCCCGCAGCGCCTGCTTTGAAAAGCCAAGCACGTGCGATGTACACCAGACAATGATGTCGTTGGCTGGAGGCTCGAGAACCAGCGGCGTGGACGCTTGAAAGTGCATGACGCCAAGCAGGCTTCTGTGATGGATGGTGTAGTAGGTTAGAGCTTCGTCGTTCTGAAAAAACTTCGCCGTGGAGTACAGCACGAGGACAACCGCGGAGAAGACCAGTAGCGCAGCGAGCTTCCACGCGCTGGTACGCTGGTCTGCAAATGCAGCAGGAGACGTAACCCCGTCATGTTCGGCCGACATGGTTCTCAGGATAACCCGCGCGTTCCGGTGACTGGGCTCACCTGACAAAGCCACCCTTCACCTTCCGGAGCAAACCGAACGCGCGTTTTTGCTCCCCTGGCACTCCAAGAGTTCCACCACTTCAAGACCGGCGGTCCCGGCCGCTGTCTCGTCGTCAGTTCGTGAATCTGCTTCGGCGAACCGTCCGGATGTCAATAGAGTTCGCGGAGGTCACTGGTACTCCAAGAGGCAGCAAAAACCCGCCGTTAGCAGCGGGCTTCAGGGCGTTCTCGGAGATCTGTGGAAGTTGAGATGGTAGGCGAGGCAGGGATCGAACCTGCAACCCCGGACTTAGAAGGTCCGTGCTCTATCCAATTGAGCTACTCGCCCGTTGGACGTACCGGCAGAACACCGGAGTCCTAACGCCGAGCTGGCTTCGCGAATCGAAGGTCTGCCCGGTCCCTTAAGAATACGGCACGCGCGCGCACGATGGAATCACCGCACCCGCGGAACGGGTCGGGGCTCCGCTTTGGCTTTGCAGACCGTGTCAAGCTTGCACCAATGCTTGAGTCCGCGACGGAGGCTCAACCCAGGTGCCGGACCCGGAGAGGGTAGGCGTCCGTCGCATCGATCGTCATGGAGCCGCGGGCGGACTCAAGCTCCTTGCTGCGCAACAGAGCGACTACGTCCTCGAGCGCGAGCTCCCAGCGGCGCCGGGCAATCTCCGGCTCCGAGCCAATGGCTGTGACGTACAGGGTTACGGCGAAGCCCTCCAGCGTGCCGGCCAGATCGAGCAGAGCCGGCCGCAGCACGCACTCCAGGGCGGCCTCGGCATGCGGCAGCCTTTGGGCGCGGCGAACGATGCGATCCAGCCGGTCCTGCTGCTGATGCGCCGAGGCGAAGAGCGAACGCTCGCGCCACAGGAAATCGATATAACCGGAGAAGCCGTGCGTTGCCTCTTCGGCCGGAAGCGTCAACTCCAACCGCAGCGCCTCCATCTGTTCCCCGTCCTCCGCCTGCGACAGCGGCCAGGCGTCGCACTTGGCCGTGAGCAGGGGTGAACGTGTGGCGTTCAGCGAGCGCAGGGCCCGGCCCAGCTCGGGATACAGCTCGGCCTCGGAAATTTCGGCAATATCGTACGGGTGGGCGCGCAGGTCGATGAAGTGCGCTCCGCTGGCGGGGTCGGACCAGGGGACGACCAGTGTCGGCGCATCATGGGAACACTCGGCGGTCCATTCAGAGAGCATTACCTCTAAGGATACGGGATAGCCTTTCTCCTTCAGGTTGGGAGCGGGCCTTCGGGTTCACGGGGGTTCCGTCGAAGGAAACGGCACTTGCACGATCGTTCCGCTATGCAGCAACAGGAGAAAGACTCCGGCGCCGCAGCGCCGCGGCGGCCCGATGGGATCGGTCAGGCGCGGGCGAGCATGAAGCGCAGTGCGGTGTGCTCGGCCCAGTAGCCGTCGTTCCCGTTGCCGCGGTCGGGTGCGGCGAGAAAGGCGCAGTGGCCGCCATGCTCGGTCTCGATCAGCTCGATCGCGGGGTTGGCGGCGATCACGGTGCGGGTCTCGGGCGTCAGCCGGATGAATGGGTCGTCGCAGGCGTGCAGCAACAGCGTGGGGACGGTGATGCGATCCAGCACACGGGCCGACGCGGCGCGGTAGTAGTAATCGTCCGCCGAGCGGAAGCCGGAGTAGAGCGCGGTAATGCGGTCATCGAACTCGCGCAGCGAGGTGACGTGAAAGGCTATGGTGGGATCGAAGGCGTGCGGAAACAGCATGGCTTTGCGGCGGAAGCGTTTGAGCAGAGCGCTCAGAAACTTGCGCTCATACAGACGGTTGGGCCGCTCGTGCAGGGCGTCGGCCGAGACGGCCAGGTCGATTGCGGGAGAGACGCCGATCACACTGCGCAGCTCCCGGGGTGGCGCGGCCCCCAGCTCCCCGGCCAGCTTGAGGACGAGATTGCCGCCCATGGAGTAGCCGATCAGCGAGACACTCTGCAGGCCCTGCGTGTTGACGAAGTAGCGGAGCACCTGGCCCACATCGCAGGAAAGGCCGGAGTGGTAGAGGGTTGGCGTGAGGCGCTCGGTTCCGCCGCAATTGCGCATATTCATGCGGACGACATTGCATCCCGCCCGCCACAGTTTATCGGCGTTGCCGATGACGTACTGCGAGCGCGAGGATCCCTCCAGACCGTGCAGAATGATCGCGGTGGGTCGTGCGGCACGTTCCGGCAGGGGTTGCCAGTGGCACTCGCACAGAATCTGACTGGCGATCTGCGAGCCATGCGGCGGAGAGACCTCCACCAGCTGCGGCGCCGGCGGCGGAAGCGAGCTGCGCCGGGGCAGGAAGTTTCCAAAGAGAGTCTGCAGATGCCCGTTGCGCAGACCGGGGCGGGGATGAAATTGCGGCGGATCGGCCGGCCACCCGGGCCGCTGTTCTGGCCGCCGTTCTGGCCGCATATCGGGAGGTCGCGCCTTCGTGGGCGCGGGGCTGACGCTCACGCGATGGCTCCTGTGCGCGCATTTGGGTTTGGGGCTGGGGCAGGCAGGCTGGCAGCCTGCCCCAGCATGGCGACCGCGTTCAGGGCGCCGGTGGGTTCGTCTTCATGCTTGAAGAAGGCGTACACCTCGCCCTGCCGCGCCAGCGCCGTGAAACGCTGCGCAAACGTCTTCAGCTCCGCCGGGCGATACCCGCCCTTGCGGCGCAGCCGATAGCAGCGAAAATCGGCGGTGGCGACATCCGGCGTCGCCAGATCGTCGCTCTCCGCGATGCAGAGGGCGACTTTGTGCGCGCGCAGGATTTCATAGGTGGCCTCGCTGAACCAGCTGGCATGCCGGAACTCAAAGGCGAGCTGCAGTGGCGAACTGGCCAAAAGGGGGCTGTCGAGAAAGGCGGCCAGCCGTTCGGTATCGGCGGCGAAGTTGGGTGGCAGTTGAAAGAGGAGGGGCCCCAGCCGGGCGGCGTTCCGCGCCGGCTCGACCGCGGCGAGAAAGGCGCCCAGGGCTCCTTGACTGTCCGCCGGGTCGAGGCTGTCCACCGG
>CAXUIM010000376.1:0-3682 GCA_964250885.1 uncultured Acidobacteriaceae bacterium | reverse complement strand
TGGTGAGGCCGTCGCGGCGGATGTACAGACCTTCGCGCGGCTGAAGGCTCTCGAACAGGTCCAACTGCTGGTCCGTCATCTTGAAGAGCTCGGCGTAGTGCTCGCGGTTGAACGTGGCGTCGGGCAGAAACAGGAACGACGTGCAGGAGTTCACGATGCTGTCCGCGTTGTCGCCCAGATCGTTGGCCGACTGGCCGATGAGCGTTACGCCGCCGAGGTTCTTGCGGACTGTCTTGATTGAGCTGAGGGCCGCCTCAAGAAGCTGCTTGTTCTTCATCGAGGAGAAGATTTCCTCGATCAGGATGTGCTTCGGGACACCGAGATTCTTTGGGTCATACAGAACGTCGTCGATCCGCCGCAGGAGCCACACCATCAGCGGCTCCACGAGATCGGCGTACTGTGGGTTGTTTACACCTTGGAAGTCGAAGCATTGCAGACGGGACGACATTGAGAGCTCGTCCTGTACGTTGTCGAAGACGGCAGCGTAAATGCCAGTCCCGGTCCACTTCGAGAGGTAGCGCTGCAGATGCAAGGGGAGGTACAAGCTGGATAGTCGGCGGATCGATGGGGCGACTTGGTAAATCTCCCGTACAGCTTTGAAAATCGCATCTTCGTCTTCGGGCGCGATCTCTGCACCACCATTGGTGAGGAGCAGCTTCACGAAGCTGTACAGGAACTTGATGTTGCTCTCGGTCGGCGCCAGGGCGAACGGGTTCACGCGCGGGCCGTCCTTTCCAACCCGGTCCACCTTCCCGCCGTACAGCTCGACGACCGACTCATAGCTGCCGCCGATATCGAAAATGTAGGTAAAACCGCCGTATTTCTGCTCGTGCGCGATGGCCAGGTTGCCGTGGACGGACTTCCCCGTCCCGGTTGGGCCGATGATCAGCTGGACTCGGACACCGTTTACGTAGGCGTCCTGGAAGAACGGCGTGCGTGTCCGGGTCTCGAAGACATTGAGGTACTCGGCGTCCAGATCCTCAGAAACAGGGTGCCCAGTGTGCGGTGCAAACACGCTGGAGAGCCGGGCGTGGTGGTCCTCGCCCAGCCAAAGCGGAAAGACGCTGAACTTATGGTTCCCGGGGAACATGGCATAAAACGCGGAGAGGTTCCCGAGCGACTCCTCCATGACCTGAGCGCGGGCATCCACAAAGGCCCGGTGGACCCTCGGGATCGTTTCCCGGAGTTGCTCGGCGGTCCGTGCCGCCAGCAACAGCCGCAGCGAGTACTCGCCCTGGGCTTTCTTGTCGAGGGAGCGGATGACGTCGCTGAGGTCATCGACGGTCAGGTTGGCGGCTTTCGCGCCGGCTGTCGTGTCCAGCGAGCTCACATTCCGTCCGCTCATCACCCGAGCCATGACGCCAACCTTGAAGAATTCCGTGAACTTCTCCTGATGGTCGATCTCCTTGCGCACCGCGGCTGTGGACTTCGGCCGCCAGGTCGAGCAGAGCACGCTATCGCAGTCCAGCGTGAGCAGATCGGAGAACAGGCAGGGCCGGGACGCTTCGGGCGTGCTCTGCAGGGAGAAGATCTGGACGTGCCGTGTTCCTAGCCGGAGGTGGTGGGCGCCGACTTCCCAGTCGAGGGTGCTGTTTACGATTTGCCGATCGACGCCGGTATCGGAGCGAAGGTGGTGATCTCCAGCCCATTCCTCCAGGTTGAAGAGGTAGCTGAAGAACTGAAAAGTCTGCTCTTTGGAAAGCAACTCTAGGCCGAGGGATGTACCCAGGTGCGCTTCGAGGATGGTCGCCGTCTTCCTTAGGTCGGCCAGCATGAGCGACGTGTCGACGGCATGCTCCTTGGGCTTGCGCTCGAACGGGTTGACCGCGGCAGGCTCAAACGTCAGGCACCAGTGCAGGTCTATTCGGCGGAAAGCAGCGGTCTTTCGCAGGAATGCAAGGCGATCGGACACGAATGTGTCTGTAACCTCATCCGCGTATTCCTTCTGCCTGGGAAGGTCGAAACCGGACATCACGCGGGTGTACTGGTACAGGCAGGAACCCTCAGGAAGGCTGCGAAGCGCCGCCTCGATGCCGAGAACCCGGGATTCAAGCTCCTGGTCTGTCAGGCTCTCCTGGTCGATGCCGGCGAGCTTGTACATCACGCCGTATCCGCCGCCCTTGAGCGCGAATATGCGGTTGTCGACAAAGCGCGCGATCGGCACGATACTGCAGGCGGCTCCGGCCTTCGCGAACCAGGGCGTGTGCTTCGACTGCTCAGTGTTTGCGGGGGTCATAGTAGCTCTTCTGGTTGAGGCTCAGGCCCCAGAGTTGGAACATCTTTGGGTGTTTGCGGACGATCAGCCAGGCCGCACCGACAAGCAGGGGAAAGCTGAGGATAGCGAGCAGCCGAAACCCGAGAAGGAACACCACTATCGCAATGAAGACAATGACCATCCACGTCGGCAGTTCGAGACCGAGCTTGGCTCGTGATTTGTTCAATGCCTGGTTGATCGGTAATGGGTTCCCTCTCTTGTTCATGGTCTGAATCCTTTTCCCTAACTGGCAGGTCTTTGGTTTGGTACACGGCCGCATCACTGGTTATGCGGTCGCGCACGACGGGCAAGGCTTGTGCAGCCTGTTACATCGATTGGCCGGTGAGAGAGCCAATCCAGCCAGCGCCCCAGCCGAGAACAGCAGCGCCGAACAAGGCTCCGAACAGTGCCGGAATTGCTTCCTGGAAGCGCCCCGTCATCATGCGAATGCCGGCGAAGATGAGGCAGCCAAGGCAAATGACCGCGCCGGCGTACTCGGCAAAGGTCTTGAAGGTGCCCATAAGCGTTGTCGCACCGGTGAAATCCATGGTCCCTTGGGCATGTGCGGCGGTTGAAAGTGCGAGGAATACCAGGGCTGGAGCGGCTGCACGGACGTTGGAGGTGAAGCGCTCACGTGTGAAGGTTTGCGCCCAGAACTGTGAGCGGTTGCGGCGGAAATGAGGCGAGGTTCTGCGCATCGGATTTTGTCTCCAATTGAGGTGATGAGGCGAGTTGGTTGCGGAAGACCGAGTTGCCTTACATGGTTGTACCTGCTATGAATGTTACTGTCAAGCTCCGGTGCTGATTAGTAATCAGGGGGCCGCAGAAGTACGTAAGGCGCGCCGCTGGGGGTATCTCCTTCAGTGCTAAGGGAGAGAGTCTTTTATGAAAAAGGGGTGTTCTAAATGAGAAAATGCCTATACCTGACCGAACCCGCAGGAAGCTGGTTCGGTGGGAGTACCCTCTCTTGCGAGGATTTCGAGCGGATGGACGTTGACTATAAAGGGTTCTGTAAGGCCTTGGGAGCTCACATCAAGGAACTCAGAAAAGCCAGAGGGATTTCCAACCAGGATCTCCGCATGATCCACAATGTCAACGATGGCCAGTGGCGGCGCTATGAGCGCGGCGGCGGTCTAACGATCGAGTTGCTATTGAAGGTTTCAGCTATCCTTGGTGTCTCTGCAGGAGAACTGTTGGACGGGGCCAGGGAGCCCGCAAGCGCAGAAGTGTTACCTGTTCAGGCGGGGCAGCAGACGAATACTGTAAAGAAAGCTGTCGCGAAGCGAGCTGCGCGGAAGTCCTGAAGGTCAGCCTGTCGGTTGACGAGGGGTTTATCAGCATCTCTGCCAACAATCCCCATCCCCCACTATTGTCTGGAACGGATCATCTGGCTGATTACGCCCAGTACACCTGAAATGGCTTGCGCCT
>CAXUIM010000375.1:0-3706 GCA_964250885.1 uncultured Acidobacteriaceae bacterium | reverse complement strand
TATCGATTCCGCGAGCCGATCGCGTTGCCGAAAGATTCCACGATCTTCATGCGCTATACCTACGACAACACGAAGGACAATCCACACAACCCGCATCTGCCTCCCATTCGAGTGCGGGCGGGCAACCGCTCCGAGGATGAGATGGGCCATCTCTGGCTGCAGGTGCTCCCCACTCCGGGCAAGGACAGCGCAACCGGCGGCCCCAGCCGGACCAGCGCCGAAGCCGATACCGGAGCGAGTGCCCAGGCGGATATGGACCCGCGCCTGCCACTGGAAGAGGCCTGGATGCGCCGCCGGCTGGAGAAGGATCCTGACGACGAGATCGCGCGTTACAACCTCGCCTCGGCGCTCGAGGCGGAGGGCCGCTTCGCCCAGGCGGGTACGGAATTTGAGGCACAGCTTACGCGCGACGGCCTGGGATTTGGCGCCGGCGCGCAGGTTGCCGTGATGTCCCACGCCAGGGATCCCGAGGCCCCGCGTTTTCTCAACGGCTTGGGCGGCGCACTCGAAGGCGCGGGGAATTGGCAGGGGGCTCGCAAAGCATACCAGCAGGCGGCCGCGACGGCGCCGGACGACTGCGATGCACATTTCGACCTCGGCCGGCTGGATGTGAAGCATGCCCTGCCGGCCGAGGCGGAGTCTCAGTTCCGCGCCGTCCTGAGCCACTGTCCGCCGGATGCCGCCGCGCACAGCGGCCTGGCTGCCGCGCTGACTCTGGAGGGCGATGCGGCCGGCGCGCAGAGCGAGTTCCAGGCGGCGCTGCAGCTCGATCCGAACGACTTCACCGCGAACTACGCCCTGGGAGCGAGCCATCTGCAGGCGGGAGAGGCAAACGCCGCTTTGGATGAGTTGAGCCGGGCCGTTGCTTCCAACAGCCAGGATCTGGATGCGCGGGAGCATCTCGCCCTGGCGTACGCCCAGACAGGCCACCTCGACGAGGCCGTCACCCAACTGCGGGTGAGCACCGGGCTTGCACCGGGAAATGCCGATCTGCGCGCTCTTCTGGCGCAGGTGCTGGCTGCGAGCGGCGCCTTGGATGAGGCCATCGTCGAGCAGAAGCAGAGTCTCAAGCTGAAGCCGGACGACGCCGACCAGTGGAACAACCTGGGCGTGCTGGAGGCGAGAAAGGGAGACCGCCAGCAGGCCGCCTCGGACTTCCATCGCGCGCTCGCGCTGCAGCCCGCCGATGCCGACGCGCAGGCCAACCTGCAGCGGCTCGGCCCCGCATCCGCGCAAGGCACTCCGCGAAATTAGTGCATTTTTTGCTTTAGGTTTAGACCGAAGCCGCCGACCGCAACGTCGTTTTTCCCCGAAAAAAACGACACTGCACGCCTGATTCCAGTTCACAGTAAAAGCAAAAATGCTTTAGTGCACAGGGCTAGCGGCCGTGAAGGTGGAGCAGCATGGCTTGGTTGACGGCTGGAACTCCATCAGCTCAACCCTGGTTCCGTCGGGGTCATACAAGTTGGCCTGCCACTTGCCGTCCTTACCCATCGACGGACCGTCATGCCGTGGACTCAGGCGATCTTCTCCGATCAGCGTGGTCACGGCCTTCTCCATGTTCGGAACGCCCAGCGAGAAGTGATTCAGAACGCCAAGCTCCTTGGCGTCGATGTGATTCAGCGGGGTGGTCGATCCATCCCCAACCAGCATGTATTCAATCCAGTCGTGTCCGTCCGGCGCCTGTTGCGAAACCCAGTCGAGACGGTCCGGCTGCATCGCGCCATACCAGTAGGGTTTGAACCCAAGCACGGCCTTGTAGAAAGTATCCTCAGCTGCCCTGCTGTGAACCATGTATCCCATGTGGATGATTCGCGTGCTGATCGGCTTTGCATTCGCGGGAAGCACAGGCGGCTTGCCATCCTGGAAGAACTGAACCACATTCCCTTCAGGGTCTTTGGAGTTGAACCAACGGCTTCCGTCGGTTCCGGTCTGCACCTCTCCCGCGCTGTCCACTCCATGGGACCGCATATAGGCCCGCAGCCCGGCGGCATCGACGGTGCGATACGCCACGCAGGCCATCCGGCTCAGGGTGTGGTTTGCCGGCAGAGGCAGAACCTCTACAAACTGAATCGGGCTGAAGTAGTACCGTGTCCCGTTCGGATCCTGCGGATCGCTGGCCTTGCTGGCGCCGAGAATGTCCGCGTAAAAGTGCGCACTTGCCGCAGCATCGCTTGTATATAAGCACATGTGCGAGATCCCGGTAATCGCAGGCCGGCGCTGTTGCCCCTGAGCGCAGATAACTCCCAGAGCCAGGCCGGCAACCGACGCCAGACTCCCTAAAAGACGCTGAACCGATTTAAGCTTCATGAGAACGCGCGCGCTCCTTACGACAGAGGACCGTCATACGGAGCAAAGCCTCCGTCACAAAACGCTAACACGAGAAACGTGTCTCTGGCAGGACGCGGCAGTGCACGAGGCGGCGCGCAGGCGAGAGCAGATTGCGTAGACTGTCGGGCCGTATACTGGGACGCCTGAAAACAGGAGAAAGGCTCTCATGCCCCGTTCCACACGAAGAAGGTTCCTGCAGACCGCCGCCTCCACCCTGCTCGCCGCCCCGCTACTTTTGCGAAGCCGCAATGCCCTGGCTTCGCCGTTTGGCCTCCCGATCGGACTCCAGTTGTACTCCGTACGTGAGCCGCTGGCGAAGGACTATGAAGGGACCCTCAAGCAGGTCGCCGCCGCCGGCTATCAGGAGGTGGAAGCCGCCGGCTTCTTCGATCACACGCCGCAGCAGGTACGCCAGGCGATGAACGCCGCGGGACTGCACTGTGTCAGCGCCCATTACCCCTATCAGACCTTGAGCCCCGGCCTCGACAAGATCATCGCGTTCAACAAGGAACTCGGATGCAGCTACATCATCTGTTCTTTCCCCGGTATCAAGGATCCCTCGCGCCTGCGGGACAAATCCTTCGCAGGCGTGGTGCAGGCGTTCAACATGGAGGATTACCGCTGGAATGCCGAGCAGTTCAACCGTTTCGGCGAGAAGGTGAAAGCTGCGGGCATGATGTTCGGCTACCACAACCACACCATGGAGTTTCACCCGCAGGAGGGAGTGGTTCCGTTCGACGAACTCATCCGGCTCACGGATCCGTCGCTGGTCACCTTTGAGATGGATTGCGGCTGGGTCGTGGTCGGCGGGGGCAGCCCGGTCCACTACCTGAAACGCTATCCCACCCGAATCTCCATGCTGCACGTCAAGGACTTCAAACCCGCAAGCGAACCCGTGTCGGTGGTACATCCTCCGCCGGCTGCGGAGCTGGGCCGCGGAACGTCGGATTTCCACGTCATCTTCGCCGCCGCGAGCAAAGCCAACATCAAGCATTACTTCGTCGAACAGGAGGGCTATGACATGCCGATGTTCGAAGCGTTGAAGATCGATGCCGACTACATGAAACGAATGACGGCCTAAGAGCTTGTTGAAAAAGCACCTCGGATGTCCGCGAGGCAAGTACGAAACCCGCAATCAAAGCGGGTTTCGCGAAGCTAGCGAAGCCACAAAAGCCGATTTTCAACAAGCTCCTAAAGCAGTATCAGGATTGCTGTACCCAGGGCTGTGGCCTCAAGTGGTTTGCAGGCTCGTCCCATGCGACATTTCCTTCCCGTAAACGTGCTTTCCGAGGGCACGGTTAAGCTGCTGTTGCTCCTAGAGCAGCGTTGCTGTCCTTGCGCCGAAGTCGAGGTGTACGAGTGTCGTTTTCTTGGA
>CAXUIM010000374.1:0-3728 GCA_964250885.1 uncultured Acidobacteriaceae bacterium | reverse complement strand
CGTTCAGCGCGTACGTGGTGGTCGTGCCCGCACGGTCGGAGATCAGCGCGCCCGAAGGACGCTGCGGGATCTCGCCCTGGTACGGCACGTAGCCATCCGAGATCGAGTTCATCACGATGGTTCCGCGCGTCTCGGTGAGCATCTCGTTGCGCAGCCCGATCAGACCACGGGAAGGAATTTTGAACTCCATACGAACTCGCCCGGAGCCGTGATTGGCCATCTTCACCATCTCGCCTTTGCGCGGCCCCAGGCGCTCAATGACGGTGCCCACAAAGGCTTCGGGAATATCGATGGTGAGCAGCTCGTTGGGCTCCATCAACGCCCCCTCCATGCGGCGCGTGACAATCTCCGGCCGCGAGACCATCAGCTCAAAACCCTCGCGGCGCATCATTTCGATCAGCACGGACAACTGCAATTCGCCGCGTCCCAATACCTTGAACGTCTCCGGGGAGCCGGTGTCTTCCACGCGAATACTGACGTTGGTCAGCAGCTCCTTCTCCAGCCGGTCCTTCAGATTGCGCGACGTAACGTACTGGCCTTCGCGACCGGCGAAGGGCGAGTTGTTCACCGACATCTGGATAGCGATGGTCGGCTCGTCGATCGTGATGAGCGGCAGCGGACTGGGGTTCTCGACGTCTGTGAAGCTCTCGCCGATGGTGATGCCCGGCACCCCGGCAATGGCAACGATATCGCCCAGACTGGTGTCGGTGATGTCGGTCCGCTTGAGACCGTCGAAGCTGAACAGCTTGGTGATCTTGACAGTCTGCAGCGAACCGTCGCGCTTCGAAACGGCGACCTCCTGGCCGGTTTTTAACGTCCCGTTGAACACGCGCGCGATCGCCAGCCGGCCGAGGTAATCCGAGTAGTCGAGATTGGTTACGAGAATCTGCAGCGCGCCTTCGGGGTCGCCGGTCGCGGGCGCGATGGTCTCCTTGATCAGCTCGAAGAGCGGTTGCAGATCGGTTCCCGGCGTGGCCAGATCCATGGTCGCCGTGCCCGCCTTTCCATTGGTATAGATCACCGGAAACTCCAGCATGCTATCGTCCGCGTCCAGGTCGATGAACAGGTCGTAGACTTCGTTCAAAACCTCCTGGGGCCGGGCGTCGGGGCGATCGATCTTGTTGATCACCAGAATGGGAGTGAGCTTGGCCTCGAGCGCCTTGGAGAGAACGTAGCGGGTTTGTGGCAGCGGGCCTTCACTGGCATCCACCAGGAGAACCACGCCATCGACCATCTTGAGCGCGCGCTCCACCTCGCCCCCGAAATCGGCGTGACCAGGGGTGTCCACGATGTTGATCTTGGTGTCCTTGTAGTGGATCGCCGTATTCTTCGCCATGATCGTGATGCCGCGCTCCTTCTCAAGGTCGTTGGAGTCCATAACCCGCTCGACAACGGCTTCGTTGAAGCGGAAGGTGCCGCTCTGACGCAGCATGGCGTCGACCAGCGTCGTCTTGCCGTGGTCGACGTGGGCGATGATGGCGATATTTCGGATCGGTTGGGCGGTCGCTAAGGGGCTCACTGCGGAGTCAATTCCTATCTTGTTTGAGGGGTTATGGAGTGAGAGCATCTCTCCTGTTGCGGGACAGCAATGGATCGTGTGAGGGCCGTTTTCTGAAGGAAGAGGCTTCGAGAGGGAACGGCCATGGAACTCGAAGCTCCTCCCTTACGCCTGCAGGAGAAATGCTTTAGGGCGCAATCTGCGCCAGCCTTCGCGGCTATGAGAAGTCGTGGAAAGCGCGTCTTTCCCAGTCTACCGCATGCAGGCCTTCCGCCTTCCCCGATCGAGGTGCGCGCCTACGCGAGTGCCAGTTGCACCAGCAGGACTCCGTTCAGGGCGGTGATGATCGCCGCGACGGTCCAACCAGCGATGCGAGTGCGCCGGGCACTACAAAAGTCGCCCATCACGGTTCGCCGGTTGGTGAGCAGCAGCATAGGGATCAGAGCCGCCGGCAGTGTGAAGCTCAACAAAACCTGCGAATCGATAATGATCTTCAGGGGATCGACTCCGATGCCGATCACCACCAGAGCGGGGATCACAGTGATGAAGCGTCGCAGGAAGATCGGAAATTTGATATCCAGGAAACCCTCTATGATGACCTGGCCAGCCATCACCCCCACGGTGGAACTGGAGAGCCCGGAACACAGCAGCGCCACGGCGAACACCACGGCGGCTCCTCGCCCCAGAAGCGGGCCCAGGGTGTGAAACGCATCCTGGATGGTCGGCTGCGCGCTCGGACCCTGAAACATGGCAACGGCAGCCATCACGATCATCGCCGAGTTGATGATCCAGGCGCCATTCATGGCGACGAAGACATCGACTAGCTCAAAATGCAGATACTGTCTCAGGATTCCCTGCTTGAGCGCCGTGCTGGGCGGCGACAGCTCCCGCTGCTTGAGGCCCGGAGACAGCTCTCGCAGCCGGGGCTGCACCAGCGCCGAGTGCAGGTAGATCACGTGCGGCATCACGGTGGCTCCCAGCATCCCCACCGCGGCGAAGACGGATCCACGCAGGGCGTGTGAATCGAACGTCGGCAGAAGCGTGGCGATGAATGTACGCTGCCAGTCGGGATGGACCAGAAAAACCTCGAAGCCGTAGCACAGTCCGATGATTCCCACGAAGGCCATGATCCCGCGCTCCAGCCACTGGAACCCGGCAAGGTCCAACGCGAGAATAGCGAAGACGGCCACGGTAGCGATGGCGGCTGCGATGAATAGGGTAGCTGTCGGCGCCAGACCATGGGCCTGCAGCGCCGGCCCGAGCAGCAGATCCAGACCCAGGGCCGCACCCAGGAATTCGGCGAGGTCGGTGGCCACGGCGGAGACCTCAGCGCACGCCCACAGAAAATAGTTCATGCGCCTGGAGAAGGACTGGCGGCAGTTCTGGGGCAGCGTCAGCCCCGTCACGATGCCCAGCTTGGCCGAGAGATACTGGATCAGGATGGCCATTACATTCGACCAAAGCAGAACCCAGAGCAGACGATAGCCGAACTGACTGCCACTCAGAATGTTTGTGGCGAAGTTGCCCGGGTCGATATAAGCGACCGAGGCGACGAATGCCGGCCCGAAGTAGCTCCAGATGCGATCCTGGCGAAAGCTGCCTCGGCGGGGCCCCCCGGGCGTTCGCTCCGCTATCAGACCCGCCGCGCCCGCCGCAGTCGCCGCGGGTGACTGCTCCGCCTCCTCCGCTGCCGTCGAGCAGGTGCTGTCGAACTTCAAGCTGTTATCAGGAAAATTTGGTCCCGGTTCGCCCATCCTATTCAAGTATAAGGGGGACACACGGCCAGAGGGCAGGTCGCCTGCGGTCTGGGCCCGGTTCCCCTTGCAGGACCGATTCCCCTCAAAGCCGAATGGGATCCGGCAGCCCGCCACGCTTCGGCCAGAAGATGAGAGCCAGCAGGCCGGCGAGTACCAGGAAGACGCAGGTGAGGGCGACGCAGCCCGGCCACCCGGCCAGTTTCCAGGCCTTTCCGGGCAGCTCACCCCCCACGGTTCCTCCGAGGTAGTAGCTGCAGATGTACAGGCCGGCGGCGGAGACCCGGCCGCCCAGAGGAGCTGCGTCGCGCAGGAAACTGTTCGCGCAGGTCTGTGCGACGAAAACGCCGGAGCTGACCGCCGCGAGACCGACTGCAATGATGACCAGGGAGTGCACGAGCGTGAGACCGGCGCCCGCTATTGCAAGAGCAACGGCCGCCAGCAGTCCATGACGCAGCCCGATGCGCGCCAGCACC
>CAXUIM010000373.1:1432-3745 GCA_964250885.1 uncultured Acidobacteriaceae bacterium | reverse complement strand
GGGGTGGCGGAGACGCGACTACGATCGTGCAGCCGGTTCCAGTGGGCACGTTGCTGGTGGATCTGTACGACACGCACACCCATAACCTGGTATGGCGCGGAGTGTCGCGGGAGCCGGTCTCGTCGAACCTGAACAAGGACACCGGCACGCTCCAAAAGGCTGTCGACGAGATGTTCTACAAGTTTCCGCCGAAGCGCTCGCGTTGATTCTCCGAGAGAGACCGGCATGCGGTTGTGATCACAGTCTGGGTGCACTGGAGAGGGCTCGCGATTGCTTACCGTCCTGAGCGAGAGTCATCGCTCAGGACGGCAGTGTTGAATACCCGCACTGGCTATTCCACGTTGCTCACCTTGCCGGCAGTGAAGTAGACCTTCATGTCCGGGTACACGTAGATTTTCTTGGCGCCCAGATTGACGATCTGGCTAGGCTGTCCCTTTCCCGCCACGACCTGCGCGGGCGTTTGACCCAGGGCAATGGTGACCGGACCGGCTGCCGGCGACGGAGCGGCGCCTCCTGTCGCCGCCACCTCGCTCGGCCCCTCCGGGGATGAGCTTGTAGCCTCGCTGACCACCTGTTGGTCCGCCTGATCGCCCTCTTGCGCGACCGTCGCCAATTGCTGCGCTCCGTTCGGATCTGGCGGAGGGGCGGCCGAGGCATACGGTGCATCGGTGGTGGCTTGAGAACCAGCGGGCGCGGCCGGAAGACCGCCCTGGCCCGCCTTCTTCTGGAGATCGCCAAGCCCCTGGTCCACTGTGGCCATCAGGCTGTTGTGCATCTCCTGCAGATTTTCCAGCGACACCGTCACCGCCGAGGCCTTCTGGCAGTCATTCTCCTTGCTGGCCAGCACCTGGAGTTGGTACGAGTCTCCGCTGGCAGCCGCCGGTGCGTTCAGTTGAAGGACATCGCCAGCGGAAAGGGCGCAGTCCTGTCCGCCGGCTCCCGGAACTTCGATCGCATCCGAGGCCACAAAGACGTGAGACTTCCCATCCGACAGCAGTTGATCGACTCCGTGAACGGAAGCATTGGCTTCCCCAGCCTGACCGGCCGCCGCCTTCTCCTCATTCAGCGTAAGCGCCACCTCTTCGGAGATGGCCTGCTTGATCTCTGGTGTCAGCGCCACACCGGAGCCGCTCCCGGCGGGTGGATTCCACATTGAGCCGGATGGAGAATAAGAAGCCAATACCAGGTGTGCGCCGCCGCGACCGCCAGGTGATGGGGTGAGTTCCGCCGCGCCACTGGCGCCTGCCGCCACACCCGCCGCATACGCCTGCTGCAGACTGTTCGCGATCAGGTAATCGGTCAGCCACAGAGAGGCGGTCGCATAGACCGGGTAGGGAGTGAAATAGGGGCCGTATGCGCCATACCAGGGCGAACCCGCCCATCCCCACCGGTACGCGACAGGCGCGCCCCAGGGGGCGTAGGCCCAGCCATAGAATGCGGGCGAGTAATAGACGGCCGGATAGTAGCCGTGTAGATAAACCCCGTTGTAGTAGTACGGGCGATAAAACTCCCGGCGAGCCACCCCATTGCGATAGTATGTGCGGTCCTCGAAGGCATGGCCGTGATACATATACGGCCGCTGCACATAACCCTGACCACGACCGTTGGTCACGTACCGGGTATGATTCGGCCCTTCGGCGACGATGTGCCGTGTTCCTCCCGGTCCATGCGTGATGGTGCTGTTGCCGGCATGCACTTCGCGAACGTGTCCGCTTGAATCGAAGCGCGCGGTATTGCCATTCGCCGCCTTGAAGCTTTCCGGCTGGCCGGTTGCGCTGCGCGTGACCTCGCCTCCCCCGCGGGTGGGCGTGGTTCGGACCGCGGCCGAACCGGACACCCCGGTACCGCCGCGGGCTCCCGTGGTCCCCGCTGTTCCGCGATCGCCGTTGGCGGTTGTCACCGGGCGCGTTGCATTTGGCTTAGGATGGGCGGCCGTCGTCTTTGCGGGCGCAGGGGCTTTGGGCGCCGGTGTTGACTTCTTTTGGGCCTGAACACCGATGGCGAGAGCGGCAAGCCCCATAACTGCGATGGCTTTGGCCAATTTGGCTGTCGTTAGCATGAATACTCTTTTCATCATCCTGGCTCCTTTACTGAACGTCCGTCACTTTGTTATTGAGGAAGACCACTTTGATTTCCTTGTACTTGTACGTCTTCTTGGTCCCCAGATCGATCACCTGGAGAGGCAGTCCCATGGCTGCGATCACTTGCTCCGTGGTCTCCCCGAGGCTGATGGTTGCCGGATGAGCGGGGGATGGTGGCGGCGCGGGCGCCGGTGCGGGTGCGGGTGCGGGTGCGGGCGCAGACGCGGCCGCC
>CAXUIM010000373.1:0-1422 GCA_964250885.1 uncultured Acidobacteriaceae bacterium | reverse complement strand
GGCGATCCGTTGCTCCGTGGTCTCCCCGAGGCTGAGGGTGGCCGGATGCGGGGGGGGCGGCGGCGGCGGCGCGGGCGCCGGTGCGGGTGGGGGGGCGGGCGCGGGTGCAGCCGCGGCCGCCACGCTATTCCCCGCGGGCGCGGCCCCACTGTCCCCGGTGGAGGGAGAGATCACGCTCTCGATCGAGTGCTCCAGTTCGTCCGGAGACGATTGTGCGAAGGTGTCCTTGGGAAAGCGAAAGGATAGTCCGGCGGAGTAGCGCTTCTGGGAGGCTCCTCCGTCCACATCCAGCGGATCGCAGGTAAGAATGACGACCCGGAGCACATCTCCCTTGACCTCCATTTTGGTGATGTAGACCTTATCGCCAGGCTGAAGAATATGCAGGTTCTTCGTTCCGCTGAGCATTCGGATCCCCATGCCTCGCTGTTGCACTTTGCCGTTCACCACGGGATTATCGAAGGCGATCAGGCCTCCCGCGGGCTCGGCATTGATGCCGTGCGCCTGGACCTCCATCACCATGCCGGGGTCGCTGATCTGCTCGAAGTTCAAAGTGGTTTGGGTGAGCTTGTATTTGTTCTCCAGCGCCGTCAACGGACCCTCCTGCGCGGAGAGGAGACGTGGCGCAAGCAGCGTTGCTCCGCAACAGATCGTCATAAACACGATCTGCCGGGTAACACGGTTCCGAGAAATGGAGTTGAACATCATAAAGTCCTTTCTGATCTGGGACAAAGTTTTCCGATGGCGTACGTCGGAGAGGAGAACTGCAGGTCGCAGGAAGCTGGTTGGGAGACCGGTTGCCTTCCTGCCGGGGCGAAATAGTCAGAATTCAGATGGGGGAACGGGCGGCAATCCGCTGCGCAGCAGTGTAAGCTGCTGTCCTGTATGTCTCTCAATCGCAAAGAACACCTGGATCAGTTCCAGTCCAACGCGGAAGAGCATGACATAGACGAAAAAGATTATGGGAGAGGCCAGTAGCACAAGCACTCCCAGACCGCTGTGGAAGTTGAACGCCGCGGCAATTGCCACGATCGTCAGGACGACGGCAAAGAAAACGAACAGGGCGTAGAGGACCTTGATGAGCTTCGGAGCAATGAAGCTGGTGAAAGAAAAATCAAACAGCGTGGCGAAGAACTGTTTACTCGTTGGCGTCGCTTGATATGCCGGAGCGGCGGGCGCTGTGTAGCTGTTCATGATGATCTCCTTCAGGTTGAATGTCGGCCATGACAATGGGAGAGTGTCTTCAGTAGTTGCACAGCGCAGAACGCACCCCGGACGAATTTGGAATTTCCTTTTCCCTGCATTGGTCTTTGTCTGAGTAAGCGCGGAAGGCTGGGAAAACCCCTAACCCGGCAAACAGAATTATTTTGACCCCAAGATTTTGCTTGCGAAGACCGCGGGAGAGCGGCACAATGGCATCTCGCG
>CAXUIM010000372.1:0-3789 GCA_964250885.1 uncultured Acidobacteriaceae bacterium | reverse complement strand
ATCAAAGCGGGTTTCGCGAAGCTAGCGAAGCCACAAAAGCCGATTCTCAACAAGCTCCTAAAGGCCCTGCTATGCTGAGCCTAGAGGCGGACCCAGGAACCGGAACGCCAGAGATCCAGTGTCGCGCATGAACATTCTGCATATTGTCGGCTCGATCAGCCCCGCAGCCGGCGGCCCCACCGAAGCCATCCGCATGCTCATCCGCTACGCTCCCCCGGGCTACACCTGCGAGGTGGCGACCCTGGACGATCCGGCGGCGGCTTTTCTCGCCGACCTGCCGTTTCCGGTGCGCGCTCTCGGCTCCGCGCAGAAGAGGTGGTACTACCCAGAGCTGCTGCGCTGGCTCAAAGCCAATCGCGACCGCTTCGACGGCGTGATCGTGCACGGCCTGTGGGAGTTCACCGGAATCGCGGCACGAATCGCCCTGGCCGGCCATACCCCCTATGTGGTCTTCCCGCACGGTATGCTGGATCCGTACTTCAAGCGCCGCTTTCCGGCCAAGCACATCAAGAAGTGGCTCTACTGGGTTTCCGCCGAGTACTGGGTGCTGCGGGGCGCAGAACGCGTTCTCTTCACCACCGCGCTGGAGCAGGATCTCGCCCGGCAAAGCTTCTGGCTGGCGCAGTGGAATCCGATCGTGGTCGCTCTGGGAAGTGAGCCGCCTCCCGCAAACACCAATCGCCTTCTCGAGGCCTTTTACGCCCGCTGCCCCGATCTGCTGGGACGCCGGTTTTTGCTCTTCCTCGGCCGGATCGATCCGAAGAAAGGCTGCGACCTGCTGCTGGACGCCTTCGCCGCCGTCGCGCAGTCTGTCCGGAACGACCCGGCACTGCACCTGGTATTGGCCGGGCCTGACGCCGGCAATTGGCGGCAACAGCTCCGTGCCCGGGTCGAAGCCTCCGGCTGCGGCGACCGCGTTCACTGGCCGGGCATGCTGCGCGGGGATTGCAAATGGGGCGCCTTCGCCGCCTGCGAGGCGTTCATTCTTCCCTCCCACCAGGAGAACTTCGGCATCGCGGTTGTGGAAGCGCTCGCCTCGGGCCGGCCCGTACTCCTCTCCGACCAGATCAACATCGCTCCCGACATCCGCGCCGAAGGCTGCGGCCTGGTCGAGCCGGATACGGTCGACGGGACCCGGCAGCTGATCGAGCGCTGGCTGCTACTCGACTCGGCAGCGCGCGAAGCGATGGGCCGCCGCGCCCGCTCGACCTTTGCCAGGCGCTTCGATATGCGCCGCAATACCGCCGCCATCATGCGGGTCTTCGAGGACCTCTCCCGCCCCTCCGTGAGCTGTGCCCCCGGAGAGCCGTCACAGGAGGTTCGCTGACGTGGCCCGGCAGGCGGAGTATCGAGCCTCCGATCACATCGCGCCGGGTGAGGACGCCTATACGCGCCCGGCCTTTTCCCTCGGCAACCGCGCTCTCCGGCTGGTCTGGAACCTATGCTGGCTGTTGCTCTATCGTCCGTCGCCGCGGCCGCTGCACGCCTGGCGCGGCTGGATTCTGCGCGCCTTCGGGGCGCGGCTCGGCCCCGACTGTCACTTCTATCCCGGCTCGAGGGTCTGGGCGCCGTGGAACCTGGTCTGCGCCGATCACGTGGCCGCCGGCGATGGCGTCGAGATCTACAATCCTTCCCCGATGCGACTGGATTCCCACGTGATTCTTTCGCAGGACTGCTATCTCTGCGGCGCGACGCATGACTACAACGATCCGGCGTTCCCGCTCCTGTCCTTCCGTATGCATATCGAGCGCTATGCCTGGATCTGCGCCCGGGCCTCGGTCGCTCCCGGTGTTCACGTAGGCGAAGGCGCCGTGCTGGGGCTTGGCTCGGTGGCCACCCGCGACCTGTTGCCGTGGACCGTATACAGTGGACATCCCGCCGCCGCGGTGCGCGAGCGCACACGCACCGCGCCTCCCGTTTCGGCTGGGCCCGCGGATAACGCAGCCGCGGACCGGCCTTCGGTTGACCGGCCTTCGCATGATCCAGGAGAGCGCGCCTGAGCCCCGATCTCCAAAGCAACGTGTCCGTGCTGATCCTGACCCGCAACGAGCAGCAGGATCTGCCCGGCTGTCTGGACTCCGTCGCCTGGTGCGACGACATTCACGTGTTCGACTCCGAGAGCACGGATCGCACCGTCCAGATTGCGCGGGAGCGTGGCGCCCGTGTCGCCTCCCGTCCCTTCGACAGCTACTCCAGCCAGCGTAACGCCGCGATGCAGCTTCCCTTCCGCCATGCCTGGGTCCTGGTTCTGGATGCGGACGAGCGTCCCACCCCGGAGCTCTCGGCAGAGATGCGCCTCGCGGTGGCGAGCGCCGCGCCCGGCATCTCGGGATTCCGCCTCCGGCGGCGTGATTTCCTGTGGGGAACGTGGCTGAAACATGCGCAGATGACGCCGTACTATGTGCGCCTGCTGCGCGCTGGTCACGTGCACTACACCCGTGAGGTCAATGAGATTGCGGAGGTGGACGGAGAGATCGGAGAGCTGAGCGCGCCGCTCGATCACCTGGCGTTTTCCAAGGGAATCAGCCATTGGGTGGCCAAGCACAACATCTACTCCAGCAAAGAGGCCGGACTGCTGGCCTCGGGGGACGCCGTGCACGGCGCGTCTCTGCGGCAGGCTCTTTTCGGGCGTCACTTCCACGAGCGCCGGGTGGCGCAGAAGGCCATATTCTACGAGCTTCCCGGGCGCCCGCTGATCAAGTGGATCTACATGATGTTCGTGCGGGGCGCGGTGCTGGACGGACATGCGGGAGTGATGTACGCCACCCTGCAGAGCTTCTACGAATATCTGATCGAGGTCAAGCGGCGCGAGATCCTGCGTCTGCGCGCCGGCAAACCGTTTTGAAACGAATCCGCCAGCGGGACGGTGCCGGGCTCGGAGGGAAGCAGCCAGCTGATCGGCGATTGAGTAGCCTCGCGATCGGGCTTGCCCGCGTGCTATAGCATTTTTCTTTAGGTGTAAACCGAAGCCAACACTTTCAACGTCGTTTTCCCCCAGGAAAACGGCACTCTCACACTTCTTCCGGTTCACGGCAAAAGGAAAAATGCTTTAGAAGGCAGGGCATGCATCAACGCTTGATCCCGAGTAAACTAGGTTGCAAACTAGAAGGAGTTTGCGTGAAACAGATTGGTATGTTCGAAGCAAAAACCCGCTTGTCCGAGATCGCCGAGAGCGTGAGACACACTGGCCAGCCCGTCACGCTGACCAAGCGGGGCGAACCTGTAGTTGACGTTGTGCCTCATCAGGCGGCAAGGCCCCGCCGATCCAAGGCGGATATCGCCGCGGCTCTGGCAGAGCTGCAACGCGGCTTACCCGAGATCACGGCCGCGGACAATCGCGCTGCCGTTGCCGAGGGCCGTCGTTGAGCCACCGCATCGTGATCGACGCCAACATCGCGTTGGCTTGGATGTTCAACGAGGACGGCAGCACCGCGCAGCTTCAACCGCTGTTCGATGCGTTGGAGTTGGTCGCCCCCACCCTTTGGCAACTCGAAGTCGTCAACGCCATTCTGGTTCACGAGCGGCGAAAGACTCTTACCCGGCCCCAGGCTTTGCAGTCGCTCCGACTGGTCGAGGATCTGGCCGTAGAGTTGGTACCGGAGCCGGTTGACAGGACGGCAACCACCTTGGCACAGGTGGCACGGCCGCACCAGCTCACGTCATACGACGCGGTTTATCTCGACCTGGCCATGCGTTCCGGCCTTTCCCTGCTCACGCGCGACGGCAATTTGCGAGCTGCTGCTGGCCGTGTTGGCGTGGAACTGGTCAAGGAACGCAGCAAGTGATGAT
>CAXUIM010000371.1:0-3817 GCA_964250885.1 uncultured Acidobacteriaceae bacterium | reverse complement strand
CACCCAAAGCCGGGACCAAGACCCTCGTAGAAGGTCTGGTATTCCTGGGAATCGTGCTCGGCCTCGACCGCTGTTACCGCTACATCCCCTGCCGACGGAACCTCCTGCCAGCCGTGGTACGTCAGGTCCCTGCGAATCTCCCGCTCCACGCGCTGCGCATCCAGCGGATTGGTGGTCCGCACCTTGCGGAACGAGAAGGTGTGGAAGTCGCTGAACGGCGCCTGATGATCGAAATCGGTGTGCACGCTCTGCGCACGCGCCGGCGCTCCCGATACTCCGAAGGCGAAGAGCATCGTTCCGAGCGCGGTTGCGCAAACACGTTTTGAGAATTGCATGGATCCTCCCGCCAGCAGAAGCCTCAAGAGGCCGCGGACATACGTTGGATGCGCCTTCGCGATCGTAGGAGAGGCCCCGCAGCGCCGCTGTCGTCCAGGTGGTCATGGAGCCAGCGGCATCGGCACAATGCGATTGGCCGTATTCTGGATGCATGTCCCGCACAGCGCTTATCACCGGAGCTTCACGCGGTCTCGGCGCCGCCATGGCGGAGTCGCTTGCGGCGGCGGGCCACCGTGTCGCCGTAAACTACTTCGCGAACGCCGGCCGCGCGGCGCAGCTTTGCGACGATCTCCGCGCCCGCAATCTCGTCGCCCAGCCCTTTCACGCCGATGTGCGCGATCCAGCTGAAATCACACGCCTGGTGGATGAGGTCAGCGCGGCCTTTGGTCCAATCGAGGTTGCCGTGTTCAATGCCACAGGACCGCAGCCCATGCTGCCGATTGAGCAGCAGACCTGGCAGAGCTACCTGGATCAACTGGAGTTCTTTCTCAAGTCGCCGCTGCTGGTGACGCAGGCTGTTCTGCCCGGCATGCGGGAGCGCGGCTTTGGCCGCCTGATCCAGATTGGCAGCGAGGTCGTCGAGCTCGGCAACCCACGGTTTGCAAATTATGTGGCGGCCAAGGCGGCGCAGTTGGGCCAGACGCGCTCCTGGGCCCGCGAGCTGGGCCCCGCCGGCATCACCGTGAACCTCGTCGCTCCGGGGTGGATTCCTACCGAACGTCACTCCCATGATTCGGAAGCAGACAAGCAGGCCTACACGCAAGGCGTGCCATTGGGACGCATGGGGCTGGCCGAAGAAGTAGGCCGCGTGGTGGCGTTCCTGGCCAGCGATGAAGCATCGTTCATCACTGGCCAGAAGATCGCCGTGAACGGCGGTAATACCTTGGAATAGAAATCGACAAGGGGGCGCACAGCAGAGCGCGGCCACCTTTTCGATCCTATTCGGAGCCGGTCTCCACCAGGATGGGACTGCTGCCGACTGGTACCGTATGGTCCGCGATGGGGTGAACCACACCATCCAGACCACGATACTGAATGTACTGCGACGCAACTGCTACCGTGGTTGTCGTTTCTGAGTTCCACAGCGCAATCGCCTCATACTTAGTGCGTGTAAATCCGCACCTCCAGGTACTCGCAAGACCCCGGGCGCATGGTGTCGTCATCTTCGCGCCTACCATCCAGTTGTAGGTTTCCAGGAACGCCTGGCCCCCGGCATTCAGCCCCGTGGAAGAGCTCCAGAGCTGTCCCCAGTCAATGGCTGAGTCGTAGGCGTACCACAAGAATCTTGAAACGCCCTCCGACCATTGAAGCAGGTAGTACTTCGAAAGGAAGTCGGCGGTAGCTGTAATACCGGGCATTGTCTTGCCATTCGCCTCGGTATCCCACATGGGCAGGTTGGAAATCCCGTTGGATGCCATCACTGCTTTGTAACCCGCGATGGAGGTCAGGACATCTTCGGCGAAATGGCTCCAGTAGCCGTGGAACGAGACGGCATCAATGGTGGCAGCGCCCCCCGCGGCGAGCCACTCGTTGAACCAGACCGGACCATAGGCGCCGCCGGCCATGCCGGGTGAAAGAATGACCGCGTCCGGATCGAGGTTCTTGATGATGACCCTGGCGTGCTGGGCCAGGGTCACCAGGGTCGATACACTGCCGCAGTAGTAGGCAGGATTGTTGGGCTCGTTCCAGAGCTCCCAATACTTGATTCTGCCCGCGGCATGGGTCACGACGGCTGTAAGGTAGTCGTCCCAGTCGGTGATGCTTGAGGGAGGCGCACACTCTCCGGCGGCGTAGTCGCTGGACGCAGTTGGGTTAGAGGAGGCCCAGGCCGGTGTTCTGCCCAACGTGTAGATCATGTCCCGGGCCACGGTCAGCTTGTTTTTCGAGCTGGGCTCGTTCGCGGCGATGAACTCATCCAGCGAGGTGAAATCGTATTCCCCTCGCGAAGGATTGGAGTCGGCCCAATCGGGCCCCGGTATCGCATCCCAGGAGCGTACCGTGCCGTAGGTCACCAGGGGAATCAGCGCGGATCTCTGGAGCGTGAGTCCGAAGTATGTAGACGGGATGACGGTAGACGTTGGATCGGTCGTGGTTGTTGAAGAGGTCTCCGTTGCCGCTGCTGCACCAGAGCCTGGTGGAGAAAGGGCGCGGGCTGAATTTCCTGGTAGAAGGACCGACAGCGCGGTCAGCGCAAACACAAACGTGGCTATGCCTTTTTGGAAAAGGTTCGTCATGCGAACTCCATCAACTGTAAGTTGGGTTGTCGAGCTAAGCGACAACAGCGATATGAACAGCCAGGGAACAGCACCGGCTCTTCATGCTGGACGCGTCAAGAGGCGTTCGGAGAACGCCATCTGAATCGCGCCGCGGCGGCTTATCGAATATTTTGTGTCGTCTTACGATTGTAAGTAAGTCTGATTACTACGTTACCCCAACTTTTCCCATTTCGGGAATTTCCGGCTCTTAAAAGAAGAAATTTATCGGATAGTTCGGGACAATCTGCGAGGTTTCAGCAGATCAACCTCTTAGCGAGGGCAGACTTTCATGTGCTCGTAAAGCCTCCACTCCGCGGAAAGAGCGCTTCGCCTGATCTTCTTACGCATACCAGGCGAAGCACACATCCAGGCGAAGCACACATCCAGGCGAAGCACACATCCAGGCGAAGCACAAAGAAAGGTGGGCTCTGTGGAGGAGTTCTGGTGAGAGCTACCCGACGGCTCCAGGCTGGGCGCGCCGCGGCAAGCGTTGTTAACGGCTAGACGGCTCGTCGGCGCTGGCATCCAGCGCTACCTTCCACTTGCCGTCTACTTTCTTCCAGAATGTGATGTAGCGGCCGGAGAGCGTGGTAGGACGTCCGTCCTTGTTGTTGGTGGTGGCATCGTAATGGCCCCAGGTGAAGCCCGCATCGTTGGAGGGCGCCATCTGCGCTCCTTCGGCGTACCAGCTCAATTGATAGACGGTGGGGTCCCAGTTGGCATTGGCGGCTATGGCGGTGCGGCCCAGCACCGCGGGCTTTCCGTTGTTCAGCGTCACCCCATCATCGGCAAACCAGGAGGCGAAGGCCTTGCCGCCGCCTTTGGAAACGGAGTCGGAGAACTCACCCTCCAACTTGACCAGCTCAATGACCCCGGGCGAGAGCGTTGGCATGGTGAGAGGCGTCAGCGTAGGACGCTGAGCCAGCGGACCGACAGACGGCGCCGCCGGTGACGGAGTCTGACTCTGGATAGGGGGCTGGCCCGCAGCTTGACTCGCGTTCGAGTCCAGGTTTTGGCAGAGTACGCCCGTGGGGGCGAGAAGACCCGCGGCGCAGAGGAGGACAAGGCTCGCAGCTCGGCTCATGGTGTCGATTGTACTGAGGCGGGTTAGAGTTGGGCGGCCACATCGGCGTGGCCGTCTGGAGCCCACGGCAGTTTGGCTCCCCCGGACCTTAGAGCATTTTTGCTTTTACTGTGAACTGGAATCAGGCGTGCAGTGTCGTTTT
>CAXUIM010000370.1:1506-3856 GCA_964250885.1 uncultured Acidobacteriaceae bacterium | reverse complement strand
CGACATCTTCCTTGGCAAGGAAGCACTCTACCACTGAGCTACTCCCGCCCTGCCAGATGCAAGTATAGCCATGCGAAACTTGATTTGCAACGGTGCTTCCGGGGTGGAAGCCTAGGGTGTGGCGGGCGGAGTCCGGTTCAAGGCGAGCCGGCGGCTGGCGATGTGAAGTGCGCTTGGCCGGACGATATGCGGCGTGATCGTGATCAGCAACTCGTCGGAATCATGCTCGATGTCTTTGTCCGTTCCTTCGAAACCGGGAAGCTCGCTCAGCCCGGGCAGGCCATCAATCGACCCCAGTTCGTTCGTGTTGACCAGCGCCGCGAGCATCGCGGTTTTTCCGGTCGGCACGGTAATGACGGAGGAGAGAGTCCGGTTGTTTAATACCGGAATGGAGTCAAGGCTGGTGCCTCCCAGAGCCTCAAGCTTCAGCTCCAGCTTCAGAGAAACATCGTTGCCGCGCTGCAGATGAGGAGTCAGCTTCAGGCTGAGTCCCAAGTCTTCGAACTGGAACTGGGGTATGGTCACCGAGGTTGAGGTGCTGCCGGTGTATTGCGAGAGCAGCGCCTGTTCGGCGGTGGTGAGAAGGCTGCTGGCGCCGCCGGAGCTGTAGGTTGCGGTGATGATGGGATACCGCGATCCGGCACGAAATTCAGCCTGCTGGCCATTGCCGGTACGTAGCTGCACCTGGTCCAGCGTGCGGACATCGGAAGCGTTCAACAGCAGGTTGAAGGTGGAGGTGGACGCCAGAGAGAGACCCGCCAGCGGAATACCGTCCAGGCTACCCACCGTGGCCAGAAGATAGGTGAGGTTGGCATCGGTGACACCGGCATACTTGATCAGGTACAGCGCCTCGAGCAGGATGTTTTCCGTCGTATTGCCGGTCAGCGTAATGTTCCCAGCCGCGAGAACCTCGTTCAACGTGCTCTGATTCGCGTTGACCAGCGACTGCGCCTCGGCTGTGATGCTGAAGAGGTTGGCTGAGCTGGGCAGAACGGCGCCGATGTTGTTGACGTGCGTCCTATCGACCTCGTATAGGTTGACGTCGAACAGGATGTCCGATTCGCCGATCAGCATATCGGCGTAGGTGGCGTTCACCAGCTTCAAGGTCCTCTCATCGCCGCGCAACAGGATGTCGCCGCCGGCGGCGCTGGCGGTCACCTGCCTCAAGTCGAAGACGTTGCGCGCGATGTTGGCGAACTCCGACATCTCTTCGCCGGAGATTCCCGGAATATAGACGGTTTCCTCGAGCTGGGGCACCAGCCTGTCGCGGTTCTCCTGTGTGTCCCTGGCGATAAGAGCGGTGCGAGGCTGGACCGCCACAGAGAACACATCGGCTAAATCCTGGAGGACCCGGTTGGCTCCGGCGAAGTCGACGTCATCGATGTCCAGGCTGAGCGGAGGACCGGCGGCTACCGATTCGTCGAAGTCGACGGCGATGCCGAAGGCGCTGTAGACGCTACGGACAATGGTCTGCGCGTCGCCGCGCAGATGGAAGCTGTGCGTGCCCGGAGTGGGATTGAACTCGACGGGTCCGGCGAGGATCGAGGCAATATCCCGGGCCGGAAAACGGGATGGATCAATCGTGGAGGCCTGCGCCTCGACCTGCAGGTTTGGTGGCGGAGGGGCGGGGGCAGCTTGGGTACCGAAGTGCTGTGCCACTTCGCGGTTGTTGGGATCGAGAGTGCGCGCCTGTGCCAGCAGGGAATCGGCGCGGGCGCTATCGCCGGCACGCCGTGCCCGGGCAGCTTCCTGCACGAGCTGGGTGAGATAGTTCTCGCGGGTGACGAGCAGAGCGAGAGTGTAATCGCGATTGCCGGGATCGAGCTGCACGGCACGCGCAAAGCTGCGCTGAGCGGCGACGAAATCCTTGTGCTCCACCTCCCGGGCTCCCTGGAGGTAGGCGTCGTCGGCCTCGCGGGCCTGCTTGGACGAGATCCTCGGGCCAGCCGGCGAGCCGGGTTGCAGGGAGCGCTGAACCGGCTGCGGAGAGAGAGCGCCTGCAGGGACGCTGGCGGGGGCACTGGCAGGGTCCTGCGCACCGGCGCCGGAGGGCAGCATCAGCGCCATCAGCAGAGCCCCGGCCGGCGCGCACAGCGGCGCCGGGCTAAGCCTTTGCGCCGCTCGCCAGACACTTCCGCCCGTCGAACGCGGTTGCCGCGCGGCGGTGAGAAGCCAGCGAGAGAGCCGCGAATGGTTATGGCTGCGAAGGCGGGGCATGATCTTCAGCTTAGACGAATAGCGACTCGAAAGCGCGTCTCTTCCGACAGAACAGAAGGAACTTCAAGCCGCCGGGCCGGAGAACCGCTTCCAGGAGAACCGCTTCCAGGAGGAGCACAGCGCGTAACGTGCC
>CAXUIM010000370.1:0-1406 GCA_964250885.1 uncultured Acidobacteriaceae bacterium | reverse complement strand
GGAGAACCGCTTCCAGGAGAACCGCTTCCAGGAGGAGCACAGCGCGTAACGTGCCGGACCTACCGTCCAGCTCCGGACACGACCTGGAGGCCGGGACGGCCGGGACGCACCGAGCGCGGCGGACGGCGCGTGCCCTGGCGAATGGTCGCAGAATCCAGACCCAGTTCGGTCAGCGTGCGGCTGAGTGTGTTGCGATGCATGCCGAGTTCCTCGGCGGCTTTGCACTGGTTTCCACGATGACGGCTGAGGACCTCGAGGATATAGCGCTTCTTGAACTCACGCACGGCATCGGCATAGGTAATGCCGGCAGAGTGCATCTGGAGAACGAGGTTATCGAGATCGCGTTTCACTCGAGCGATTCCTTATTTGAACTTCATCTATTTTGCGACGAAAGAGAGTAGTTGATCCAGTGTCGAGGTGTGTTGTTTATGCGTTGAAGCCCATCTGAAATTCTGCGCTCAAGTTCCAGGGGCATGACGAAGGATACCGCATGAGCGCTACGAAGGAAATATGGAGCGAGCTGAGAATTTTCAACCCACGGAGCCGCGGGAAGAAATGCAGTAATCGCGACCAGTAATCCTACACCGAGAAGAGTGCCGCGCAGCAGACCAAAGATTGCACCGAGGAAGCGGTCGAGGAATCCAAGGCCCACAGCAGAAACCGTGCGACGCAGCAGTTGGCCCAAAAGGCTGGCTACGACCATGGTAACCACCAAAAGAATTCCGAATGCGGCCAGGTCGGCAACGGCAGGAACCGTTATCAGTCCTTTCAGTGCAACAGCCAGGCCACGATAGAACCAGCAGGCGAAGAGGAACCCGAGAAGGAGGCCGCCCAGAGCAAAAGCCTCCTGTACGAAACCGCGGAGGGCTGCGCGGAACATGGAGTACGCCAGCAGGAGACAGAGCAGCCAATCGAGCGGATTCATGGATGCCCCCTACAGAGATACAGAGAATCTATTCAAGATGCGGAGCCAGTCTGGAGCCGAATCTGAAAGCCAGACCCAAGGATGCGCCCGCGATCATCATGGGATTGGTCGAGACAGTTCCAATCCGCAGTACCAGGATTCGCTCGCAGAGGATCTTGTTGTTGAGACATCGCCCTCAAACACTCCTGACGGCAGGAGCGAAGGCGCCGTATCCTCTGCTTGCGTCCTGTGAAGCCTCAGAACCTCTACCGCTATGCAGCGCTGCGCGCATTGCGGCCCTGGCTGCGGCCGCCGAGCGACACACTCACGATTTTGGAGACACCCGGTTCCTGCATGGTGACTCCGTACATGACGTCAGCCTGCTCCATGGTGCGCTTGGAGTGCGTGATCACAACGAACTGAGTGCTTTCGGACATATCGGCGATGAGCCGGGCGAAGCGGCCGACGTTGGTCTCGTCGAGCGGAGCGTCCACCTCGTCGA
>CAXUIM010000369.1:0-3861 GCA_964250885.1 uncultured Acidobacteriaceae bacterium | reverse complement strand
CAGCACCCACCGGAGCGAATATGCGGAGCCGCTCACGGGACAGGCCGACACGGCGACTGATCAGCGAAGCAACTCCAGCCCCGATCTGCAGGGACGGATCCTCCGGACCCAGCGAAAAGCCACTGCCTATGGCGAGCGCCGACAGGAGAAACTTCCCAACCACGGTGCGTATCGAGATGTAGCCATTGTGGATATAGAGTGCCGCTTTGGTCTGGTTGACTCCGCTTCCTCGTACCTTCGGAAATGCGTAGCGCGTCAGCAGCGCGATCACCAACCCGGCGGCTGCCGGCGCGATGAGCAGACGTACTTGATGGGGCGCGGGTGCGGAGCCCTGCAAGAGCACCGAAAGCCAATCGATCGCCATCCGGAAGGAGACCACAAGCAGCCCGGAAATGATCCCAATAAAGATCGAAAGCAGGAGGAATAACCGCTCCTCGCGTGCAGGTGCGATTGCCGCGGAATCGACAGCAGCTTCGCCTCCCTGGATTGTCGCCGTGCGGTCCTTCAGAATGGTGTCGCTACCGTTCATCGAGCTCTTGCTCCCCCCCGTCACTGCTTCTGCCCTGAGGCGGATTGAGAGAGGTCCAACAGCAGCCCATCATCGCCCTGGGGAGCGCCGCAGGCCTGGGCGGTCTCCTGCTCCGTGCGGAAGATCAGTTGCGACCAGGAATCCTGAGTCTCTGCGTTCTCAAGGAGCACTTTGAGATTTTTGTGTCCACTCGCCGCCTCGCTCCAATCCGTGATGAGCGATGCAAGTTGCGCCCCGTACCGTGTTAAGCCAGCCGCTTGAACCTCGCAATCGCTAAGCCGTTGCTGTGCAATCTTGGAGGCTACCAGGATGTGTTGAGCGCGTTGAGCCGGAGGCTGATCTCGCGTAAGCGTCAGCTCCTGCATTCTCTCCGCGTGCTTGATCAGGGACAGCAACTCTGGCTGCAGCGTAGCCGTCTCTCCCGGAAGCGGCTTCTCCTTCAGCGCCCGCTCAAGCAACCTCTCCGCCATTGCATAATTTCCTTCAGAGAAGGCGATCCGTCCAGCGCCCTCCAGCGCTGGCCTGTCGTGAATATTACTGGCGAGTGACTTCTCGTAGAAAGCCAAAGCGTCTGCCGGATATCCCGCTGCCTGCATCTTCTCCGCAACCTCCAGGTTCAAGCGGGCGTCATCCGGGGCGTTCCCGGCAACGGTGAACAGCTCATTGCGCGCTTCGCCGAACTGGTGCTTTTGAATGAGGAAATCCACCAGCTCCAGGCGCACCGCACGTCGCCGAACGACACCATCTCCCTCCCAACTTCCGAAGATGGAAGCACGATAATAATCGATCGCTTCCCCCACGTCGCCCCGTCTGCGCGCAAGTCTCGCCAGTTGGAGATTGATCAAGCCGTCTCCGGGGCGAGAGTCCCACAAGGAAAGAAAATAGTTGTTGGCTTCATCGGTGTGACCAGCCGCTGCCAGGGCCTGCGCCAGCATCAGCTGATCGGTCTGCTGATCGGGCGCATACGCCAGGGCGGTCCGGAGCGCGGAAACAGCATCGTTCGGCCTGCCCTGCTGAAGCGCCAATTGTCCGCGAGCCGCCCAGCGTCTCCCTAAGTCGACGCGATGTTCTTCGAAAGAACGGAATAGAAACAACGTTACGCCAAACAATGCGAGGGAAGAAGCCAGGAGAGCCAGGAACGCCAAAACGTCATGGAAGAGCAGCGCCCGCCTGCTGGTTGCGGAGCCAATGGTCACGGAAGCCATGGTGCGAGAGCTCACAATCTTGTGATCCGCTCGGATTCGGAACCCGGGAACGGAAGTTGAAGGCGCCCAGGGCGCAGTCTTCTATCATATGTCGCTGAACGACAAATTGCGATTGGAAGTTCTGGAGCTTCCGAGCCTCTGGTTTCGCTGCCACTTTGATCTTGCTTCCGTTGCGCACGACGGCTTGCTCAGAACGGAGCAAGCTCGGATCCAGGATGTGACGCCTGTAGTTGTAGGCTCAGATCTACAAGGCGCCTGGCTCGACGCGATCCTCAGGAGCTTCGCAGGACACGGCCTCCGCTCCACGTCCCCTTCGAGGCTCCAGCCCGAAAAAAATAGTTTGGTTCTGACGCACTGTTCCTCTAGAATCGGGCGCCACGGCGCTCATTGTTTCCATTCGCGCCTTCTACCGTACCGCAGCGGGGCTGCCGAAGATCCGTCTGGCCGGGAGGCCAGGGCGTCCATGGCAGCGCGCGCTTTCTCTGGATTCCCGGGCCTCGCCGTTGCTCTTTTTGGTTGAAAGGAGTTCCTGTGAGCTTCGTTCGCCTCCTCATCGGCACCCGTAAAGGGGCCTTTGTTCTCACGGCCGACGGCCGGCGCAAAACGTGGAGAATCAGCGGCCCTCACTTTGCCGGCTGGGAAGTTTTCCACCTCAAGGGCTCTCCCGTAGACCCAAACCGCCTCTACGCCGCGCAGTTTTCATCCTGGTTCGGGCAGCTCATCCAGCGCTCCGACGACGGCGGCCTGAACTGGTATCCGGTCGACAACCGATTCGATTATGACGGCCTCCCCGGCACTCATCAGTGGTATGACGGGACAGCGCATCCCTGGGAATTCAAGCGCGTCTGGCATCTGGAGCCCTCGCTGAGCGACCCCGACATCGTCTATGCCGGCATCGAAGACGCCGCACTCTTTCAGTCCGCCGACGGGGGCCGCAGCTGGCAGGAGATCTCCGGGCTGCGTAACAACAAGACCGGGCCGGCATGGCAGCCCGGCGCCGGCGGCCTGTGCCTGCACACAATTCTGCTGGACCCGGAGAACTCAAGGCGCATCATCATTGCCATTTCCGCTGCCGGGGCCTTCCGTACGGATGACGCCGGCCAGACCTGGAAACCGATCAACAAGGGCCTCTATTCCAAATACATTCCCAACCCCACGGCCGAGGTCGGCCACTGCGTGCACCACATCGCCATGAACGCCGCCGCGCCCAACACCCTCTTCATGCAAAAGCACTGGGACGTGATGCGCTCGGACAACGCCGGGGACCACTGGACCCGTATCAGCGGCAACCTGCCTACCGACTTCGGCTTCGCCATCGATATCCACGCCCATCAACCCGAGACGGTCTATGTCGTTCCGATCAAGAGCGACGCAGAGCACTTCCCCCTCGATGGCAAGCTGCAGGTCTTTCGCAGCCGCACCGGGGGCCACGAATGGGAGCCGCTGATTCGCGGCCTGCCTCAGCAGCACTGTTATGTGAACGTCCTGCGTGACGCCATGTCAGTCGATACTCTGGATGATTGTGGCATTTACTTCGGCACCACCGGCGGTCAGGTCTACGCCTCGTCGGACGGCGGAGACAACTGGACGGGGATCGCCCAGCATCTTCCCTCCATCCTCTCCGTTGAAGCTCAAACCTGTTCGGGGTCAGCCAATTATGAACGATCGAGAATCTAAGACGTCCGCATACCTGCTTGCCCACTCTTCGTCCTGGCTCATGGAGCAGCAAATGCTTTGCGGGCCAGTACCCGGTCCAGGGCTCATGCCTGTGCTCCGCGTCGAGCTTCCGCCTCATCTGCGCCAACTGGCTCGCCTTACTGGCAAAGAAGTGCATTTGCCCGTGAAGGCGCCTGTCACGTTGCGATCCACACTGGATGCTCTTGAAATCCGTTATCCGCAACTGCGAGGCACCATCCGCGACCACACCAGCAAGGAGCGCCGTGCCTTCGTGCGCTTCTTCGTCTGCGAAGAAGACTGGTCCCACCATCCCATCGACAGCCCTCTCCCCGGCGTGATCGTCTCCGGCGCCAAACCGCTGCTCATCCTTGGCGCCCTCGCGGGGGGCTAGCGCATTTTTGCTTTAGGTGTAGACCGAAGCCGCCGACCTCAACGTCGTTTTTCCCCGAA
>CAXUIM010000368.1:0-3873 GCA_964250885.1 uncultured Acidobacteriaceae bacterium | reverse complement strand
TTCCGGGTCATCACCAACAACTTCAACGCCGCCTATGGATTTGCTCCCGGCGCGGTGGTGAGTATCCAGACGCGATCCGGCACGAACACAATCCACGGCGGCCTCTTCGATTTCTATAGAGACAAAGCCTTCAATGCGAAAGACTGGTTCTCGCATCAGGTCAATCCACTCCACCAGAATCAATTCGGCGGCTTCCTGGGCGGGCCGCTCAAGAAGAACCGGATGTTCCTGTTCGGAAATTACCAGGGAACGCGCAACTCGACCGCATCCACGGAACTCCAGTCCTATGTGCCGACGCAGGCCATGCTGAACGGCGATTTCAGCTCGTATTCAACCAATGGAATGGAGTCGCTTTGTGTCTCCGGCTCGTCCGCCACGTGCCCGTTCGGTGTCGTGAATGGCAAACCCAATCAATTGTTACCGGGATACACTTACAACCCCATCTCGCTGGCTGTAGACAAGGCGGCCCTCCCGCTTGGGCAAGCGGCAAATGGACTCACGTACTACACCTCTCCCGCGTTCATCAACAAATTGGACGAAGGCACGGCCAAGCTGGACATCGACCTGACGCCCAGCCAGCGAATCTCGCTGCGCAGCTTCATCAATAGCTTCATGCAGCCCTCCGGCGATGTTCCGGGCAACATCCTGGCCATCAACAACAATTACAACTACGACGTCGCGATCCAGGAGCGCTACTATAACGAAACGCTCAGCCACACCTGGACCATCAATCCCAAGACGGTCAATGTACTGTCTCTGTTCTGGACAGAACTGGATGCGAACAACGGTGCACCGGTTGACCAGGCTGACGGTACGCCGTTCTGCTGGTCGAAGTACATAAATGTCACGGAGCTTCCGGGCCAGTGCTACCAGGAAGGTTTCACGGTGGGCGGCGACGGCTTCAATGCCGGATACTATGAACCCTCATCCGAAGGCCGGACCACCTACGGCTTCTACGACCAGGTGACGCGTACGTTCGGAAGTCATACCCTGTCGGCCGGCGCGGATGTGCAGCACCAGTACGCGCGCGAGCAAACCCAGTACCCTACCGAGCCGGAAATCGACTTCAACGGGCAGTATACCGGCGTTGGCCTGGCCGACTTCCTGGTGGGCGACCTTTCTTCCCTGTTCCAGGGCGCAGGTGAAGTTGCGGATGTGGCGGGATGGCAGACCGGCTACTTCGTCCAGGATGAATACCGCTTTCGCCCCAACGTTACGCTGACGGCCGGCTTACGTTGGGACCCAAATTTGCCTCCGCAAATCGCGGATGGGAGAGCGGCAACCTTTGTGGCCGGCCAGCAGAGCACGGTTTACCCGATGGCGCCGACGGGATTGGTGTTCCCCGGCGATAGGGGAATCGGAGACGGGTTGGAGCGAGCGACCTACGGCTATTTCGAGCCCCGCATCGGGTTCGCCTGGCAGCCGCGCAATCTTCCCCATACGGCGATCCACGCGGGCTTCGGGCTTTTCACATCGCCGATGATCTACTCGGAATACAACCACACCGCCGATAACGCCCCCTTCGCTCCCACCTTTGATCTGCAGGGAACGAACACCACGCCTCTGGACTTCGCCAATCCATGGTCCGGAAATGCGGGTACGGGCGGCGTGAGCCCATTCCCACCCTTCGCATCGGCAAGCTACAAGCCGGCCTCAAACGCGACATTCGCCTCCGGCATCAGTATCCCGGCCACCATCGATCCGGGTTTCAAACTGCCTGTCACCCAGAGCTGGAACCTCACGGTCGAACAGCAGTTCGGCCAGAACATGGTCTTCCGTGTTGCTTATGTCGGAACGGAGACCTATCACTCCTCGTTCATTCTCGATAAGAATCCTGGTATCTACAGTATGGCGGGAAGTCGCAGCACATATCCTGCCTTCGGGGAGATACTCGACACGTTCAGCTACGGTACGGCGAACTACAACGCCCTGCAGGTCAGCCTCGAACGGCGTTTGAGCCACAATCTGCAGTTCCAAACCAACTTCACCTGGTCCAAGACGATGGACCTTGCATCGTCGGCCAACATCAGCTTCGGAACCAACCAGCTCGGAGATCCGTTCGACCTGCGCTGGAGCCATGGAGCCTCGAGTGAAAACGTCCCGCTGCGGTGGGTCGGCAATCTTACCTACACGACGCCCGCGCTCAACCGCTTGAACCCGGTGCTGCGAGCCGTTCTCGGAAGGTGGGAGGTTACGGCGATTTCCACAGCGCAGTCAGGCTTCCCATTCTCTGTCAGTGCGGGCTTTGGGGACAACAACTCCGAAGCGCAGCAGTATGAAGACCGCGCGGACTACAACGGCGGTCCGCTGCAGGTTCGACAGGGCGGAAAGACGAACTGGCTGAACCACTACTTCAACACCAGCGCGTTCAGCGAGAATGCTCCCGGCACCTTCGGAACCAGCAGCAAGAATATGATCCAGGCGCCTCCGCTGGATTACACGGACGCCGGTCTGTTCAAGAACTGGGCGTTGACGGAACGCTTCAACCTGCAGTTGCGCTGGGAGATGTTCAATGCCCTGAATCAGCCGAGTTATGCGGCTCCGAATGCAGACAACCAGATCTCCACCACGGGCGTGAACAGCGGAGGCAGCGAAGGGCAGATCACATCTACTGGATCTGAGCCGGCCCGTATCGGACAACTGGCCGTCAAACTCACATTCTGAATCAATCCTTTACCTCCAGATGCCCGGGCTCAGCCCGGGCATCATTTTTCCAACTCATCTCTCGGTGGCTGGAGCTTCTGTCACGGTCTTCACGGGAACCGGACAAAAGCAAGGACAGGTCACATCCCTGGGTAAAGCAACCCTGATATTGCTCTGGCTGAGATTCGACTGCAAAACGAGTCCTGGAGGGAAATCTACAGTGGGCGAGCTGCAAAAAGGATTTAGGCCGATGAAAATGTTTTGTCGAGTGGCTGGCTTGCTGGGGGCGCTTTCCATGCCGGCCGTGTGGGCGGCCCAGGCTCAGAGTCCGCATGGCGTGGCCGCGTCTGAAAATCTGGTGGTCATCGATGCGTCCGCGCCGGCTCCGGCGCCGCAACCCGTAGCCGCCGCTTTGGGCACGGCTACGAACCCGGCCGGAGATGTAATCGGTGTCAACTCCCAATACCTGACGCGCGACGGCAAACCGTGGCTGCCGGTGATGGGTGAGTTTCACTTCTCCCGCTATCCCGAAAGTGAATGGGAGCCGGAGATCCTGAAGATGAAGGCCGCCGGCGTGCAGATTGTCTCCACCTACGTCATCTGGATCCATCAGGAAGAGACCGAGGGCGTGTTCGATTGGAGCGGTCAGCGCGATCTGCGGCGCTTCGTCCAGCTGTGCGGCAAGCATGGCCTCTACGTCTACCCTCGCATCGGTCCATGGGCGCACGGTGAAGTGCGCAACGGGGGTTTGCCCGACTGGGTGCTGAAGAACAGCCCCGTGCGTCAGAACAATCCTGTGTATCTGCAGGAGGTGCAGAGCTTCTACGCACAAATCGCCGCACAACTGCATGGCCTGCTGTGGAAGGACGGCGGCCCGGTCATCGGCATTCAGATCGAAAATGAGTACCACGACCGTGGACCCGGCAAGGGAGACGAATACATTCGCAAGCTCAAGAGCATGGCCGTCGCGGACGGTCTGGATGTGCCGCTCTACACGGTGACGGGTTGGGATAACGCGGCAGTTCCCCTGGATGCGGTCCTGCCGGTCTTTGGCGGATACCCGGACGCCCCCTGGGATGGCTCACCCAAGAAGCTGCCGCCCAATGAGATCTACGCCTTCCGCTTCGACAACCGCGCGGCCGGCAGCATGGGGACGATCGGGGGCCGCGGCCAGGGCGCCGCGTCGGCCTACCGGGGCACGCCGTTCCTCACCGCCGAGGTGGGCGACGG
>CAXUIM010000367.1:0-3911 GCA_964250885.1 uncultured Acidobacteriaceae bacterium | reverse complement strand
ACTTCTGACCTACAGCTTCGGAGGCTGCCGCTCTATCCAGCTGAGCTACGGGCGCGCCCCTTAAGCGTAGCATGGAGGATCCTTCAGCCAACAGTCTCTTTGCTGGGGTAGGATAATCGCCATGAAGATACGTCCCCGTCCCATGCTCCGCATTGCAGCCCCGGCTTCAGTCCGGGTGATCGTTACGCTGATGGTGGCGGTCGCGCTTCCCGTTTTCAGTTTCGGCCAGGAACCGGGCAGCAAGCCGGAGATGGCCCCGATGGGGGCACAGGCTTCGGGATCCGGAGATAGCAAGCCGCTGCCCTCGCCCCCAGCTGTGGCCGAGGTGATGCTCGATGGCAAGCCCATCAGGATCAACTACAGCACTCCCAAGGTGCGCGGGCGCGTCATCATGGGGGGGCTGGTGCCCTACGGCAAAGTTTGGCGTACGGGAGCGAACCCGGCTACCAGCTTCGTGACCGCGGGGAACCTACAGATCGGCGATCTGATGGTGCCCACCGGGAGCTACACGCTGTACACCCTGCCCGCTGAACCCAAAGCTCATTGGCTGCTGATCCTTAACAAACAGACGGGGCAGTGGGGTACCGTGTACAACCAGAACCTGGACCTGGGTCGAACACGTATGAAGTCCGCCATTCTGCCCACTCCGCAGGAGGTCATGAGTATCAGCTTCGAGAAGACGACCAAGCGATCGACTGAACTGCACATCAGGTGGGAGAACACCGACGAGTGGGTGAAGATCGAAGCCCTGTGATCCATGGTCGTTCCCCCCGGAATCCGGGAGGCCGGTGTTATACCGCCACGGAATTTTAGCCGCGTACGTTCTGTACGATTCCCTTGGCCCGCAGCCCGGCCTCGGCCTTGGTGAAGTAATCCTCCACCGCGCCCTGGGTGCGGATCCAGTCGATATAGCGTCCGATCCCTTGTTCCAGCGTGGTCTGCGGCTCATAGCCGATGGTGCGAATGCGGCTTATGTCGGAGATGAGCGAGCGGATCTCACCGGGGCGGAACTCGCCACGCGCCAGGGGCGCGATCTGAATGCCGAGTTGGTCCGCAATGATGCCCGCCAGATCGCGCACGCTGGTCGCCCGCCCGCTGCCGGCATTCACCGGCAGGCCATCGAGCTTGTCCGTGGTGGCGGCGAGGAGATTGGCGCGTGCAATGTCCTCCACAAAGCACAAATCGCGAGTCTGCCCCCCATCTTCGTACATCACCGGCGGCTGATGATTCAGCAGACGTGTGCAGAAGATCGCGATGACGCCGGTGTACGGGTTGAACAGCGACTGCCGCGGCCCATACGTACAGGAGTAGCGCAGCGCCACAGCCGGTATCCCGGTCTGCTTGCCCCACAGCAGCACCAGCTTCTCCTGGTCCACTTTGGTGAGCGCGTAGACAGTCTCGCCCCCGCCGGGCGTGTTCTCCGGGGTGGGAATCGAAGTCGTGGCCTTGCCACAAATGGGGCAGTGCACGCTGAAGTCGCCGCTCCGCAGCTGCTCAGCCGGCCGCAGCAGCGGCACGACGTGGCCGTGCTCGGGACAGTTGGCCGCGCCCTCGCTGTAGACCGCTTGCGAGCTGGCGACCACGACCTTCCGGACCGGCAGGCTGTGGTCGCGGATGATCTCCAGCATCTGCGCCGTGCCAAAGCTGTTGACGAGTACGTACTTCGCCATCTCCGGCATATAGCCGCCGTAGGCTGCTTCATGAAAGACGACGTCGATGCCGGTCAGAGCCGAGCGCATCGTCTCGTAGTCCTGCACATTGCCCTGGCGAAACTCAGCGGCGGGGTTGACCCAGGCCGGCTTGCCCAGCTTATGCGTCTGGGGTTCCAGGTTGTCTAGAATTCGTACCGTCCAGCCTTCGCGTACGAGCAGATCGACGATGTGAGAACCAATGAGGCCAGCGCCTCCCGTAACCAGGGCGCGTTTTTGATGATCGGACATAGGAGTTAGGATACCGCTACAGCATTTCTCCTGCTTCTACACTTGCAGGAGAAATGCTGTAGCTCTCCGCCCCCAGATGCATCGAAGATGCGGTCGAACGGAGCCGCACATGACGGCGCCGCTGGCTACCACTCCTTGTCCGCCGAGCCCGGGGTCAAAACACCTTCCAGCTCCGGCGCCGCGGAGGCCGGCGGCTTCCAGCGCAGCACCGGCCTGCGCGCGGCGGTGGTCTCGTCCAGGCGCTGCAGCCGCGTTGTATGCGGTGCGCTTTGCACCAGCTCCGGATTCTCCTCGGCCTCGCGCGCAATCTGCTGCAACGCATCGATCAGCAGGTCGAGCTCCTCGCGGCTCTCGCTCTCGGTGGGCTCAATCATCATCGCGCCGTTGACCACCAGGGGAAAGCTCACCGTGTAGGCATGGAAGCCGTAATCAATCAGCCGCTTGCCCATATCGCCGGTCTTCACGCCGTTCTTCGCCTGCAGCTTGTCGCTGAACACCACCTCATGCAGCGAGCGGCTCTTGTACGGCAGCTCGAAGGTTCCCTCCAGCTTGCAGCGAATGTAGTTTGCATTCAGCACAGCGTCCTCGGTGGTCTGCCGCAGACCATCCGGACCGTTGGCCAGGATATACGCCAGCGCGCGGATGAACATCCCGAAGTTGCCATACCAGGCCTTCACGCGTCCCACGCTCTGCGGCCGGTTGTACTCCAGTCCCAGCGAGCCATCGGGCCGGGTGATCACCAGGGGCACGGGTAGAAATGGTTCCAGAATTTTCTTGCAGGCCACCGGACCGGAACCCGGACCACCGCCGCCATGCGGAGTCGAGAACGTCTTGTGCAGGTTCAGGTGCATCACGTCCGCGCCGAAGTCGCCCGGCCTGGTCTTGCCCACCAGGGCGTTCATGTTCGCTCCATCCATGTAGAGCAGCGCTCCCTTGGCATGCAGGATATCGGCAATCTTGTGAATGTCCGACTCGAAGACACCGATGGTCGAGGGGTTGGTCAGCATCAGCGCCGCGACATCTTCATCGACCATGCGCTCCAGCTCGGCCAGATCCACCATGCCCAGTTCGTTCGACTTCAGGTTCGCAACCTGGTATCCGCAAATTGCGGCGGTGGCGGGGTTGGTTCCGTGCGCGGAGTCCGGCACGATGACCTTGCGGCGGGGATCGCCATTCGCCTCATGATAGGCGCGGGCGAGCAGGATGCCGGTGAACTCTCCTTGTGCCCCTGCGGCCGGCTGCAGCGTGATGGCGTCCATCCCGGTGATCTCGATCAGGCAGTCGCTCAGCAGCTTCATCAGGCCCAGGGCGCCCTGGCTCAGCGCCTCCGGCTGATATGGATGGGCCTCGGCCAGCCCCTCCAGCCGCGCCACCGTTTCATTGATCCGGGGGTTGTACTTCATCGTGCACGAGCCCAGCGGATACATGCCCAGGTCGATGGCGTAGTTCCACGTCGAGAGCCGCGTGAAGTGGCGAATGATTTCGATCTCGCTCAGTTCCGGCATCGCGCCCAGATCGTCGGTGCGTGCGGCGTCGCCGAGCAGGGAAGCGACATCGATAGCTGGAACGTCAAGCTGCGCCAGGCGATAGCCCTTCTTGCCCGCAGAGGACTTCTCAAAGATCAGATCTTCGTTCTGATTGACGTGCGTGGTTGCCTTGCGCGGTGTTCCGATAAAGATCTCCGACATTCGCCCAGTCCTCTATGCCGCGTCTCGCGGGTCTTGCTATCCGCCCAGGTGCATGCGGTTGCGATTGATATTTAGCGATGCCGCACAGCAGCCACAGAAGGCCACCGGCGCGAGCAAATGACGATTGTGAAAACCCGCGACGAGGTCGAGCGGTCCAGCCAAAGCGGCGAAGGGCAGCGGCACCCCAAACGCGGTCTTGATTCGAGGCATCGCCATGCTAGAACTCCTCCTCGTCGTCGCCATTGCCGCCGGGCGAGTAGCTGCCCGCCTCGGGTCCATCCAG
>CAXUIM010000366.1:0-3928 GCA_964250885.1 uncultured Acidobacteriaceae bacterium | reverse complement strand
TCCCCGGAGAAGTGGTTACCACGTCTTGTACGGGCCGGGCTGAGCTCCCGTGACCGGGCTGCAGCAGGGCTTCCTCACCGCTTTGTATTCCATGAACTCCACCCTCGTGCCGTCAGGGTCGGTAAGATCCAGCTGCAGCTTTCCGTCGACGCCAATCACTTGCGGATTGGTCCCCGGCCGGGGCGTCCACCCTCGTTGCTCCAATCTCCGTTGAAGGTCCGAGACGCTGACTACACCCGGCGAGAAATGGTCGGCGCTTCCCAGGGCTGCACGCGAGGGATCGGCGGGAAGGTAGAGCATGTATTCCAGCCAATCCGTCCCGTTAGGAACCTGCATCATCACCCAATCTATGTCACCTGGTTTGGCGCCACCCTCCCAATAGAGATGGAAGCCGAGCAGATCCTTATAGAAGTGGTCCAGTTTTGCACGGTCGCGCACCACATAGCCGGCATGAACAATGTGAGAGCTCAAGCTCTCCGAGAGCGAGGCGGGCTTTGGCGGATATTGGCTGCCCTCCTGGGTAAACTCAATCTTGTTGCCCTCGGGGTCCGCGGTGAGGAAGGTCTTGCTCCCGTCCTGCTCTGTAGTGACCGCCTCTGGAACGGAGACGCCCTGCGACCCCAGGAACCTGCGCATACCCTCCGCATTGTCCGTTGCGAAACCTACAATATCCAGACGGTCCTTGAGTCCGGGTTGGGGAGGCGAGACTAACTCGATGTATTGCGCATGATTTGCATAGAAGCGGATGCCTGAATCGGCGCCAGGCGCGGGTACAGGCTCCCATCCCAGAAGAGCGGTATAGAACGCGCGAGACTTAACCATATCGTCCGCATATAACGTTACATGCGAGATACCAGTAACCACGGGACGGGGTGCATCCGCCTTCTGCGCCGAACCGAAGTGCGGCTGAACGAAGGCCAGAAGGAGAAGCAAGGCTTTTTGCATGAGGGTCCGCCTGCCAAAGCTAAAATGATGTGGCTGCTGATTCGAACTGCAGCTGTGCAGCGCCCTTTCTTGATGCAGCTGAAGTGCTCCATTACGCTTTGGCATTTCACGACTGTAGCGCTGCCTCAGCAAACCTGCAACTGGCGGACTGGCGGTTCCGGCGCATTCATGGGGAAGAGCCGTGTCCGACATCAGCAGCGACGAATCTCCGCCTTCGTCGGATCAAGAGGGAAGAACCGCAGCATTCCCTCGGAGACGTTCGGGCCGGGTAAGTCAACCGGTAAGCCTGGACCTGATAAGACGTACATGTCCAAGGAGCGATCTGGTCATTATCATCAACCATGTCGTAGAAAAGCTCGTGGTTTGTCAATGATCCCTAGGAAGTTGCTTTGAGCCAGGCGCCGCATCAGCCAACCAGTGAGCCCGTGGGCCTGTCGATCCGGCCGCCGGGCGATTGCCGTTGGGACCTGATGTCCCTGGGCGAGGTTTTGCTGCGCTTCGATCCGGGCGAAGACCGAATCGTAGGTGCGCGGAAATTCCAAGTCTGGGAAGGCGGCGGCGAGTACAACGTGGCGCGGGGTCTGAGGCGGTGCTTCGGGATGCGCTCCACAGTGGCTACGGCGCTGGTGGAGAACCTGGTGGGCCGCCTGGTGGAAGACCTCATCCTGCAGGGTGGCGTGGATACTTCGCACATCCGCTGGTCGGAGTTTGACGGTATCGGCCGCGCGGCACGCAATGGTATCTACTTCCTGGAGCGCGGCTTCGGTGTGCGCGGTGGCGTCGGGATGATGGACCGCGGTCATACAGCGATTTCGCAGCTGCGGCCCGGCGAGATGGACTGGGACGCGATCTTCGGCAACGAGGGCGTGCGCTGGTTTCATACCGGCGGCATCATGGCCGCACTCAGTGAGGACTCAACCGCGCTGGTACGCGAGGCGATGACTGCAGCCAGACGGCATGGAACCGTGGTGAGCTTCGATTGCAATTACCGTCCTTCATTGTGGAAGGCGCGCGGGGGACGGCAGGGCGCCGCCGAAGTGAACCGCGGGTTGCTGCCCCTGGTGGATGTGCTCTTCGGCCATGAGGGTGACGTGGCCGCGACTCTGGGTTCGGCCTCGCACGGAGCGGTCTGGCATACGCTTGAAAGTTTCGCTCCGATGGCGGAACGGGTAATGATGGAATTTCCCACTGTGAAGGTGATTGCAAGCACCGTGCGGCGTTCCATAACCGCCAACCGAAATGCATGGAGTGCCTTTGGCTTCGCCGGCGGTCAGGCCTACGAAGGTCTGCGCTTTGAGGATCTGGAGATCCTCGACCGTGTGGGCGGTGGTGACTCGTTCGCGTCAGGGTTGATCTACGGCTGCCTGCAGGCCAAAGGAATGCAATGGGCGGTGGACTGCGGTGTGGCGCATGGAGCGCTGGCGATGACCACCGCTGGCGACGCGTCGCTGGCTACGCTGAGCGAAGTGGAACGGCTGATGGCCGGCAGCGGGGCGGGAACGATCCGGTAGGCATTCGGCCTGCTGCTTCCGTTTGAAGAGGGCAGAAGATGGCGCTGAGCAAGAAAGAAGTTCTGTCGGAGATTCGCAGAATCGGGCTGGTGCCGGTTCTGCGTGCAGAGAATGAAGAACATGCGCTGGCGCTGGCCGCCGCCATTGCCCGTGCCGGCGTGACGGTCATCGAGGTCACCATGACGATACCCAATGCGGTACGGGTGATCGCGCGTCTCGTCAAAGAGCGTCCGGATATTCTGGTGGGGGCGGGAACGGTGCTGGACCCCGAGACCGCGAAGGTCTGCGTGGAGGAGGGCGCGCAGTTTGTAGTGAGCCCCACCTTCAACCCTAAGACAATTGCACTCTGTCAGAAGCTTGGGATCGCGATGCTTCCGGGCGCACTGACGCCGACCGAGATTCTTACCGCCTGGGAGGCCGGCGCGGATGTGGTCAAAGTCTTTCCAGCGAGCGCGATGGGTGGGGCAAAGTATTTGAAGAGTCTGAAAGCACCGCTGCCGCAGATCGAGATGATACCTACCGGGGGCGTGTCGCTGTCCACGGCGCGCGAATTTCTGGAGGCCGGAGCGTATGCCCTGGGCGTCGGCGCCGATCTGGTGGACACAAAAGCGATTGCATCCGGCCAGGCAGAGACGATCAGTGCGAATGCGCGAACCTACCTGGAGATCGTGCAGCAATTTCAACAGAGCCGAGGTCGCTAGGGTCTCAGCTTCCCAGCCATGGCAGAAATGCCGGGGCGCCCCAGGTCTCCGATTTTGAGACCTGGGATTTCACTAGATCACGACGGGCGGCCTGACCGCCTTCCGGGTGTTCCATTCATGCGCGTTCTTGTGTTCAGTTGCATGACATCGTTTTACACATTGTCTCGGGACATCCTTTACACATCGGCGCGAGCCAAGCGGGCGCGGGGGCGTGGAAAGGGATGGCCTGGAAGACGATGGAAGTACGCGAACAGCGGGTGAAATTTGTGGTTGAGGCGAGTTTGGGGCAGAAGCCATTGGGGCGCTGTGCAAGGAATTTGAGATCACGCGACCGGATACCTATGGTGAAGAGATATCGGGAAGAGGGCGTGGCTGGCATCGCGGAGCAAAGCCGGCGTCCGCGCGCGAGTCCGGCCCCGACCGCCGAGCGGATCGAGGCGCAGGGAAAGCAGGTGCGGCCGCGGTACCCGGATTGGGGAGCGCGCAAGCCGCGGCAAGTGCTGAGCCGGGAGGCCGTGGTGCTGACGGCCAGCACCATTCATCGCATTCTGCGGCGGCAGCGGCTGGTGCGGACAGGGGACCGGCGCCGCGGGCGCTGCAGCGATGGAGAAGATGAAAACCGCTGCGCGGTTCCCCCCTCCCCACAGCCCTGACCACGGCTGCCTGACCTAACATAAACGAACAAAACCGAAGCTCCTGACTCCGCTTTCCTCGCCGCGGTGGAAAGGATGTCCCGGCACTTGACACAACAAACGCGCATGGGTGGGGCAC
>CAXUIM010000365.1:0-3932 GCA_964250885.1 uncultured Acidobacteriaceae bacterium | reverse complement strand
GGGTCCTCGGCGCTCAACATTCTTTCCGGTTCCACGCAGCTCACGCCCCAGTTCTTCCTCAATCCCAGGAACGGCGTCACTTATAATATCGTCGCGCAGACGCCGCAGTATCAGATCCAATCGCTGCAGGATCTGGAGAACATTCCAATCGACTCCCGCTCCGCCAGGACGCCGGAGATCCTGGGCGACGTGGCCAGCATCTCGCGAGGAACCGAGCCACCCCTGATTACGCACTACAACGTGCGGCCCACGCTCGATCTCTATGCCAACGTGCAGGACCGTGACCTGGGATCAGTCGCCGCCCAGGTCAAGCGCATCGTGGATGCGGACCGGCCCATGCTGTCGCGCGGCAACTTCGTCGTTATCCGCGGGCAGGTCGACACCATGGAGAGTTCCTACACCGGTCTGCTGTACGGTCTGCTCTTCTCCATCGTGCTCGTGTATCTGCTGATCGTGGTTAACTTCCAGTCCTGGCTGGATCCCTTCATCATCATCACGGCGCTGCCGGCTGCGATCTCCGGGATTGTCCTGTTTCTCTTCCTCACGCACACCACCCTTTCGGTGCCGGCATTGATGGGCGCCATTATGTGTATGGGCGTGGCGACCGCCAACTCTATCCTTGTGGTTTCGTTTGCCAAGGACCGGCTGCGGATAACCGGCGATGCCCTGGTTGCCGCCGTGGAGGCCGGAGCCACACGTTTCCGTCCCGTCTGCATGACGGCTCTCGCCATGATCATCGGCATGGTGCCGATGGCGCTTGGGGTCGGCGATGGCGGGCAGCAGAACGCGCCCCTGGGCCGCGCCGTGATCGGTGGCCTGCTGTTTGCCACCGTGGCGACTCTCACCTTTGTCCCCGCCGTTTTCGCTCTGCTCCACGCGAGCAAGCAAGGGCACACAACCGCTTATGAAACCGCAAGCACCGAACAGGTTGCGGTGGGTTAAGGCGCTTCTCCTGCTGGAGTGCAGCGAATCCGGATTGCGCCGCACCCTTCCCGCAATCCAAACGGCACTCGTACTCCTTTATTCGTTGCACAGCCCAGGAGATTTGCTCAAAACGGAGATCAGGATCATGTCCCCCGATTTGAAGATTGATGATTTGAAGACCGACATCAACACCGATATGACAACACCGTCCGGCGACTATCCGGGGGGCTCGATTCCGCATCGCGTCCCGCACCCGGACCCGGCGCACGCTCTTGAGCCGCCGCGGCGCGGTTCCTCTGGCCGTTGGGTTGGCCTGGTCCTCATTGTCCTTCTGCTGCTCGCCGGAGTGGTGTATCGGCTCATGGGCCGCTCCGCCGCCGAGCACAATCTTCAGACCGTCAGCCGAACCACCGCGGTCCCCAGCGTCAATGTCACGCTGCCCACGCTTTCCGGCTCCTCCTCGGAGATCGCGCTTCCGGGCAATACGCAGGCCTTCGTTGACACTCCGATTTACGCTCGCACCAGCGGCTATCTCAAACAGTGGTTTGCCGACATTGGCCAGCACGTCACCAAGGGCGAACTGATGGCCACCATCGAGACCCCCGAACTGGATCAGCAATTGCAGGTCGCCCAAGCCGACCTCAAGAGCGCCCAGGCTAATCTCAACCTCGCCAACGTGACCTCGCAGCGGTATCAGAATCTGCTCAAGCTGGACTCGGTTTCCAAGCAGGAGACCGATGTTGCCGTTTCCGGCGCCGAGGCCAGGCAAGCCTCTGTGGATGCCGCCGAGGCGAGCGTTCGCCGGCTGCAGCAACTGCAGTCGTTCGAGAGGATCTATGCGCCCTATAGTGGCGTCGTGACCGAACGCAATACCGATACCGGCGATCTGATCGATGCGGGCTCGCCCAACAGCAGCAGCACCGCCAAGGAGCTCTTCCGGGTGGCCGATATCAATCGGCTGCGCGTCTTTGTCGCCGTTCCCGAGGTCTATGCCGCCGATGTCCATAACGGCGATACGGCAACCCTGACCCTCGATGAGTATCCCGGACAGGTCTTTACCGGCATCGTCACGCGCAACTCCAGCGCCATCGATCCAAACTCCCGCACGCTCAATGTCGAGGTCGACGTCAACAATCAGGACCACAAGCTTTTGCCGGGCGCGTACGTCTTCGTTCACTTCAAGATTCCCCAGGAGCGCCGTTTACTCTCGATCCCCTCCAATACCCTGTTGTTCCGCGCCCAGGGACTGCAGGTCGGCATCGTGCGCAACGGCCATGTGCATCTGCAGCACGTAACGATCGGAACGGATAATGGCCGCACCGTCGAGATCTCCACCGGTCTCACGCCGGACGATCAGATCATCCTCGATCCGTCCGACTCCCTCGCCGAAGGCCAGACCGTCGAGGTGGCCAACCAACCGGCGGAGGAACGATGATCTCGCACCGCTCCGCCGCGGCCCGGCGGCCGTCCTCACCTGTTCCGAAGACCGTTTCGCAAGTTATGGCGCAGAGCGTTGGAGCCGCGCGGCCGATCTCGCGAGGGTCTCGAGCTGTCTTCGCAAACTGGCGCCATTTCTCTACGTCGCTGCTGGGCCTGCTGCTGGGTCCACTGCTCCTGCTAAGCCCAATACTGCTGACCGGCTGCATGGTGGGACCAAAGTACAAAGCTCCCGCCGTTCCCACGGCTCCCAACTTTAAAGAGGCCGATCCCGCTCGTTTTCCCGGGACGCCGGACTGGAAGCCGGCTACACCGACGGACGCAATTCCGCGTGGCGACTGGTGGACGATGTTTCACGATCCCGGCCTCAACGCGCTGGAGCCACTGATTGCCACCGCGAACCAGACCCTGAAAGCCGCCGACGCCAACCTGCGCGCCGCGCGCGCGGCCATCCGCATCCAGCGCTCACAACTTTATCCCACCGTCGGCGCCAGTCCCTTTCTCGGGGGCGAACGCTACTCCGCCAACCAGCCCTACTTCAATGCGGCCGAGGCGAACTCCGGCGATGCGGACCTTCTGCTCCCGCTGCAGGTGAACTATGAAGTGGATCTCTGGGGCGCTATCCGCCGCAGCATCGCCGCGGCGAAGGAGGAGTCGCAGGCCACGGCTGCGGACCGCGAAAATGTTCTGCTTTCCCTGCAGGCGGAACTCGCCATGGACTATTTCGAACTTCGCGCCGCCGACGCGCAGCAGAAGTTGCTGAATGACACGGTTGCCCAATACGCGAATGCCGTCCGGATCACGAACAACCGTTACGTCGGGGGCATCGCGGTCAAGTCCGATCTGACCCAGGCCCAGACCCAGCTCCAGGATGCAGAAGTGACGGCTGCGGACATCGCCATCAGCCGGGCACAATACGAGCATGCCGTCGCCATTTTGACCGGGCAGCCGCCGGCTACCTTGAACATTGCCTCCGCTCCGCTTCCGCTGAACGATGCGCCACCGGGAATCCCCTCCCTGCTTCCGTCGCAACTGCTGGAACGGCGGCCCGATGTCGCCGCCGCCGAGCGACGCACGGCCGAGGCCAACGAACAGATCGGCATCGCCCGCGCGGCGTATTTCCCCACCATAGGAATCAGTGCCGCCGCCGGTTTCGAGAGCACATCCATCACCTCGCTGTTTTCGCGGTCCAGTCTGATCTATGCTCTCGGACCCACTCTTGGCGAAACATTCTTCGACGCGGGCCGCCGCCGCGGAATCTCCGAGCAGGCCCTGGCCGGTTACGATCAAACCACCGCCAACTACCGTCAGACGGTCCTGACCGCCTACCAGCAGGTGGAGGACAACCTGGTGGCGCTGCGAGTTCTGGCCAACGAGCAGCAACAGCAGGCGCAAGCCACCGCGGCCGCCGAGGAGTCGGAGCGCATCTTTGATAATCGCTATGTCGGCGGCCTGGACACCTACCTGCAGGTCATCACCGCGCAGACCACGGCACTCAACAACCAGCGCAACGACATCGACATCCTGCGCCGCCGCATGGATGCCAGCGTGCTGCTCATCAAGGTGCTGGG
>CAXUIM010000364.1:0-3979 GCA_964250885.1 uncultured Acidobacteriaceae bacterium | reverse complement strand
CGCACAAACATGGCCGGCCATTGCCTCGTGGCTTCGGGTAAAACCCGCAGCAAAGACGAGCTCTATACTGAGCTCTAGATAGAGCGTTTTCACACGTCCGCGTAGAGAGGCGCAAGGAATAACGCCCCTGTTTCCAAGTGAAATTGCACGCGCAGACCCCGTCTGGAGCACCCTTGTCCCGGGCACAGCAAAAGTAAAACGGTCCAGCTGGGCCCGCAACAGCTTGCATCCGTTCGCCGACCATGCACCCCACCACTGCCCAAGCCGCTTCCGCCGTCTCCTCCGCGCTCCCGATTACGGGAACTGCTACGCTCGTGCCCGCGGTCGCCCTGGATCGCGTCTCCCGCCTGTATGGCGGTTTCGTCGCCTTGCGTGAGGTCTCGCTGCTGCTGCCCCCGGGCGCCAGCGCCGTGCTGCTGGGCGAGAATGGCGCCGGCAAATCCACCTTGCTGAAGCTGGTCGCCGGTTTAACCGCGCCCACCTTCGGCCATGTCTCCGTGTTCGGTGAGCCCCCTCAGAATGAGGTGCGGCGCGGGCGCATCGGGTACATGAGCCACGCGACCATGCTCTACGACGAGCTGACCGGACGCGAGAACCTGGTCTACTTCGCCGGCCTCCACGCGGAGAGGGCCGCCCGGAACGTGCTGGAGCAGACAGCCACCGCGGCCCTGCTTGAAGTGGGTCTCGATCCGGCCAATCCCCGGCGCGTGGGCCAGTACTCGCAGGGGATGCGCCAGCGCGCGGCTCTGGCGCGCGTGCTGCAGACCGAGCCGGACCTGCTGCTGCTTGATGAACCGTTTTCGAATCTGGATAGCGCGTCGATACAACGCATGATCGAGCGGCTGCGCTCCTGGCGTATGCAGCCGGGCCGTGATGGCCGCCACCGCACCCTGCTGCTCACCACGCATCAGGCGGAGCTGGCCCGTCCGCTCGCAACCGCTCTCGTGACGCTGAACGAAGGGCGAATCCTCTCGCATAACCTGGTCGCGGCTCCATGAGTCACAGCGGCAAAGTCAGCAAAACCAACGCCGCCCGCCTGCTGGATTCAATGGGCCTCTCCTACGAGCTGCGCTCCTACGAAGTGGATCCCGCGGACCTGACCGCCCGCTCCGTCGCACGCAAGATGGGTCTGCCCGCCGAGCAGGTCTTCAAAACCCTGCTCACGCGCGCCTCGGAGCGCCTCGCCAGCGGGCACGAGTACCTGTTCGCGGTGGTGCCCGGCGACACCGAACTCGACCCCAAAAAGCTGGCCGCGGCCGCCAGTGTCCGCCGGGTCGAGCTCGCCACCCTGAAGGACGTGGAGCCGCTCACGGGCTATATCCGGGGCGGGGTCACCGTGCTGGCCGCGAAGAAGGACTTCCCAGCGTTCGCCGACGAGACGATCGAGCTCTTCGATGTCATCTCGGTCTCCGCCGGCCAGCGGGGACTGCAGCTTCTGCTCAGCCCCGCGGACTACCTGCATGCGGCCAGGGCTATCCTCGCGGACCTGACCCGCGCCCCATCGAGCCACACCGCACCTGCCGGAGGCCGGTCTTGATCTATGCGCGCCATGTACTCGCGCATCTGCGCAAGGATCTGCGCCTGGAGTGGCGGACCAGGGACTCGCTCAATGGAATGCTGTTCTTTGCGCTGCTGGTCGTGGTGGTCTTCGCCATGGCTTTCGATCCGGCATCCTATCCCACCATCGCCCGGCAGATCAGCGGTGGCCTGCTCTGTGTCGCTGTGCTGTTCGCGGCGATGTCCGCGCTCAACCAGTCCTGGGCGCGCGAACTGCAGAACAATGTGCTCGACGCGCATCGCCTGGCTCCGGCGCCGGCCTCCGCGCTGTTCGTGGGCAAAGCTCTGGCCAACTTCCTCTCCGTGACCGCGGTCGAGCTCGTACTCGCTCCCGTATTCGCAATCTTCTACAATCTGCATCCACTGGGCGAGACCTGGAAGCTGCTGCTGATCCTGCCCTTGGGCACCTGGGCGCTCGTGGTCAACGGAACCTTCTTTGCGGCGCTGAGTCTGCGCACGCGCAATCGCGAGACGCTGCTGCCGCTGGTGCTTCTTCCCATCTCCATGCCGGCGCTTCTGGCGATGATCCAGGCCAGCACCGACGTGCTCACCGGCGAGTACGAACCGACGCTCTGGCTCAAGGTGCTCGTCGCCTACGCGGTCATCTTCACAACGGTCTGCGTGCTCCTGTTCCAGACCATCTTGAGCGCCGATTAGACATGTGTGCCCGTGGCCGCTAACCGATGTGGTGGAGCGAACAGCAATCGCGCAAATCGAACAGACTTGAGCTTGTCCGCCGGTCCCGGCAGTAGAATTAGCGCAATGAAGAGAATCGACAAAACGGCCGGCGCCGCGGAGCAATTTCCCCGCTGGGCCATGGTCAGCTTTGGCCTGGCCATTGTTGTGCTCTCCGTCGGGTTTTTCAAGGCCATGACGGCGCCGACCGAAGCCACCATGGGGAACCTGTATCGCGTCTTCTTCTATCACTTTCCCCACGCCATTCTCAGCTTTATCTTCCCCTATCTGAACTGCGCTGCTTCGCTGCTGTATCTGTTGTGGCGAAATCGGGATCCTCGCCGTTCCCTGGCTGCTGATGCGTTTGCGGTCGCCTCGGCTGAAGTGGCCGTTCTCTACTCCAGCGTCGGGTTGGCTACCGGCATGCTCTGGGCCCGCGCCGCATGGGGAATCTGGTGGACGTGGGACGCGCGTCTGACCACCTATCTGCTGCTGTGGCTGCTTTATGTGAGTTACATTCTGCTGCGCCGCTTCTCAGCAACAGGGCAGACCGCCATCGTGTCCTCAGTGCTGGCGATCTTTGCCGGCATTGATATTCCGATCTGCTATATGTCGATTCGCTGGTGGCGTACCCAGCATCCTTCACCGGTCTTCGCCGGCGGCGCGGACTCTGGTCTCGATCCCAGCATGTATGGGGCCGTCTTCTGGAACCTCGCAGGCTGGGCGCTGTGGGGCGCCTGCGTTCTCGGACTACGCTATGCCATCGAACGCCGCCGTCAGCGTCAGGCCGCGGCCCATGCCATGAGTTTCATGACCCCGACTCCCGAATCCCAAACGCTGGAGGCTCGATGATTCCCTTCCATACTCTGGGACAGCGCCACCTCGTCTACGCTTACGTTGTCGTTTGGCTGTTGCAGTTCGGCTACGCGGGTTGGCTGGCCGTGCAGTGGCGCCGCAGCGGCACTCGAAAGACACCGCTTTAGGAGCTTGTTGAAAGAGCACTTCGGATGTGCGCGAGGCAAGTACGAAACCCGCAATCAAAGCGGATTTCGCGAAGCTAGCGAAGCCACAAAGCTGATTTTCAACAAGCTCCTGAAGCATTGCTCCTGTTGCTGTGACGCGGATAGATTCTGCGAGTGCCGTTTCTTTTCGCAAAAACGGTGTAGAGCTCGCCGGCTTCAACACCTGAGACGAGAACGCTGTTGGCCGCCGAGCCTGCATACGTGCGGAGCCGAATACATATCGGCGACATGCACTCGTCCCCGCACGTAGGGAGAACAGGGAATAAGTCTCCAACAAGGCAGCAACGATTTCAATAAACCAACGGAGCCGGAGAATCCACAAGCCGACCCCGTTGTTCCAAAGGGTCATTCGGGCGGGCTGCTTCTATGGCTGCCGCGCTGTTCTTTCCAACCCGCTGCCTGGACCGAGGTTGCGCCGCCAAGCGAAAGTTTCTGCACTGCCTCGCTCCGGATCGCATCCCCGTGGGGTACGTTGAAGCATGGGCCTGTCGTGGTTCTCACAAAGGCATACCGCTTGCCGCTCCGTCACAAGAACCGCGATCCTGCTCTAAACTCCAGAAGAATGCCGCAGCCCATCGAACCGCCGTCAGACGTTCGCCTATCCTCCTCCAACAGTGCGGTTCTCCCGCAGGACCGGCACTCGTTCGTCTCTCCATCGCAGTCCTTTCCGAGGAGCTTGTTGAAAATCGGCTTTTGTGGCTTCGCCAGCTTCGCGAAACCCGCTT
>CAXUIM010000363.1:0-3986 GCA_964250885.1 uncultured Acidobacteriaceae bacterium | reverse complement strand
AGCCGAGGCCGCGAGAGCGGCAAGGCGCGCGGGCTCGAAACCGGTCTCCGCCCCGGTGGTGCCGGCAAGGATCCGCTCCAGCATTCCCGCCGGGGGCTCCGGAGCCTCACTCTTCAGTAAGGCCAGCCAGGCCGCACCACGCCGCGCTTCGGCCAGCTCCCGGTGGCATTCCACGCAGCCCGCCACATGCTTATCGAAGGCCCTCTGCTCGGCTTCGCTGAGCGTGCCGTCCACCGCTTCCGGCAGCAACGCCTCACAAACCGCGCAGGTCTGCGCCCGCGCCCCTTCTTCTCTTCCAAATTTCTCGAATTGGTCCTGGTCCGCCACGCTTACATCACCTGCCCTTCTATACGCTTCAAAAGCCTCGCAAGTTCAGCACGTCCGCGGCTGATCCGGCTCTTGACCGTCCCCTGCGGAATTCCCAGCACCTCGGCGATCTCCTTGTAATCCATGTCTTCCAGGTCCCGCAGGATCACTGCCTCGCGCAGCTCCGGAGAGACCTGTTTCAGCGCCATCTGGATCTGGGCCTTCAGCTCCAGGCCAGCCACATGCTGCTCCTGGCTCTTGCCGCCGTCGGCCAGACGATCCGCCCGGGTCGGTGCGCCCGAGCCGCTGGGATCGTCCTCGCCCCCCAAACCCTCATCCAGCGAATCGGTGGAGCGCTCCATTCTTGTGCGACGGTAATTATCGACCAGCAGGTTCCGGGTAAGCGTCGTCAACCAGGTAGAAAATCCTCCGCGGGCCGGATCGAAGCTGGCCAGATTGCGGTACATCTTGAGAAAGGTCTCCTGAGTCAGATCCTCCGCATCGCTCGCCGAGCCGGTAAACCGATAGCAGATCCCATAAATTCTTCGATGCTGCGTGCGCGCCAGGTGCTCCCAGGCAGCCGGATCGCCCGCCAGACAGCGCCGCACCAGATCCGCCAGCGCCGCCTGCTCCGCCATGGCTGCCGCACGCTCGGCTGTAGCCTGAACTCCATCCGGCACCGCCCCTCCCCGATCCAGAGCCCGCGGCTCCGTTGGATCGGGTCCCTCGGGTAACATCCGCGTCACGGGCCGGACCTCCTGCATGGTCGATGGCTCCGCAGCCGCCGGCCGGCCGATCCCGCTGCGCCCGGCCGGAAGTACCGTCCAAAGCGCGTCCGATCCTCGCCCCGGAGTCGTCGTCCGGGGATCCACACCCGTCCTTAGCTCCCGGGATCCCTTCGGCTCCCGGTGAGTTCTTGACTCGAAGACCGCCGCGACTGCCGCCGTTGCCATAATGCACCGTACGCGCTGGAAGGAGCCGTGGTTCCCGAAGCCTGAAGCTGTGGGCTGCTGAGACCTGGCGGCCGTGGCTCCGGGAGCCTGAAGTTGGAGTCCTGAAGCCTGGAGCCGGAAGTTCGGAGCCCGGAGCCTGAAGTTCGGAGCCCGGAGCCCGGAACCGTGGCTCCAGGGGCCTTGGATCTTGGCTTCGGGAACTTGGAACGTGATTCCCGAAACCTCGGCCCAGCCTCTTATCCGCCAAACCATTTACCAATCGGGTAATACCGAAGAAGTTAGCGTTAGCAATCGGTCAACAGTACCATTCGGGTATTGCCTCCCCAGTAAACCCTCTCCTCGCAATTCAGATCGCGATAGAGAGCTCCCGAAATCACGGCTTGATGGCTCCGCACGCGATCCGGTTTCCCGATGCGCCGCTGGGATTAGTCTTCTGGTCGTCGGCATGCTCATGGACCACGATCGAGGTGCCGCCGTTGGCAAGCAGCGAATCCGGCGCTGACGGGTCCAGCGAAACCCGCGTCAGCAGAAATGTGGCGCTGCCCATGTGATCTTCCCCGACGCTGACACTCAGCGGCAGGTCGCCATTGTGGTGGCCATTGGGATTATTGAATCCGTGCTCCTTGCCATCCGGATTGAAATGGCCGCCGGCCCCTTTGAAGTCCGGCGCATCGCATGCCGAATGTTCGTGAATATGCACGGCATGCGGCCCGAAGGGCATGTCCTTCAGGCTGATCTTCAACTTGACCCCGCCACTCACGGTTTTGAACGTTGCGGAGCCGACATCCTGGCCGGCGCTGTTCATGATGGGCACCTTGATCTGCTTCGGTCCCGCGGTCTGCGCCCCCGCCGCGCCCGTTCCCCAGGTCATCACGCCCAAAGCCAAACCGCACACCGCTTCCCGACCCAAACGCATCGCACGACCTCCTTGGAAATATCGACAGCATACTCCGTTGCACGCGAGCGTTGCTGGCCAATGTTCGGTCCTGCCTCAGTTACGGGCCTTCATCTGTCCAACGCCGGGCCCGGCTGAAGCCTCTCTCCTGCAGGTGCCAGGCGAGTTTCCACGGTGTACCCCGTTCGCACCTGAGACGGACCGCACTCCTCGATTCTCCAGGTTTCCGCCCTCCTCTCCACGGCACGGATACAGGAGAAATGCTCTACGATAGGCAGAAATGTCTGCGAACCCTGCACCTGGCGTTCTGGAAGTGATCACGGGCCCGATGTTCTCCGGCAAGTCGGAAGAGCTCATCCGCCGGCTGAAGCGCGCCCGCATCGCCCGTCAGCGGGTCGCCTGCTTCAAGCCCGACATCGACCTCCGCTATCACCGCACCGCGATTGCCAGCCATGGAGCGCAGACTCACGAAGCGACCAGCATCGCCAGCGTTGAGCGGTTGCGCGAAGCACTTTCGACGCAACTCTCCGCGATCGAAGTGGTGGGCGTTGACGAGATCCAGTTCCTGGACGACAGCCTGATCCCTTTGGCCTCCGAACTGGTCAGCCTGGGAAAGCGGGTCATCCTCGCTGGCCTCGACATGACCTTCAGCGCGGAGCCCTTCGGTCCCGTTCCGGCGCTCATGGCCCTGGCCGACACGGTGACCAAGCTCTCCGCCGTTTGCACGGTCTGCGGGCAATCCGCCATTCACACCCAACGTCTCGGCCAATCACAGGAGTTGGTGGTAGTCGGCGCCACCGGCCTGTACGAGGCGCGCTGCCGGGCCCACTTTCACCCGTTCATCGACGAACACGGCTCGCGGCAACTCGAGCTTACGGATCAGCTTGAGCCGGCCGAGGCGCCTCTCACCCCGACATCACCGCTGGCTTTGAACCAGCCACTCGAAAGCGAAGTTTCCCTCCCCCGCTGAGGCAAACCGCTCTACCAGGCTCGCGGCCGAGCCGTCAGGCCAGCAGATCCATCTTTCGTGCGGTACCCGTCAGAATCTCCAGCGCTCGATCGATCTGTCCGCGCGTGTGTTCGCTGGTCATAATGCAGCGGACCCGCGCCTTGCCTTCCGGCACCGTCGGGAACGCAATCCCTGTTGCCATCAGACCCTGCTCAAAGAGCGCCCGGCTGAACTCCATGGTCTTCCGCCCATCACCCAGGATCAGCGGCGTAATCGGCGTCTCGCTGCGCGGCGTTGTTCTACCGCCGATGTCGAAACCCGCGGCTCCCAGCTGCTCCTGGAAATATTTCGTGTTCGACCACAAGCGGCCGATCCGCTCCGGTTCACTCTCCAGAAGATCGAACGCGGCGATGCACGAAGCCGCCACGCTGGGCGGGTGCGAGGTCGAAAACAGAAACGGCCGGGCGCGGTGATACAGGTAGTCGATCAGATCCCGGGACCCGCACACGTAGCCCCCCAGTGCGCCAATCGCCTTGGACAAGGTTCCGACCTGCACATCGACCCGGCGGCTGCATTGAAAAAGATCGACAGAACCCCGGCCGTTGCGGCCCAGCACGCCGGAGGCATGGGCGTCGTCGACCATCATGATGGCGCCGTACCGGTCGCACAGATCGCACAGCGCCGCGACCGGGCCGATATCCCCATCCATGGAGAACACGCCATCGGTGATGACCAGCTTGCGGCCTGGCTCGTTCTCAATCTCCTTCAACAGCTCCTCGGCGTGCGCGACATCCTTGTGCCGAAACACCTTGATCTTGGCTCGGGAGAGCCGTGCGCCGTCGATGATCGAGGCATGATTCAGTTCATCGCTGAGGATGAAGTC
>CAXUIM010000362.1:1280-4041 GCA_964250885.1 uncultured Acidobacteriaceae bacterium | reverse complement strand
CGCGCCTTGGCTTCCTCATCGGACATACCCAGCGAGCGAAAGATCTCCTGCTGCACATCCTTGCGATGAATACGGATCGAGCCCGACCCGAGCTCGATTCCATTGAGCACCACATCGTAAGCCAGGGCCCGCACGGCGCCCTTGTCGTTCACCAGGCGGCCGCTGGTGATGTCGTCCTCATGCGGCGAGGTGAAGGGGTGGTGCGCCGCGTCCCAGCTCTTCGTCTCTTCGTTCCACTCATACATCGGGAAGTCGGTGACCCACAGAAATCTGAAGTCGGCGGCGCTGCCGGTCTGCGCAAAAAGACCATGCTTCTCCGCGAATTTTCTGGCCAGCTCCAGCCGCAATCCACCGACACGCTTCCATATCCACTGCGGATCGTGATTCCACCGGGCGGGTGTTCCCGGCTTCGCCGTAATCACGACAGCGAGATCGTCCGAAGTGAAGTTCTCACCGCAGCAGACAATCTGTTCCGCGGTGAGCTTGGCGGCGATGGCTTCGGCCAGCGGTTGGAACGCCTCGTTGGTGCGCAGCCGCGTCACATCCAGGAAGTCCAGACCGCAGTCGCCAAAGCCCTTGCGAATCTCGTCCACCAGACCCCTCCGCTGGGTTCCACTCATCGCCCCGACCCGCGGAATGGTAAAGCCCAGCACCGGCAATACCGGATCGATCTTCAGGGTCTCGCGTAGCTCGGCGGTCAGCTCCGCGGAGAGATCGACCATGGCGGGCAAACGCATATCCGGCTTATCGATGCCATAGCGTGCGATGGCCTGGTCGTAGGTCATGCGCGGGAAGGCCTTATCGCCCAGCTCCACGCCCGCGGCTCGAAAGGCCGCGTTGAGAAAGCCCTCGACCGTGGCGAAGATCGTCTCCATCTGGGGAAAGGTCATCTCCAGATCGATCTGGGTAAACTCCGGCTGCCGATCCGCGCGCAGGTCTTCGTCGCGGAAGCAGCGCGCGATCTGAAAATAGCGATCGAAGCCCGAGATCATCAGAATCTGCTTGAAGATCTGCGGTGACTGCGGAAGAGCGTAGAAATGACCTGCATGCACGCGGGACGGCACCAGGTAATCGCGCGCCCCTTCTGGAGTGGACCGGGTCATGAAGGGCGTCTCAATCTCCAGAAAGCCGTGCTCGACGAGATAGTTGCGTACGGCCATCGCCACGCGGCTGCGAACCGCGAGGTTCTTCTGCATCTCACCGCGGCGGAGATCGAGATAGCGGTATTTGAGACGCACCTCTTCGTTCGCGATGGCTTCCTCGGCGGGCGAGAAAGGCGGCGTCCTGGCGTCATTGAGCAGCAGCAGGTCCTGGGCCACCAGTTCGATCTCGCCGGTTGCCATATTCGGATTGGCCAGTCCCGGGCCTCGTTGGCGCACCTTGCCCGTAACCGCCACAACGAACTCCGGACGCGCCGTCTCCGCCTTGGCATGCGCGGCCGGCGAAATCTCCTTGTCGAGCACAACCTGCGTAATGCCGGTGCGGTCGCGCAGGTCCAGAAAAATCAGATTGCCGTGATCGCGACGGCGATTCACCCAGCCCATCAGCGTTGCCGTCTCACCGGAGTTGATACTGCGCAACGCGCCACAGGTATGGGTACGCTGCAGACTGCCTAAAAAGTCGAGTGTCACAATCTTTCTATTGTACGAACTTATGCCGCGGGTTTGGGACCCAGCCACTTCCAAAGCGCATCGATCGCCAGCGCGATGGATCCGCCAATGGCGGTATTCATTAGCCGAAGATGCGCCGCCGAGCGGTCGGAGAAGCCGCCGAAGCGGAACAGAAACACGATATACAGAGTGACGCAAACTGAAAACAGCGCGTAATTGACCGCCTGGGTGGCGTAGCATCCCCAGGCCGCGGCGACCGCAAAAACGAATGTTGCCCAGAGTGGCAGGGGGAGCCAGAGCGCCAGCATCAGCGCGATCCCCGCGCCGAGGAGTGTTCCGCTGAGCCGCGCTATCCCCCGGCTCAGCGTATTGGACCATTGCGGCTTCAACACCAGAACAGCGGTCATCGGCGCCCAGTAGCCATTGGGCAGCTTGAGGCCGCGATAGATGCCGGTGCTGATTCCCACCGCCAGCATCAGCCGCAGGATGTACCACCAGACATTGCGGCTACTCCACCGCAGTTCACTCCGCAGCGATCCCGCCAGGTTCTCGACGCGCCGGCGGACGCGCGGAACCAGGGGCTGGGCTGGCGGTCTGGCTTCCGGCTTTCCACGGCTGGGATGGAAGCCGGCGTAGAAGATCATCTGCAGCGCGCCCCCGGCGAGCACCATCTCCGTGCGGCCGACGGCATAATGCACGCCTTTGGGAAAATAGCTGGCTACAACGACGAAGACCGCGCACTGCTGGCCAATCCAGCTGGAGGTGGGACCGAGCTCGGCCAGCAGGCCGTAGTTGACGGCCGCGAGCAGCCCCAGCCCCAGCACCAGCGGCGTCATTCCCGCACCCAGACTGCCGGCAAGAGTTCCCGAAGCAATGCCCAAGGTGAGCAGCGTCATGCTGAGCAGTGTGGATGCGAGCGCCTTATGGAACACAGCGAAGCCCACCGTGAAAGCGGAACCGGCAGCAATGGCTCCGGCACTGGAATGGCCACTCAGCTTGCCCAGTACCAGCGCCAGTGAAACGGCCAGAATGGAGCGCAGCCCCTGCCCCGGGGTGCGCTTGGCCCAGGGAAACGCGGTTGTGTCCTGCGAGATGTCGAGCAGGCTGACCATCAGGCGGTCGTCCCATAGCCGGTTGAGATCCCAGAGCCG